>CAMZLG010000001.1 GCA_947311495.1 uncultured Zetaproteobacteria bacterium
CAAAATCATTGACCAAGCAGTGTTTTTAAGGCTGCTCCTGGGTCATCTTGTCGCATCAGTGATTCACCCACCAAAAAGCCATACACGTCATGCTGATTCATCATTTGAATATCATCATGGGTGAAAATACCTGACTCAGTGATAGAGGTTCGTTCAGCAGGAATCTCAGCCAGTAAATCAATGGTAGTTTGCAGGGTAATATCAAAGGTATGCAGGATGCGGTTATTGATGCCCAAGAGCGGTGTATCTAAATCCATAGCACGTTCCAACTCCTTTGCATTATGCACTTCAGGCAATACAGACAAGCCCATTTCCTTCGCCGCTGCACATAATTCTTGCGCCAAATCATCCTCAATCATTGCCATAATCAGCAGAATACAACTTGCACCCATGGCTCGCGCTTCAATGATTTGGTAAGCATCGAGCATAAAATCCTTGCGCAGGATGGGGATGTTGACGGCTGTACGAATATCACGCACGAAATCATCAGAACCTTGAAAATACTTCACATCGGTCAACACCGATAAACAAGTCGCACCACCCGCTTCATAAGCTTTGGCAATGTTTACAGGGTGAAAGTCTTCACGGATAATACCTTTGGAAGGGGAAGCTTTTTTCACTTCAGCAATCACTGCATTTTCCTTATTGCTGATGCGTTCGATAAGTGCACCTGCGTAGTCCAAAGGCTCAATATCAGAAGCTTGGCGCAACACATCTTGTTCACTGACCTTGGTTTTGCAGCTTTTTACCCATTCGCGTTTATAGGCTGCGATTTCATTTAAAATAGAGCTCATACTTTAACCTTTTTTGAACCGCAGAGGACGCGAAGGTACGCAGAGGTTAAATATAATGAAGGATTACCCTTATGAGGTATTATCTTCTTAACAAAATAATATGCCTTTAATATCCTCTGTGAAACTCTGCGTTCTCTGCGGTTCATAAATTTATAAATCATTAGCGATTCTCTTGATACCATGACGTAGGCTAGTGACATTGAAATTTATGAGTAAACCTAATTCTTTGTCTGCCATTTTTAAATAGGACAATAATTGTGCGGTATGAATAGGTAATAGCTTATCAACAGTTTTAAGCTCAATAATGATGGTGTCTTCCACCATTAAATCAATGCGATAGCCAGCGTCAATGGTTTGCCCATCATAAGAAATAGGCAGCATTATTTGTGCCTCAGCTTTTAAGCCGCGTTTATTCAATTCATACAATAAGCAGTGCTCATATGCAGATTCAAGCAAACCTGCACCGAGTTCAGAGTGTACAGCCATGGCAGCACCAATCACTTCATGACTTAGCGCATCTAAACTCTGCGTACCTTCGCGTCCTCTGCGGTTCATACTTACTTATTCGTGAATGCAATCAGTGCATCCAAAGTTGCCGTGGCTTTGCCATCATCAATGGTTTTTGCAGCCAAACCAAGCCCATCAGCAATGCTGTCTACTTTACCTGCGACCCATAAAGCTGCGGCACTGTTTAAGAGCACAATATCACGCCCAGCACCTTGCACACCTGCAAGGATATGTTTCATCACTTCAGCATTAAACGCTGCATCGCCGCCTTCCAAGGCTTTGGGCGTGGCATACGGCATACCGAATGCAGCTGGGTCGATTTCAAAGCGGTGGGTTTTACCATCTTCAACCCACACGGCATCGGTAATCGTTGTCGTGGTAATTTCATCCAAACCATCACGCCCATGCACAATCAATGCGCGTTTGCTGCCCAGTTGCGCCAAAGCGTTTGCCACCAAGTCCAATTTATCTTCGCCAAATACACCCAAGATTTGATAATCTGCACCAGCGGGATTGGTCAAAGGACCGAGCAAGTTAAACACGGAGCGCACACCCAATTCACGGCGTACAGGGCCTGCATATTTCATAGCAGGGTGACATTGCGGTGCAAACAAGAAACCAATACCCACTTCATCTACACAAGCAGCCACTTGCTCTGGTGAAATATCCAACTTCACACCCAAGGCTTCCAACACATCGGCACTGCCTGATTTGGAAGAAATGGCACGATTGCCATGTTTTGCCACAGGCACACCACATGCCGCCAAAACAATGGCTACCGTGGTGGAGATATTGAATGTGGAAGCGCCATCGCCACCTGTGCCGCAAGTGTCCAACAAACCTGATGCTTTGGGGTTAATTTTGGTTGCCGCACTACGCATAGCACGCGCTGCACCTGCCACCAATTCAGGGGTTTCACCACGAATGCTTAAACCCAGCAACAATGCGCCAATTTGTGCTGGTGTAGCTTCACCCTGCATGATTTGGTTAAACACGGTTTCGGCTTGTTTGCTGCTTAGTGGAATGCCTTTTTGCGTATCACTAATTGCATGTTGAATGTTATAATCTTTGCTCATCTTATAACTCCAAGAAGTTTTTAAGCATGGTGTGTCCATGCTCGGTTAAAATGGATTCTGGATGAAATTGCAGCCCGAAAGTGGGGTGTTCTTTATGCCTTAATCCCATCAGTTCACCTTCTTCTGTCCAAGCTGTGCGAATCAAATCGGCAGGCAAGGGTTCTTCCACAATCAAAGAATGATAGCGGGTGGCGGTAAATGGCGTGGGCAAACCTTTAAAAATACCATTTTCATCATGGTGGATGGGGCTAACTTTGCCGTGCATCAAGCGTGGTGCGCGAATCACTTTACCGCCAAAAACTTCACCAATAGATTGATGCCCAAGGCACACGCCTAAAATGGGTAGTTTGCCTGAGAAATGTTCGATGACTGCCTTGGAAATTCCTGCCTCAGCAGGTGTGCAAGGGCCGGGTGAAATCAAAATGCGTGATGGGTTTAAATCTTCAATCTCAGCAATGGAAATTTTATCATTGCGATAGACTTGGGGGGTATCGCCAAGCTCGCCCAAATATTGCACAAGATTAAAGGTAAAAGAATCGTAGTTATCAATGACCAATGTTACCGAACTCATGATTTATCTCCATTGCGTTGCTGTAAACCTGCCAGTGCTACGGCGCGGAACATCGCCGATGCTTTGTTCACACATTCTTGATATTCGCTTTCAGGCACAGAGTCGGCGACCAAACCCGCACCCGCTTGCACATGCAACATATCACCTTCAATCACAGCCGTGCGAATGATAATGGCAGTGTCCATATTTTCACCACCAAACGAAATATGCCCAATGCAGCCGCCATAAGGCCCTCGTGGTTGCCCTTCAAGCTCATCAATGATTTGCATAGCTCTAATTTTTGGTGCGCCAGATAATGTGCCAGCGGGGAATGTGGCTGCCAAGACATCAAGCGCATCCACATCATCACGCAGTTCACCTTCAACTTGCGATACAATGTGCATCACATGCGAATAGCGTTCAATCGCCATGGAATCGGTGACTTTCACCGAGCCAAACTTGCTGATACGCCCCAA
>CAMZLG010000002.1 GCA_947311495.1 uncultured Zetaproteobacteria bacterium
ATCGGCTGCTATAATCTTCGGCACGGGTTCTAAAACCCGAAATTAAATCTTCAACGCTCATGTGTTACTCCAAAATCAATAGGTCAGCAAAGCTACTGTGCTATGCTTTGAAAGCAATATATGGCGATAGTATTTTTAGAGGGAAGAGGGTAAAAGGAGTGGTTGAATACCACGGTCGAAACAGTGTGATGCAAAAAAATACCAACACACCACTGGGTTTAAAGCCATGCCCGTGATGTGTTGGTTGATTTGTTTTAGTGGTGAGACTTCATCATTAGCTTAAGCATTTTGAAGTTTAGCACTAAAAAACGGACACCTTGCCAAAGCCACGATGTCCGCATGTAGCGCGTCCAACCTGTTGGTGCTGGTGGATAATAAGCTTGTTGATAAGGTTCTTTATTGATTGCTTTTCTGGTCATGTGAATCTCCTGAATATTTTTTTAATAGATTATAAACTTAGTCTGGTAAAATTGACCAGCCAGGTTTCATCTTGGCTTGGTAAATAAAGGTGTGATGGAGAAGGGATTTCATCCAATGTCCAGCCAAACCAATTTCACCAGAAGTGAGTTCAATATCACGACCATGTTCAGGGTATTTTTCAAAATTAGGTACAACGGGGTAAACTGTCATGGTTGCAGCACTACCTTTAAACATGCTTGCACCAGTTGATGCGACACAAGCTGCACCCATTTCAGCCATAGATGCATGATGTGTAGGCTTATCAGTTCCTTTCTTAATCATATCGCTCACGCTGTTTGCCACAGCGATTGCCATTGCTGCAGAGGGCATACCCGTGCGCGGTGGCGTAGGGTTAATTGGTGTACCATTTGCGCTTTGCATGGGTTTACTAATTAAATGTGGTGGCGCAAAAGCGATGCCAATGGCAAACATATTTTTATGCGAAGGTGTTTGGTAATGTTTTTGCCAATCGCCTGCGCTCCATTCTTCATAGGGGCGAGGTGTGTAGTCAGCATCAACTTTCATGAAGCCATTGGGTGCGAAAATATCGCTGGTAATGTCTTCGCCATCTTTATCGAATGCTTGCAAACCAACACCCGCAAACGGTGGAATCAACATGGAGAAATCAAATTCGATTTCATGGGTTGTACCATCTAGCGTTTCATAATGAATTTTACCCGCTTCAACTTTAGAAACATGCGCACGTGTAATCCATTCAATATCGCGCTCTACCATCAATGACTCAGCAAATGTTTTACCATTGGTGATGTAACCACCACGTTTGATATGCACGCCGCCCATACCAAAATCGCCAAGCTCATATTCATTGCTTAACCATACGATGCGGGCTTTATCACGAACGCCAGCATCTTTAAGTACATGCTCAACATTATAAATATATTCAAATGCAGCACCTTGGCATGTGCACATGCCGTGTCCTGTGCCGATGACAATGGTACATTCCTTGCCTTCGCGCATGGATTCAATGGTTGCTTGAAGTTTTTCGCTGGCCTCAATGGCATGGCTTGGTGTACAAACTGACACGGTATGTCCGTGGTCAGGACCTAGCCCTTCAGTGGCACCAAAGTTTAGTTTTGGCCCTGTTGCATTGATTAAATAATCATATTCGATGTTTTCTTGCTCGCCAGCTTTACCTTCCAATGTGTATTCCACGGTAACAAAAGGTTTCTCGCTGTCTTTGCTGCCATCCGGATGAATGGATAGCGCTTTGGCTTGTCTAAAATCGACATTGGTTTTTCTATTATATACGTCTGCGAGGTCGAAAGTGACATCTTCCTCTTTCATTTGACCGACACCAACCCAAATGTTTGAAGGAACCCAGTTCCAGTTTGCATTGGGAGAAACCATGATGATTTCGTGCTTCTTACCCAAAGATTTGTTTAAATATCGTGCTGCTGTGTGGCCTGAAATACCAGCCCCTAGAATAACTACCCGTGCCATAAACTCTCCTCCCTATGTGTGAATTTAGCGCATAAAAATATTATGTAATAATGATATATCAAATTAATTTAGCCGCATAAGTTTTAGGGTTGATGTTGGGCAAGAGATGTAAGTGGTATCAAATGTAGTGATAAATGTTGCAAACATAAGAATGAGTTAAAAAGTAAAACTGTGGGCTGGGTCATATTTGTCAGTGATGAACAATGCTGTTATCTTGCCAGAGGTAGGGGAGGTTTGAGATGACATTGAGTACATTTTTATTGATTATATTGGGTCTGATAGTGTTGCTGATTGTTTGGTTTGTGGTGATGTATAACCGACTGGTCTCCTTGAAAAACTTATTTAAGAATGGGTTTTCACAAATTGATGTGCAGCTCAATCGTCGGTATGACCTTATTCCTAATCTGGTGGAAGCAGCAAAAGCATATTTATCCCATGAGCGTGAGACCTTAGATGCAGTGATTTCAGCGAGAAATGCTGCTGCCTCTGCGATGAAAGCTGCGAAACGTGACCCATCTAATGCTAAAGCTATGCAATCTTTTGTTGCTGCTGAATCGGCTTTGGGCGGTGCAATGCTTAATTTTAATGCGTTAACAGAAGCCTATCCCGAGCTTAAAGCCAATGAAACGATTGCACAGTTGCAAGAAGAGTTGGTGTCTACTGAAAATCGCGTGGCATTTGCGCGTCAGCGTTATAATGATGATGTGATGGCATACAATACACAACGTCAGTTATTTCCCGATGTATTGATTGCCAATATATTTAATTTTAATGAAGCTGTTTATTTTGAGTTGACCAACCCTGAGCAAGCCAAACCTGTGCGGGTGAAGTTCTAACCTTCTTTAACATTCATGGACTTTTTCCAATATAAAGCCAATGCCAAGCGGAATACGTTTTGGTTATATGTTTTGTTTGCTGTGGCATTGTTGGCGATTGTGTTGGCTGTGTATGCAGCAGTTACCGTGTCTTTTTATATGCTCCCTGCTTTTTGGCGTGATTTCCAAGCGCCCCAACAGTTTTGGCAGTGGCAGCGTTTTTTGTATGTTTCGCTAGCTGCAACTGCATTCATTCTTGCAGGAAGCTGGTATAAAATTCATCAGCTTAAAAAGGGTGGTGGCATTGCCATTGCACAAATGCTTGGCGGTAAACGCTTAAGCAAAAGTAAAAACCCACAAGAGCGGCAGTTGCGGAATATTATTGAAGAAATGGCAGTGGCATCGGGTGTGCCTACGCCATCCATATTTATTTTAGAGCAGCAGGGCATCAATGCCTTCGCTGCAGGTTATGCCTACAAAGACACGGCGATTGCAGTCACACGTGGTGCGATGGAAATGCTCAACCGCGATGAAATGCAGGGTGTGGTTGCGCATGAGTTTAGTCATCTTTTGCATGGAGACACCTTGCTTAAGATGAAAATGATGGGGCTATTGCATGGTATTACCATGATTTCAGATGTTGGTATTGTGATGATTGCAGGGCGAAATACCGTATCACACTCCAATTATAAAGGTGGCTCGCATCCTGTATTGATGTTGTCAGGCGTTTTGTTTTTTGCCATTGGGCTGATTGGTATGTTGGCAGCAGATATGATTAAGGCAGCCATGTCGCGGCAGCGAGAGTATTTGGCTGATGCCTCGGCGGTTCAATTTACACGAAACCCTGAAGGCATTGCAGGTGCGCTCAAGGTGATGGGTGGTTATAAGGCAGGCTCTCGTTTGCGCTTGCCCGAAGTGCAACAGGTGAGCCATTTGTTTTTTGGTGATGCCCTGCAATCATGGTGGCAAAGCAATTGGTGGGCAACGCATCCGCCACTTGTTGCGCGAATCAAACGCATTGACCCAAGATTTCGTGGTAAGATACCCAAACTAAAAGAATCCGCTGTACGCGCAGGTAATCTTGAGCAAGCAAACATGATGTTTGCGCCACCACCAAGCGCAGAACAATTACAAACTCAGGTAGACTCGGTGATGCAAAGTATTGGTGAGCCTAATGCCAATCATTTATTAGCAGCGCAACATATCTTAGCCAAAATCCCCGAAGATGTGCGTGCGCGATTGTTTGAAGAAGATATGGCGAAGTCGGTGTGTTATTTATTACTTCTGGATGAAGATAAAGATGTTCAGCGCACGCAATTAGCCACAGTTAGCCGTAGTGATAGCTCTCAAGCCCTGCGAGAGCTTATCCGCTTACAACAGATGATGCCAGAGGTGGACATTAACCTTCGCCTACCACTTTTAGACATGGTTTTGCCGCAGTTATCCATGATTCAAGGTGAGCAAAGGCGTTTGTTTTTGAACACATTAAAGCAATTGATTGAAGCGAATCAAAAGTTAAGCTTATTTGAATATTTATTGTATCAAAGCATTATCAAAGTTGTGAGCCCGCAAGAAAGACAAACTGGTGAGGCGTTTATCGCGATTGAGCGTTTGAAAGATGAGGTTGCGGCGCTTCTTTTTATGGTTTGTTTCCAAGGCAAGGCTCAAACAAGCAAACGTATTCAAAAAGAAGCACTTGGCGAATTGTTTCCTGGTTATCATATTAAGGTAACATCAGAGCCAAGCTTGGCGGAAGTCGTTAAGGGTTTGAAAAAGCTTAACCTATGTTCATTTGAGGATAAAAAACGTTTGCTTCAGGCAGTTGTTTATTGTGTGTTAAGTGATGGCGTGGTTCACCCTGAAGAAGTGGAAACCATGCGTTTTGTTGCCATGATGCTTGAGTGCCCTATGCCTTTATTGGTTGGATGATTTGTCTTGGTATTGGCGGTGAAAGAAATGCCCGCGAACCCACCGCCCATAGATAAGCTCGAAACCGATAGAAATCACTATAAAACTAAAAAAGACGATAATAGCTTTTGGGTTTGTTGTATAAGTATAATGTAGAAGCGTTGCAAGTGCCGCACCACTAAAAACAAAAGCTATGAGAAGAATGACCTTGTTGGCAGCAATGGTTGTGGCAAGGCGAAGTGCCGCGAAATTAACGATGGTGAAAATCAACAAGAAACCAGCACTACCAATGATGGCAATCTCAGTTAACGAAATGCTGTTGGCGATGATGATACTTAAAATGGCAATCACCCAAACATCAATACTGGGTATATCCCGCCTTTGTAAACTTAATTTCTTCGGAAGCTCTCCTTCTTGGGCAAGGAAATAACCCAATCGTGCATTGCCATAAATCGTGGCATTGATGGCAGAAAATGTGGATAATAGGGCAGCGATGGCAACAATAGTAAACCCAATGTCGCCGAGTGCGGGTTTCGCGGCAATGGCTAGCGCATAATCCTTGGCTTGCATCAGTTGTTCTTCAGGTACAACGCCCACGGTGACCACAGAAATCAGAATATACAGGGCAATCACAATCAGGGTTGCACTATAAAAGGCTTTGGGCAAGTTTTTAGCTGGATTTTTGATGTCTTCTGCGGCATTGGCAATCAGCTCAAATCCTTCATAAGCTACAAAAATAATCATCCCTGCTGTAATGATACCAAGCGGGGATTCCCAGTGGCTTGGTGAGAGCTTGTTGGTGTCTACATAAAATAAACCCGATACAATAATCAAAATCAGCAAGCTAACTTTGGTGACCACGATAATGGTTTCAGATTTGCTAACAAAAGATGCACTGATAAGGTTAATCAGGGTGGGTAATAGAATAGCGGTAGTGATGAGAGCGTGGTGTATGAATGTTGAAGGTTGTGGAAAAAATGTTTGCCCATAGGCTGCAAATGCAGATGCATACAGGGCGATGGTTATCAAATAACTTAGCCATAACATGAGGTTGACGCTGCTGGAAAAAAGGTTGTGCCCAAAGGCTTGGTCGATAAAAACCACCGTACCACCACGATTTTGAAAGTGGACGGATAATTTGGCATAAGCATAAGATGTGAGTAGGGCAATAATGCCAGCAAATAAAAAGGCAATGGCTGTTGCGCCATGTGCTAGAGAAACTGCTTCACCAAGCACAGCAAAAATACCACCGCCGACCATGCCACCAATGCCGATGGAAATGGCTCCCCAAAGCCCAATGCTTCTTTGCCCTATACCGTTTTGATGTTTGCTCAATTTATTTCAGTAAATCGTCGTTGTTAACATGCGTCCACTTGCTGCGTGGGCGGTCGATGTATTGAAAATGTTCATTGGTGAAGCTGCCCTGAATGCAAGTCACCCGATAAAAGCGGTTATTCACTTTCTTATCACCAATGGCGGTATTGAAGGTAACAGGGCCAGTGAGATAATACACACCTTGGTCAACCCTGCGGTTTTGGATGTTATCCACGATAATATCTATGGTTTCTTTCAAGATTGGATGCTTGGGTGCAGCGGCAATCAGGTAGTTGGTGTAATGCTGCTTGTTCACAAGAAACAACTCATCATCTTCAGGCTTGATGAGCCAAGCCAATGGCCAAACAAGGTGGGCATCAATATCCATATACACCCCACCTTCTTTCCACAACACAAACATACGCCACAAATCGGCTTGTGCGGCGCCATTGGTCAGTTGTTTGTAGGCAGTGACAATCTCGGGTGAAGTATTGGCTTCCAAATATTCAAGGCGGGCTTCGGTGCTGACATAGCGGTAGTCATAAGAGAGCGACATCAAGCGATTGAATAGGTAATTGATATACACAGGGAATGCAGCTTTGTTAGTGAAGTTGGTTTGCCAAATCACTTTGGGAATCTTTTGCTGTTTTTTCGATTTACACTTGGCAGGGCTGTTGGCAGGAATGGTGAAGCGATAATTGGGCAACAGGGCATGAAAAGGATAGCTTAATGTTTTAATGATTGCGCCAAAGATTTTAATCAGCCGATTGGCAACTACGATATGAACAGTCATTCACGCTCCCTGAAATCAATACTGCCTAACTCTATCGTCAGTCGATTAAAAGCCAATGTGTAGATACGAGGTGAAGGCTACAAAGTACATAAACACACGCCCTGAATTTCAAAGTTTCGTCATTCCCGAGTAGGTGGGAATGACGAGCTCTTAGTTCAACTGTGTAACATCACTTAATAAAAGCCAAGCAGGGGCATTTTTATTCACGCCGACATCACAGGGATGGTGATTTTGCGTTTATTAAGCGTAGTCACTTTATCCATCACTGTTTTTGCCATGTTTTTGTAAATTTCAGCTTCTTTGGATTCGGGGGCTGCTGCCACAATAGGTGTGCCTGCATCGCCATTTTCACGAATGGCTATGTTCAGTGGCACTTGGGCAATGATGTCGGTTTTAAATTCTTTGCTCAATCGCTCTGCACCGCCTTGGGCGAAGATGTGGGATTCGCCGTTGCAATGTGGGCAAACAAACACGCTCATGTTTTCCACAATACCCAATGTTGGAATATGCACTTTATCAAACATGCGAATGCCTTTTTCGCAATCAATCAGGGCAATATCTTGCGGGGTGGTGACGACCACTGCACCTGTAACAGGCACGGTTTGCGATAAAGTAAGCTGTGCATCACCTGTGCCGGGTGGCATATCAATAATAAGCACATCAAGCTCGCCCCAAGCCACACCATTCAAAAGCTGCCCCAATGCACTTGCCACCATAGGGCCGCGCCAAATCATGGCTTGCTCATCAGGTACCAACAAACCAATGGACATCATTTTTACGCCATAATTTTCCAGCGGAAAAATCATTTGCCCGCCTGTATCCACCATAGGTTTTTGACCTTTAAGACCAAGCATGTTGGGCATGGATGGCCCATAAATATCGGCATCCAAAAGACCAACTTTTTTGCCTTCTTGGGCAATGGCTACCGCCAAATTGACAGCCGTGGTTGATTTACCAACACCACCTTTACCCGATGCCACAGCAACAATACTTTTGATGCCGGGAATTGCCTTTTTTGCACTTTCATCTACTTTTTTTGTTCCACATTCTGCCATGATTTATGCGTTTCCTTTTCCTTTGAATAATTCTTGAATCCCACCAATGGCGCCGAGTGTAGCGGTTGCATCCATGGGCATAAAGATTGTTTTGTCACCTTCGGTCTGTGCGCCGATATGGTTCATGGTCTCTAAGTAACGAACGGCTAGTAAATATTGGCTAAATTCATTGCCCAAAGACTCTTTAAGCTTGTTCAAAGCCTCTTTTTCACCATCGGCTTCTAGAATACGAGCCGTGCGATTACCTTCGGCAACCAAAACTGCAGACTCTTTTTCACCCTCAGCTTTGAGGATGGCAGACTTGCGCATACCTTCGGCTTCTAGAATTGCGGCACGTTTATCTCGCTCTGCACGCATTTGTTTTTCCATGGCAGCTTGAATTTCAGTGGGCACTTCTAAATCTTGAATTTCCACACGTTTGACCTTGGCACCCCAATCATCAGCAGCTTCATCAAGAATCACTTGGAGGCGGGTGTTGATTTGTTCGCGGGAGGATAATGTTTTGTCTAGCTCCATTTCACCAACCAAACTTCTAAGCGTGGTTTGGGTCAACTTTTCAATAGCATTGGGTAGGTTAGCAATGCGATAAACCGCATCGTGAGGGCTTGTGATTTCAATGTAGAGAAGTGCGTTGATGTGTACACTAACATTATCTTTAGTAAACACGGTTTGCGAAGGCATATCAAGCACGGTTTCACGAATATCAATGCGTGATGTGGCTGCAAGGTTGGTGGTATAGCTGTCGGCAGACTCACCTAAAAGGCGGCTAAGGGCGCTATCAGAGGGAGCTTTCTTCCAGATAAATTCACGAGGTCTATCCACAAAAGGGATAATAAAGTTGATGCCTGCTTCAAGTGTGTGCACGTATGTACCGAAGCGCTCAATAACCATGCGCTCCGAGCTGCGAATCACAACAATACCTTTGAAAATAAAAGAAATAACAACTGCGGCTAAAAATAGGGTGAGAACCAATCCTGTATCTAACATATAAACTCCTTCGTTTGTTTTTAGTGTTTATGAATCACTTATAGCTTTGACTGTGAGCGTGCTGCCATCAACAGAAATAATTTCGGCATAACTACCTTTTGCTATGTTAGCATCGGATTTTGCTTGCCATAAAACACCTTTGTATTTTACTCTGCCTTGTGGTTTTATGTTGTCCACCACGAGAACCTGCTGCCCGATCATATGTGCGGTTCCATCTGTGTTGACCAAACTTTTGTCTTTACGAAAAGAAAGCAGCAAAAGGTAGGCTACAGCAGAACTTGCCGCAAATATAAACAACTGATTGGTTAGGCTTGGCTCTTGCCACCAAACCATAACCGAGGTTAACGCTGCACCACCCGCGAGCGCCAATAAAAAATATGTACCGCTCATCAGCTCAACAATAAGAATAATAAAAGCGATGATGAGCCAAATGTGCCAGTGTTCTATCATTTCCATGCTCACACTCCTTTGCAAATCGCTATGCTGAAATGTGGGCGTTTTATGTTGGGATAGCAAGGGTAAATATTCGTGGATATTTTCATGCTGTATGCTTAACCTTGCCATTATGAAAATGCTTCTGTTTTTCTTAGTGCTGTTGCATATAACCCCTGCGAGCGCATGTTCAAACCTTGGAACTGCTTTGGTTGATAATATGACAACTGTTGATTCTTATACTTGGCGAGTTTCAGATGGCTGGAGTAATGGTGGTGCGTTTGCATCTGCATGGAGAGCAGACCATGTGGATATTTATGCTAACACCTTGCGCTTAACCTTAGATGACTCGCCATGTGTTACCAATGCAGCACTATGCTCTGGTTCTGCATATGCAGGTGGAGAATATAGTAGCCAAGCACTTTTGCCTGCGGGCGAGGTTAGCTTTGATGCTAAAGTAGTAAAAGCTTCTGGTGTGGTTACAGGTTTATTCTTATACACAGGAGCAACTGACGGGAATCCGCATGATGAAATTGACATCGAGTTTTTAGGCAAGGATACCACGCAAGTTCAATTCAACTATTTTGTCAATGGTGTGGGCGGGAATGAAGTGCTTATCCCTTTAGGTTTTGATGCCTCACAAGACGTTCACCGTTATACTATTCGTTGGGATGCGAGCACTATTACTTGGTTGGTTGATGGCGTTCAAAAGCATCAGGTGACAGGTGCAGTGTTGCCAGCATCTGACATGCGTATTTTCACTAATATTTGGGCTGCAGCAGGTGTGGATACGTGGTCAGGTATATTTTCTTATGCGCAGCCATTGTACAGCTATATTGATGTTATAAATTATAGCTCACTTGATGCAGGGGTAGCAGATGGCTGCGAGCCACCTAAAATTATTGGTTGTTTAGCCCCATTGTCACCTAGTGTTTTCGGCTTATCTTTGCTGCTTCTTTTTTGTAAAAAACGTAAAGTTTGACTAAAGTTCTAATCGTAAAACTCTCAGCCTTTGGCGACATTATCCACGCGCTTCCTGCATTGGATGATGTGCTGGCGAGACCAGAAGTGGATGAAGTGCATTGGTTGGTGGACAGTCGTTTTCGCTTTGTCACCGAAGTGTTGCCACCTGAAGTTGTGGTGCATGAAGTGGCGATGAAAGGTAAACATCCTTGGCGTGAGGTACGGCGGGTGGTGAAACAACTTCGGGCTGAAAATTTTGATTTGGCTTTGGATTTTCAGGGTTTAATCAAATCATCGGTGTTGGCGCGGTTGATTTGCAAAAAAGTGTATGGCTTTGATTCATCGATTATCCGAGAAAAACCTGCATCATGGATGGAACATGCAAGTAAGCCGCACCCTGATGAGGTGAATATCGCGCAGCAGGTGCGAAGAATTGCTCAAACACCGTGGTTATCCGATGAAGAACTAGCCAATCCCATGGCTTACCAAGCACCACGCATCCACAAACAGATTGAAGCGGAATTGTCTGTTGAACTGGATAATTTAAAACCGTGGGTAGTGTTCAATCTTGGTGGTTCATTTGCCACCAAAGAACTGCCTGACAAGACTTGGCTTGAAGTGGGCAAGCAGCTCAAAGATAAAGGTTATCATATTGTATTTTGTTGGGGTAATGCCAAGGAAGAAGCCAAAGCCAAACAGTTGAATGAACATGGTTTGGGTTTTGTTTTGCCGAAACGCCTTTCGACCCCTGAGTTATGTGTATTCTTTAGACGAAGTTTTGCGGTGATTGCAGCCGATACGGGCATTTTGCATTTGGCAGCCGCATTAGGCACACCAACCATTAGCTTTTGGGGACCAACACCCAGAGAACGCAATGCGCCGCACGGCAAACTTGATTTTCATGTGGAATCCAATCCTGATTGCGGACCATGCATTCAAAAAACATGCGATAATTTTATTTGTATGGATATGATTCAAACCAATGCTATGGTGCAAGGCATTGAAAAGATTGAGGCAAGTAGACATGAGTAATCTTATTAAAATTATGGG
>CAMZLG010000003.1 GCA_947311495.1 uncultured Zetaproteobacteria bacterium
CACTATCCCAACCCGTGCGGATTTTTAAGGTGACTGGAATATCCACAGCTTTGACCACCGCATCAATCACCCGCGCCACCAATGCTTCGTCACGCAACATGGCAGAACCTGCGACTTGTTTAACCACTTTTTTCACAGGGCAACCCATATTGATGTCCACAAAATCAGCACCGTGGTCAACAGCCCATAAAGCTGCATCCACCACAAACTTGGAATCAGAACCTGCAATCTGAATCGACACAGGGCTTTCATTTTTATCCAATTCCGCCATGCGTTCAGTGCGCTCTCTACCCTGCTCCACAGCCCGCGAAGCAATCATTTCTGTGACGGTTAAACCAATGCCAAAACGCCTGCAAATACGGCGAAAGGGTAAATCGGTAATGCCTGCCATGGGCGCAAGTGCTAAGGGTGGGTTGATGTTAAATGTTCCCAATTTAAAACCAGGCAACATAGGGCTAGGTAATGTGTTTTGCTGAATCATGAACTCTCTCTTACTAGGATATGGCTAAAAACAGGTTTTGCCTATTTTTTGGGCAATTTATCGTGAGGTTCGCATCTTATCTAACAGAACTTCAACAAGCATTACCCAACGACTAAAAAATACTTTTAAGCTTTTCTTTGGCTTGACGCGCTTCTAGCAAAACCAAGCCCAAATGAGAGTTTACCGTAATTTTAACCATCAAATAAGCCAGCCCAGAAATATCAAACAACAAAATATTGGCTTGATCACCACGAATCGTTAACTCCTCAAAAACCCCTAGCTGCAATGTATCAGTAACACGACCTCCCAAGCTACCAATAGCAGCTCCCATAGCGGCACCTGTATCGCCATCCCCGCTACCCAGCATATTTACCATCATCATGCCATCAGGGCTAATCACTGCCAAACCTTGAATATCTGCTGTCGCACTTTTCAGCTCACGTAATACGGATTCAATTTGCTCTTGTTTTGTCATTTTATCACTCCCTAATCTTTAAGAACCATTACCTATGATGGTATTTGATAAACGTCTTGCATATAATCAGCACCAACTTCTAAACCCTCTACCCAGTCAATAAAGGCATTGACCTGATCTTTACCTTTAAACATAGCACCATGCTGAGGAGCTATCATTTCAATATCAAGCTGTCTTGCCATCTTCGCCCACAGTTTACATGCAGTACTACTTGCCATGTATCGCTTATGAAAGCCTAACATTTCTTGTGCATGTGTCGCAAAATCATCAACAAAACGGTATTCAACAATTGCCGCACCCAAATCACCTGTATAAAGTATTTTTGAAATAGGGTCATACACTTGAAGGTTACCCGCAGAGTGCAAAAAGTGCGCGGGAATAATTTTTAACGGACAACCTTCTAAATCAAGAATTCTTCCTTCATCTGGAACACCATGCATACGCTTCATCGCTGTACCATCCACCCCGAAGTGAGCGATAAACTTCGTCCAAATAGAAGGCATATAGGCATCTGCATCCGTGACCATCAACCAAGCATTCACAGATGCCACAATATCGGGATCTTGATGCGATAAAAATAAATATTTAAGTGCTGAAGGAGGGGTATACTCGGGCAAGGCAGAGAAAATTTTAGCATAAATCTTATGCCCGCCAGGGTCGAGCAACATTCCTTTACCTTTATGTATAATTAAGTGCTGGTTGGATGGAATCATTTCCCCTTCACTAAAGTCTTCAAAGAACACACACTTATGTTCATCATTTTCAAATAGAACATCGGCCATTTGATTTATTCCCCCTCTTTATCTTCTTCAACCTTCATGGCATCCGAAATATCACGCTTTAATCCTTTTAACATTTCACCTAGACCTTTCGGTGCAAGTGGTGCATCCATAATCAATACAAATCTCTGACCATGAATGGTCATAGTTTTAATAATGAGGAGGTGGCTGTTTTCAAGCATCACAATCACACAGCTCATACTATCATAACTGCCCAAAGACGTTGCTTTCTCACCAACACGAATCAGCTCAGGCGCAATAGCCGATACACCAGCAAACTCCACTTGCCCTGCATGTGTAATCGTTAAGCCACTTTCATCCGCCAACACTATAGAGTGCAACTGATGCTCTTGCATTGCATCATGAAGTATTGCATCAAGGCGTTTATCCAAGCGCAATATTGAGTCATTCCGCATAATCTATCCCCTCAGTAGCCATGTTACTTAATATCCCCATGACTAAACCACGAAGTTAGCTGCATTTGAATCCAAGTGCAATCTTAAATGCAAAGCACCAATTGAATAAAAAGGTGATACAATGCAGCTTTGCCGCATGACTACTTCTGTTCACTGGCAAAATACCGAATTTTTATTATCTGTGGCTGATGCCCAAATGTTTCCTGAAACCGATCTACCTCAAATCGCTGTGGCAGGTCATTCCAATGTTGGTAAATCATCCTTGCTCAATAGTTTGTTTGGGCGCAAGGGTTTGGTGAAAACATCCAAAAATCCTGGCTGCACCCGCCTGCTCAACTTGTTTGAAGTCGATGAGAAGTTGTTGGTCGTGGATTTACCCGGTTATGGTTATGCCCGCGCCCCGAAATCGGAAAAATACAAATGGGCAAAGCTGATAGAAAGCTATTTGCAAAGCCCCAAAGTGGCGCAATTGGTATTGGTATTGCTTGATTTTAGGCATGGGCCTAAAGATAGCGATTTGCAACTCATTGATTGGCTGAATGAGTCGGGTATTCGCTGGCAACCTGTGGCGACCAAAGCCGACAAACTCAAGGGCAATGCTCGGCGCAAACGCAAGCAAGAAATGTTGGATGCTTTGGGTGGCTTGCTTGAACCCGTGCTTACATCCAGCTTAAAAAATGAAGGTATGCAAGAGCTTAGAGCCATTATTATTGATGAAGTGCTCAAAACACATGACTGACCAAGAAATTCGTACCTATGCTTTTTTAAGCATTATTATCTCGGTGATGATTTGGGAGCTTATTGCGCCCAAACGTCCACTGGTGCAAAGCAAAATTAAACGCTGGCTTAATAATATATCCTTGGTGGGGCTGGACACGCTATTGGTTAAACTGCTGCTTCCTGCAGGTGCATTTGGCGTGGCAACTTGGGCAGAAAAACAGGGGCTAGGGCTGTTTAACAACTTGGATATGTCAATGCCAGCCAAAATCATACTTAGTGTGATTATCTTGGATATGATTATCTATTGGCAACATCGTTTGTTTCATGTGGTGCCTCTGCTATGGCGTTTGCATCAGGTGCATCATGCCGACCGTGATATTGATGTAACCTCAGGTTTACGCTTTCATCCCATCGAAATCTTTATATCCATGTTGATTAAATTTGTGGCTGTGATTGCCCTTGGTGCACCAGCCCTTGCCGTGGTTCTGTTTGAGGTGATTCTGAATGGCATGGCAATGTTTAACCATGGAAATATTCGCCTGCCCAAAGCTTTGGATAGTCTGCTGCGTTTATTGTTTGTCACCCCTGATGTGCATAGGGTGCACCATTCCATTCTTAAACATGAAACCAATAGCAATTATGGGTTTAATTTGTCCATTTGGGATAGAATTTTTGGCAGCTACCATGCCCAGCCCGATTTGGGACATGATAAGATGACCATTGGACTTGAACAATACCAGGGTGATACACCCACCGCTTCCATTGTTTGGATGCTCAAGCTACCTTTTACCGAGAAAGGCGGCATCTATAGCCAACCTGACATCAAAAGAACCGAGGACACAACATGAGCGAAGACATCGTTAACCGCTGCGAATGTATGCATAAAACCTTTGCCGAACTTAAAGAATACGGCTCGCTTGAAGCTGCCATGAAGGCTGGCGCAGGCATGGATTGCGAAGGTTGCACGCCTTGGCTCAAACTATCTTTTGCATCGGGCGAAAATGAATTGGCTTTGGATGACCCAAGATTGGCGGATTACGAGTAAACATGGCTGAACCTACTCCCGTAAGCCGCGGTGAACATATCCTGCTGATTGCAGCCTGCATCGTGATTATCGTTGCAGGTATGAAGCTTGCAGCACCTTTGCTTGTGCCTATTTTATTATCGGCATTTGTTGCGATTGTTTGTTTGCCTCCACTTTACTTTTTATTAAATAAAGGGGTGAATGTATCTGTCGCCGTGTTTACCATTACAGGCTCATTGGTCTTGATTGGATTGTTGGTATCCTTATTTGCAGGTTCTGCCATTGCTGATTTCTCGCATAATTTACCCTTCTACCAAGAGCGTATCCAAGGGCAAACCGCACAACTCTTAATATGGCTAGCCAAAATTGGTGTGGAACTGCCCGCAGGCAACCTTCTGGAGAGCTTTGACCCATCATCAGTGATGAAGCTGGTTGGTAGTTTATTAAGTGGTTTGGGTAATGCGCTGACCAACGTGTTCTTATTGCTTTTGATTGTTATTTTCGTCTTATTTGAAGCTGTGGCATTGCCACATAAATGGGCAGTCATGGATGGTCATGCGCCCAATGCGGGTGCGTTTCAGCAGTTTCTTAAAACCGTACACCAATACTTGGTCATCAAAAGTTTGGTCAGTGTGGCAACGGGTGTGTTCATCACCGTTTGGCTCTCTATATTAGGCGTGGATTACCCAGTTTTATGGGGTTTGATGGCATTTTTATTCAATTTCGTACCCAATATTGGTTCGATTATTGCCGCCGTACCTGCGGTGATGTTGGCCATGGTGCAGTTGGGCGCAGATACTGCAGCACTTACGGCTTTGGGTTACATCATCGTTAATGTGGTGATGGGCAATGTGATTGAGCCGCGATATATGGGCAAAGGTGTTGGTCTTTCAACGCTGGTGGTGTTCCTGTCATTAATCGTTTGGGGCTGGATTTTAGGCCCTGTGGGTATGTTGTTATCCGTGCCATTAACCATGATTGTGAAACTCGCCTGTGAAGCCAACCCCAAAACCGAATGGATAGCTATATTATTGGGTCCAGACATTGACCCCAACGAAACACATAAGGAAAGCGTATAAACCATGAGCAAAACAGTCATTCCCATCAAAGTTATTGGTTCAACCACCCAACAAGAGCAACCTATGGTTGGTAAACCCAAGTGGTTAAAAGTGCGCGCACCCATGAGCAAAGAATATCAAGGCATCAGTAAAATGATGCGCGATTTGAAATTGAACACCGTCTGCGAAGAAGCATCATGCCCCAATATTGGTGACTGCTGGAAACAAGGCTCTGCCACATTTATGATTTTGGGCAAAGTCTGTACCCGCACTTGTGCTTTTTGCGATGTCGCAACAGGCAAACCTGATGAAGTCGAACCTGATGAAGCAGTCAACCTTGCCAAAGCGGTGGCTGAAATCGGCTTAAAACATGTGGTCATCACATCTGTGGACAGAGATGACCTCAAAGACGGTGGAGCTGGGCATTATGCGACTGTCATCAAGGAACTCAGAACAAGGCAACCTGAAGTCACCATTGAAATTCTAACCCCTGATTTTCAGCGTAAACCTGATTCATGTTTAGACACGATTATGGAAGCCAAACCTGATATTTTTAACCACAATTTAGAAACCGTACCGCGTTTGTATCGCTCGGTTCGCCCTGGTGCGCGTTATTTCACATCCTTGCGTTTGTTGCAACGCGCCAAAGAGATTGACCCAACCGTGGTCACCAAATCAGGTATTATGCTTGGGCTTGGCGAAGAGCGCGATGAAGTGTTGCAAGTATTGGATGATATGCGTGAAGCAGGCATCGATATTTTAACCCTTGGACAATACTTGCGCCCCAGTGAAGCCCATCATCCTGTGATGAAATATTGGACACCCGAAGAATTTGATGATTTTAAATATATCGCCGAGAAGAAAGGCTTTGGTATGGTAGCATCAGGACCATTGGTTCGCTCATCATTCCATGCAGATGAAGTGTTTCAAGCCTTAAAAATTGGCAATATAAAGTGATGATCGATTCGTCTATTTACTGACCGACCGAAGCGATACGCCGTGTTAAAGCCTGACTAATAACCACAGCTTGCTGCGGTGGCAAAAAGGATAAAATTTTCCCAACCTTCTTTTCATCCATACGCAAAAACATTTTTACCACAATACTGAGCTCCATTTGTGCAATCACAGGTGCGGCTCGGTCTGCCTTCATGCCTTCATAAACTGATGTTAAACGTTTAATTTTTTTATCTTTGATGCTTTCTTCTTGCTGGAGTAAAGCTTGGATTCTTGTTTGCAGAGCTTCCAATGCTGTGATTTTTTCAGCTACTCTTTTTTCAGCATCCGCAATTTCACTTTCCCGCTCATCCAAAGCCTGCTCTCTTGTTTCCAACAAAGCCTGTTTTTGTTTAAACATTTCAGCACTGTTAGCCTCTGAAAATGTTTCATTTTCCTCATCCAAAGCAATGGCTTTGGCAGCTTCTGCTGATGGAATAATCTCTTGAAGAAGCCAGTCGCGACTGCGTTTCAACATCGTGTTTTGTTTTTGAACATCTTGCACGTCCATAACGACACTTGATTCAATAGGTAATGGTGCCAGCGTCACCCTACTATCTTTTGTAAAATTTAAACCAACCTTAGCCAAGGAAATAATGCTTAAAAATAATAAACAAACTATAATCTTTATTTTCATGAGACTATCCTTTGTTGTTGTAACATTTTTGAAGAAAACTGATCATCAAGCACCCGTTGATTTTTTTGATTCCGTTTTGCTTCCCACTGATGTTGTAATTGTTGCTGAAGTTTTTCATGCGCTTTCATTTTTTTATGTTCCTTCGCCCACTTCAACTTTTGCTGTTTAATCGCAACGTCCAGTGTGGTTAACTCACAACTCACA
>CAMZLG010000004.1 GCA_947311495.1 uncultured Zetaproteobacteria bacterium
CCCACTTGATAACGGAAACCAAGTGGTAAGGTATCACTGATAATAGTTGCACTCGAAGCAGCTACAACATTCACATTCTCAATGCTCACTTGATAAGTTACACGATCACCAATAGCTGCCGATGCTGTCAATGCAGTTTTTTGTACAAATAAATTCACACCTTTCGCATCCAAAGGAACATCAATCCGAATGGGAGGGCCTGCTACAATATTAAATGTTGCACCACGAGAAGGTGCAACAAGTGTATAAGCACCTCCAGGCTGTGTTGCGGCAGTGGGTAAAGCTTGGATAGAAGCATCTGTAGCTTGCGATGGGAAGCTGTATCCTGCTGGTGGTGTGATTTGCAACTGATATGTGCCTACATTCATAAATGGGAAGCGATACTTGCCTGGTGCAAAGTTATACACCGCACCTGAAGCATCCGTAGCAGTGCCACCTGAAATAATCGTTGATGGATATATGCTTACTCCATCATCACCAAACACAGTAGCAGGCAAACCTGTTGCAACATTAATAATAGTAATCGTAGCGCCACTAATCGGTGTACCCGTTGATGAATCAAATACGATACCAAAGGGATCCACAAGTGCTGCGGCAGCCACTGTTGTAATGGCATCCAAAGGATCTGTATATGTAGCTTGAAGCATGGTATCAACGCTGACCGAAATAACGCTATTGTTGGGTGTTGCCGTCGTACTACGTGTGGAAGCAACGCTACCTCTAAACTTGCCTGTATTTGACCCTGTTTCTGTTAAAATAAGCGTTTCTGTATCACCACTAACATTATCTGTTAATGTAATGGTTACAGTTTGAATTGTTGTTGGGTCTGTATTTTGGTCGCCATCGGCAACCTGAACATAAATCGTTTGTCCTGCATGATAAACATCCGCAGGGGTATATACATTGGTTACGCTATTGAAATGCAGGAATGTAATCACTGCAGGCGTGCGAACTACCACAATTGGAAGTGGAAACACATCTACTGTCGCAATTAACTGTGGTAAGTTTGAATTTAAAGTCGCTGTGCTTGTAATCACCTGGGGTGCAACAAACGCAGCATGAGCAACTGAAATTGGCAAGAAAACAAGCAAAGTCAGTAATGCTGAACGCAACATGCCAAACGCACCATCTACAAATGTAGATAGTGCGCCTTGCGCATATTGTTTGATGTTCAGCATCACTTCGCTTTGCTTACTTAACGTCTTACTGAACTGTTACTTGGAAAGTAACAGCTGCAGTAGCACCTGCTGCAACTACACCAGCAGCAGAGCCAGCATCGTTCACAGGCATACCACCATTCACTGTTGCCAATGGTGTCGTACCACCAACATCAACCGCTGCTGCACCATTCAACGTTGTAGAGTTAGCCACATACGTCGTAAACGCTGGAACATCATCCACAATTTTCGCTGTCGACAATGCAGTACCGCCAGCAGGCACTGTTACTGCGATATAATATTCCAATACGTCATTAGTTGCAGCAGTGACCGCACCAGCCGTATCAAAATATGTAACCGCACCAACTGTTGTTCCAACCGCACCAGCCACATTGTTAGCGTTGGTCACGTTACGAACCAATTTAGTAAACGTTACAGAAGTAAGGTTTACACGAACAACATCAGAAGACGTTACTGTTGGATCTGTTACAGATGTCAAAGTCGTTGTTACATCTGTAAAACCAGGGTTTGCGATGTTTGTAAAGGTACCAGCGTTGGTAAGCACCATCAAAACATCAACTGTTTCAGCAATCAAATCACCAACTACAGGAGCTGTCGTTAATGGCGTAGTTAACGTTATAGTTGAACTACCCGCCGCATTATCAACAACACTAGCAATTGTGTATGGAACACCACCAATGACAACAGTATCACCAGCAGTTAAACCATTCACCTGACCATTGTTCACGCCATCAGATGGAACTGTAAGCACTGTATCACCGATTGCCGCATTCGCACTCAGTGCAGTTGCACCCAATGTCACTTGCGTTAATGGCGTACCTGCAGTCGTTGTATACGTTGGTGGTGTTGTACCAGTCGTATTGGTGCTAGCACCAGTGCCTGACACATTGAATGTATCTACGCCATTACTTTGCGCAGTAAATGTCATAGGCACAGTACCTGTAGTTCCTTCAACCACGGTAATATCAGCAGGTAAAACACCAGTTGCCGGGCCAGTAGAAACACCTGGTGCAGTCACAACCAAAGAAACCGTAAGGTCAACGCTCGCTGTAATCGGTGTCACCAATCCAGTATACGTTAAGCTTGCCGTGTTTGTAATAACACTATTTGCAGGTGCAACAGCATGAGCTGTACCACTTGCTGCAACAAGCAACAGTGATGCAGACATTGCTAGCATCCCATTTTTTATTATTTTTTTCATTTTCCTTCTCCTTTTTTTAAAACCTATTATAAGGTTTCAATTAATATATTTAGATGCGTGGCTTTAGCATTAAAGCCACGCAGCCAAATAAAACTTGTATCAGTCAATCGTGACCTGATAGAACAACACTGTTGTTGCGCCACCTGCCAGTGTACCAACATTTAATGTTGCAGTGTTTGCCGTAAAGTCATATGGCTCAGGGACATCAACCGCATCGGTAAGCACTGTTGGTGCAGCTACGTATGTTGTACCTACTGCTGTACCCGACTTAGCTGTACCTGCTGTATACGTGGTATACAAAGGCATAGGGTCAGTCACAATCACAGAAGTTGCATCGCCTGTACCGTTGTTGGTTACAGTAATACGATACGTCAATGTACTACCCGGCGCACCAGCACCTGTTGCAGCAAAGGTCGCACCACCATCAACACTGACTTCTTTTGTAATTGCAAGGTTAGGGCCACTGAATGTTGTCGTGACGCCAGGTGTCGTGATTGTTGGAGGGCCTGTTGGTGGTACTGTCACTGGGGTAACGGTAATTGGTGTAACCACTGTACCTGGGCCAGGGTTTGGACCAGCCGTACCAGTTACAGCAACAGTAAATGTGCCCTGTTCAGCAATCAGTCCGCCAACAACATTACCTGTTGTAGCTGGCGTTGTGCCCACTGTAAATGCAGGTGCAGTGTTTGAACCTGCAACGGTTGTTGCACTGGCTGCAGTATTGTTAGCAACCAACGTTACAAGCACAGGTACTTCTGCAGTTGTAACACCAGCTTGACCGTCACCAGCCGTATTAGCATGACTTGCCGCTGTACCGTTCGCTGTCACAGTACCAGCGGGTGTTTTCAATGCTGAAATTTTATAATCAACACCACCAATCACAACAATATCACCTACGGTTAGATTCGTTGCTGAACCTGCCGGAATTTTCACAGTGTCAACAGCTGTTACTTCCGTCACTACAGACGAACCAAGAACAATACTCGCTACCGAAGGTGTAGAGCTTGAACCTGTAGTATTAGTAGCGTTGTTACCCGCTGCAATATTATATTGGTCGGAACCATTCGCATTAGATGTAATGGTATAGACATACGTTGACGTACCACCAGAAGCAACCGTTTGGTTAGCTGGCGTAGCAATCGTTGGCAATGCGCCAACCAAGTTCACAGTCACTGTAGATGAAGCTGTTTCTGCATACGCAGTCACACCAGCAGCATCTTTATAGTTTACCGTAACAACGTTGAGGATGGTTGCATTTGCACCCGTGTTTGCTGAAGCGGCCTGCGGCATAGCCACAGAAGCAACAACAAGAGCAACTGCAGCAAATTGCAACATCCCTTTTATTGTATTTGATATGATTTTCATATCCTTTCTCCTTTTTGTCATCCGAAGATGTACTTTTTTATTTGCCCTAGGGCTTGTGTTCAAAACTTGAACTGCTACGTCCCTCACGTAGCTAGAGTGATAAACAAACGCCCTGCCTCAGCACAACATTTGTATTAAACCTTTACAGGGCATTCATGGCGGCCCCTCACGAATAATATAAATTTTACTTCTTTTTCTAACTTGAAATTTCGATTGTTTATTCATTTCACATAATCTCTATTTCACACGAACACGAAAGCTGGCTACACCACTCTTGCCAACACCTACTTCTCGGGTAGACCAACGGATATGCGTATATTGCTCTGGAGACGCCTTGCGTTTCATTTTTTGACCATTCACGTCCACCTCATAACTAAGCAGGCTAGGCTGTTTAAAGGTTTTTCCGCCATCAATGGAAAAGAAAATTTCAGAGCCTGGACCATAAGCTGAGTCAACAACATATACAGTGTCATTAGGGATAGGGTCATCTATATTAATATCTCTCGCTGGCTGGTCACCTACATTCTTATACGCCAATGTATAAACCAGCTCATCACCAGGCAGCACTTCATTGGCAACAGCACGCTGCTCAACGACCTTGCCATCTTTCTCAACCATCACAATTTTTTCAGCCGTAATGTCGACTTTCACCTCTGGTGCTGCCCAAACCATAGCTGGCAACATCATCATCGCTAAAGTTAAAATGTATTTCATACTACTCTCCTTTTTTCTTCACAATATCAAATGGGATTAACCATTTTTCCTAAAAATTCTTGCCCATCATAGGCAGGGTAAAACAGACGTTACCCATATATAATTGTTTTTCTCGCAATCAGCGCACTTACCCAACATTTCCGCCTCTTTTTTTATCGGCAACATATGTCACAAGTTGCAAATTCAATAAAACACTTTAAAAACATATATTTACGTGAAAAACATACCGTTTCTAAATGCATAAAAAACTCCTTTTTCAAACCTTACAACTTTTTCTTACAAAAACATCTTTAACAAATCCTCATGTATTCTAACATTATCAACCACTTAGGCTACCTATCTAAAGGATTAATCCTTTTTCAACTTGCCTTCTTATTCTCCTCTTTGCAAAATGGTTCAAAATCTTAGGAAAAACAGGGAGACTCACTGTGTCAAAAATCCTGATTATTGATGATCACCCGCTCTTTCGAGATAGCCTTTCCAACATCTTATCCAAAGAAAAGCTCAAGGGTCAAACCCCTGAAATCATGCAGGCTGATAGCGCTGCAGACGCTCTGAAAATTATACATGAAAACAAAGACTTAGATATGATATTAACCGATATAGATATGCCAGGCATGGATGGTCTTACGCTGCTTCAGCAAATCAGGTCTTTTTTGCCGCATACAACCATCGTGATGATTTCAGGCTCGGAGAATCCTGCCGATGTACAAAAAGCTATCAACTTTGGCGCCAAAGGATTTATTCAAAAAAGTAGCGAAACATCTGTATTACTTGCAGCCTTGCAGCTTATTTTGGTCGGTGGCACGTATATTCCTCCACTCATGCTTGAACAACAAACCGTGAGCATGGAACCAAGACAAGAGACAGCATCACTAACGGCTCGACAAATGGATATTTTACAGTTCTTACACAAAGGTCAGCAGAATAAAGTTATTGCATACGAACTCGACTTGAGCGAGGCCACAGTTAAAGTTCATGTGCGCCATATTTTCTCTGTTTTAGGTGTGAAAAATCGCACCCAAGCTGTACAAAAAGCTTTGGAGCTTGGCATTTTATGACCTACTTAGCCACAACTCTTTTTTTGCTACTATGTGGCGCTCTTTTTTCGCTTTGGAAGCATAAAAAAGACTGCCAACATTTAAGCCATCAAATCCTTGAATTAAACAAACAAAACAAAGCCAATGTCGCCAAAAAAACACAGTTTCTAGCTACCGCCAGCCATGACCTACAGCAACCTCACCAAGCGCTTGGTTTATTCCTTGCCTCTATCAATACTGACGACCTTAATCTTGAAACCACAAGCATTATTCAAAAGGCTAAAGATGCCCACTCAACAACATCGAAACTTCTCAATCAGTTGTTGGACATATCAAAACTAGACACAATTGAAAAACCTGAATTAAAACCCATAGCGTTGCACAACCTTATCCACGATATAGGCATGAAATTTATGCCTATTGCCGCATCTTATGGTGTGGAGTTAAGAATTCGGCAACGTGATGCTTACGCTAAAACAGATGCGATTCAACTCGAGCGCATGTTAACAAATATCCTACTTAACGCTTTCCGCCATGCAAAAAAAGCCAATGTTTTGCTTAATATTCGCAGAAAAACAATGCATAACGAAACATATTGGCAAATTGAAGTCTATGATACGGGTATTGGTATCCCTAAAGACAAGCAACAACTCATATTCCAAGAATTTACCAAGCTTTCAAAACCTACACTCTCTCCAACAGGGTTGGGGTTAGGACTTGCCATTGTAAAACGATTAAGTGATATCTTAGGGCATCCTATTGGGTTGCGGTCTCAGCTTGGGCGAGGCTCATGTTTTTACATTGACCTTAAAGCCATCACCCAACCCCAAAAGACATTTCAAGAACCTGTTGTCGACAGCGTTATTCGACAGCGCATGAAGGTTATTGTTATCAATGAAAATGCAATGCTTAGAGATAGTTTGAAAACACTATTGTCTTCTTGGGGGTGTCAAGCCAAAGCGTTCCAATCAACCACTGAAGCATTACGATATACCAAAGAAGAATCTTGGAGTGTGGATGCGCTCATTATTGATGGCACATTAGAAAGTACACGTTTGAACTTAAATGACTTGCAAGACATTCGCACCCTTTCGCGGCAGGATATGCCCATGATTTTAATCACCAAAGAAGTAGGGAGCGTGTTCGCCAAAGAAGCTGAAGCATTTGGTTTCACACTTTTGAGCCATCCTATTGAAGCCAATACGCTTAGAGATATTCTGGGGGAGCGTTAAATTGTTAAGTGATAAAAGCAAGCAGGAAACACTTGATTTATCAGCCCAGACTTTGATAAAACAGCTTGCATCCATGCATGCATCTGAACTTGCTGAACTTGTCTTATCTTGTCGCAACGATGAAGAACGCCTACAACTCATCGCTTCCATTCCTGAAGACTTGCTCGGCGATACACTTCTCGAATTACCTGAAGGTATGAAAGACGACCTTTTGGCACAACTCAATACCCGTGACATTGAAGAGGTCGTTGAGCATTTGGACTCTGATGATGCCACAGATATTCTTCAATCTGTTAAACCCGAAGTCGCAGATGAAGTCATCAAAGGTTTAGACCCTGAAGATAGGCGCGGCATCGAACCTTTAATGGCTCATGATGAAGAGTCTGCTGGCGGGCTAATGCAAGCCGAACTCTTCAAAGTTCGTGATGATTGGTATGCGACAAAAGTGCTCAACGTATTACGCCGCTGGGGTAAATCTATTGAAAACCTCACTTACATTTACGCAGTAAATCAACATGACAAATTAACAGGGGTCATTCCTCTGCATGCCCTGCTGTTCGCAGAACCCGATGAAGAAATATGGCGCATTGCTGATGTCGATTTCCCATCAGTTTTGGTGGATGAAGACCAGGAAGAAGTGGCGCGAATTTTCCATAAATATGATGTGCTTGCCTTGCCTGTTGTGGATAAAAAGGGGGTGCTTGTTGGGCGTATTACTGCCGATGATATTATCGGCGTGGTTCATGAAGAAGCCACTGAGGATATGTTCCATTTGGCGGGCTTATCCAACCAAGATGACTTGGCAGAATCCGTTCGTATTACCGCTTGGCGACGTGGTGTTTGGTTAATGTTTAACTTGGTTACGGCTGTGATTGCATCAGCAGTGATTGCACAATTCCAAGCGACTTTAGAGCAAATCGTAGCACTCGCAGTATTGATGCCTATTGTTGCTAGCATGGGCGGCATCGCCGGCACACAAACCTTAACGGTGATGGTGCGTGGCATCGCACTGGGGCGGGTAACCTTTGCCAATGCCAAACGTGCTTTATTTAAAGAAGTGAAAGTGAGCATGGTAACGGGGCTTAGCTTTGCATTTTTAATTGGTCTTTTGGCGAGCTTCTGGTTCCCTGAACACGGTTCAACCCTTGGATTAATCATCGCAGCAGCCATCATGATAAATCTGCTTGCCGCAGGTCTTGCAGGCGCACTTATTCCACTCACGCTGCAACGCTTGGACATCGACCCTGCCTTGGCTTCAGGCACTATTCTTACAACAGTCACTGATGTGATTGGTTTCTTAGCCTTTTTGGGGCTTGCCTCTATCTTTTTATTGTAATAAAGCCATGTATAAATGCTTACTTATTAGCCTGTTTGTTATCCCAACACTATTATTTGCTGATATTTACACCTACAAAGATAATGATGGAAAGTTTTATTTTACAGACAATAAAATGGATGGATCTTACCGATTATTATCGGTATACCGCCCACATTTAACGCTGCAAAGCAACCGGAATTATAGCTTCAAAGCTTATCAGCGTAATAAAATACGTTTTCTGCCTCTAATCCAAGCTGCATCTAACCAATACCAAGTTGATGCTAACCTTATACATGCCATTATTGATGTTGAATCCGCTTTTAATCCTCGCGCCGTCTCAAAAGTAGGTGCGACAGGGCTTATGCAATTGATGCCTAGAACGGCTGAAGGTTTAGGTGTAGTAAATAGATTTAACCCCCAGCAAAACATTCAAGGTGGTGCAATGTTTATAAGCCAGCTTTTGAATAAGTTTCAAAACAACAAAAGACTGGCTTTAGCCGCATACAATGCAGGGGAAACAGCCGTTCACAATGCGGGTAATAAAATACCTAACTACCCAGAAACAAAACGATATGTTGAGAAAGTTTTAAAAAAGTATAACGCCCTTAGTCTACATTAAGTCACTTTTTTACGTTTACCTTGTAGCAATATTTCTATTTCATTAGCTGAAAAACCAGCTTCTTGTCGCGCATCCACATTGTAGGGTCCATAAATGCCTTTAGGAAAGTGTTTTTTTACCAGCGCAAAGAATGTTTCATCAGGCTTTTTACCTTCTTGTTTACACAAATAATGAAACCAACGTGTGCCTACCTCTACGTGCCCCACTTCATCAGCAAAAATAATATCCAGAATGGTTGCTGCATGTTTATCACCTGCTTGCCTCAGCTTTTCTTGAATACCTGGCGTGACATCCAACCCTCTTGCCTCCAAAACACGCGGCACCAGTGCCATGCGCTCCAACACATCATGTGCTGTTTTCTCTGCCATATCCCACAAACCCTGATGCGCAAGGTAATCACCATAATCCGCGCCTAAAAAACGTAAGTGCGCCCGAATAAGCTCAAAGTGATACGCTTCTTCATCCGCAACACGTAACCAATCGACATAATATGCCTCAGGCATACCCTCAAAACGTTGCACAGCATCCAAAGCAAGATTGATGGCATTGAACTCAATATGTGCAATGGCATGCACCATGATTGCACGCCCCTCTTGTGTGCCAAACCCACGTTTAGGCACTTGCACAGCACTCACCAATTCTGGCTGCGCAGGAACCCCATTACTTTGACTGGACAAAGCCTCACCAAAGTTTCCCAATGCTTGTTGAATATATCTTTTATTTTGACGCACTTTTGTCGCCAACTGATGCGTTAAACTTAGCTTATCGTCCACATTTGAAGCAGACAAACACTGTCGCACTTGCGCAAAAAAATCTGATGTCATTCCACCCTCTCAATTCAAGCTTGTGACAAACCTTAGACAGCGTCACAATAGCCCACATGAATGATCCGCAGCATAACCTAAATCCGAAGCAGCAACGAGAAAAACAACGCACGCTTGCTTTGGCAGCTTTAACGCAGGCTTGTGCGTTGATTGAAACTATTGCCCAAGAAGGCAAATGCGACCAAGCACAATTTGCATGCTGTATGGATGCTTTCTTTGATGACTCCTATATTGGTGAACGCGTGTTTTTTACGGGTGCCGTTAAAGCTAAACGTTTGTTGCAAGGGCATGAAGTGCCTTATGCCAAACATATCCTCACCCACAGCGCAACCTTGATAAACCTTGAACGGAAGTTGACAAAACAACACGATAAACTCCATCAAATCGCTGAGGGAATGCAGCGTATCGAAAAACAAATTCAATATTTTAACGACCCTTACCATGGAAATATCGTATCTGCGATTGCGCACCTTTATGGTGAGACCATCAGTGATATGAAACCTCGTGTCATTGTTCGTGGCAAATCAGAACACCTGCAAAACGTTCACAACACAGAAAAAATACGATGTTTATTGTTTTCCGCTATTCGTGCTGCATGGGTTTGGCGAACCCATGGCGGTAATACCCTACGTTTGGTCTTTACTCGAAAAGCACTGGTTAGAGAACTGGAAAAAATAAGGCTAAGCACATGAGTGATATTATTCGTATTTTAGGCATAGACCCTGGTTCTCGGAAGGCAGGTGTGGGTATTATTGACATCAAAGGAAACCGCATTCGTCATGTACACCATCAAGTGATTCAATGTGGCACAGGTGAATTTACCGACCGCCTTGGCATACTGTTTAAAGTATTATCGGAAGTTATCAACACCTATCAGCCTTCATGTGCTGCGATTGAAGATGTCTTTGTTTCTAAAAATGCATCCTCAGCACTCAAGCTTGGGCAAGCGCGCGGCGCATTGATTGCAGCATGTTGCCATGCAAAGTTAAGTGTGGGTACATATAGCCCAACAGCCATCAAACAAGCTGTGGTTGGGCATGGCAAAGCCGATAAACTTCAAGTGCAACACATGATTAAAGTTTTACTCAAACCACCCATGCCTTTGCAAGAGGATGCAGCGGATGCTTTGGCTGTTTGCATTTGTCATGCCCATCATGCCCCATTACAACAAAAAATAAAAAACAGTCATTCGTGACCCAGGTCGCTTGACATTAACTATGGAATACCAACAATCTGCAAACGCAACGAACCACATATAAAAAAATGGTTAGTTTTAGCGCAAAGAGGGTGGAATTGAGCGACAACGATACAGAGCAAGTCATATTGCAAGGTAGCACCCCTGACTTAACAAGTTTGGGGCCTTACAGTATTGAATCACGCCTTGGTCAAGGTGGCATGGGCATTGTTTATCTCGCAACAGATAAAAACCTTGGTCGCCCAGTTGCGATTAAAGTTTTACACCCTCACCTGCTTAAACATGAAAATTTGAAGCAGCGTTTCCGTCGCGAAGCGCGTATGCATGCCAAGCTCATGCACCCCAACATTGTTACACTCCTGTCCTTATATGAGGATGATACCTATATGGCTTTGGTCATGGAGGTTGTCAAAGGCGATGACCTTAAAGCTTTCTTGCGGAAAAACCCTAACCTTTCCATCAAAAAGAAATTAAAACTAGCGATTGAAATTTTAAAAGGTTTAGAGGCTGCGCACGAGTTTGGCATGGTACACCGCGACCTAAAACCCGCAAATGTCTTGGTATCCGACAAGGGCGAGGTCAAACTTCTTGATTTCGGGCTTGCTAAACCCGAGCAAGGCGGTGAAGACTTAACCCAAAGCGGCGCAACAGTTGGCTCATTTCGATACATGGCACCTGAACAAATTATGAACAACCCCCTTGATGCGCGAACTGACTTGTATGCTTTTGGTATCCTTTTATTTTATATGCTAATTGGAAAATTGCCTTTTGATGCAACAGGTAGTGGTGGCGAATTTGAAATCATGGAAAAACAAGTGCGTGAGCCTGCTCCAAGACCCCATGAAGTTAATGCCAGCATACCTCTCCCTGTTTCCAACCTTATTCTTAAACTTTTAGAAAAAAATAAAACACACCGCCCTAAAAGTGCATCAGAAGTTCGCACTAAAATCGAAAAAATGCTCGAACAACTTCAATTTTTAGCCTCACCTGCAAGAAAGCAACAAAACAAAACAAAACAAAACAAAACAACTGCACATGTAGGAACATCATCAGTCACAACCCTATCAAAAAATCAAATTGCAAAACAATGGATGAATTATAGTCAATACCATTGGCAAAAATTGCTAGGCAAACTTGTTCCCAATATTAAAAAAACACAGGCTGACTTAGCTATTGTTGCAATTGTCTTTGTAGCGCTTGGCATTTCTTCTATCAGCGTCTTAAGTATGGCAGAAGACACTGTAACCCACACGCGCGCCACACAAGAAAATATTAACAAACAAGCTCAAGAAAAAGAATTGGCGCAAGCAGCAGCAAAAATACAAGACGTAATCACTAAACCTATTTCAAAGCAAGAAGATAAACCAAAAATAACACCCGAACCAAAAGCTGAACCAAAACCAACCGTTATAGAGAACAAACCTAAACCTGTAACCAAAGTAAAAGTCAAACCAAAGAAAAAATATAAACCGAAAAAAAGAGTGAGCCGTTCATTAACATACAGTTATTCACACCAAGTTCAGCGTAAAGATAAGTCTAAAGTTGATACGAACAAACCACATGAATTCCGTGGTGGCTCTCACTTGTTTTATCCTGAGTTAGCAGAAAAGGGTTGGCTTTCATCATTTAAACGTGGTGATACAAGTGTTCTTTTTAATAAACCCGTCTCACTTTCAAAAATCATTATTCGCAAAGCTAGTGTTGGTGGCTTAGATTTTAAACACGGCTTTATTCAAGTTGAAGTCAAGCCTGCTGGCAAACGTAAATGGAAAAGAATATTTGAACAAAAAGATAAAGATATTGGCAAAAACGTAACCATTTCAAACTTCAAAACAAAATACCCATCCATTGATGGTGTCCGCATTAAATTCAAAACCCAAGACCCTATCACCATTGGTCCTATCGACTTACTCAAATAAATATGCCTGACATCATCGAGGGGCATATTCAAGCTGTGGTTTATGGTGGTGATGGTTTAACTCACCACGAAAACACAACAGTGTTTATACCCAACACCATTGCAGGCGAAGACATTCTCTACCGAATCACAGACAAGAAACGTGGCGTTTTGCGCGGCAAACTGGATGAAGTCTCTAAACCTTCAGCTCAACGTGTGTCTCCGCCCTGTGCAGTGAGCGAAATATGTGGCGGTTGCGCCCTGCAACACATGCATTTAAGCGCCCAAGCCGATTTAAAAACATCATGGGTATTGGATGCATTCAAACCTTTTATCACAGATACCACAGATTTTACACCTTTGCTGCCACACCACTCTGGTTTCGCAGGTCGCAGACGTGTGCGATGGTTTAGAGAAGGTCATAAACTTGGTTTTCGCAAGCGTTTCAGCCACGACCTCACGCATACCCATCATTGCAACGCTCTAACCGAAAACTTAGACAAGTTACGCAGTACACTTGAAGCACTGTCCTTACCCGCAAGCATACAAAGCATTCAAGCCACCCAACTGCATAACGGTACGCATATCATCCTTGAATCAGAGCAGACCTGTCCTGATGATTTTACAGCACCACAAACACCTCACCAACAATGGTGGTGGCGTAAACTGGGCTCACCATCTATCAAAGCCTTGCTTAAACCAACGCAAACCTTATTTGACCGCATTGCATTACCAGAAAACCAACACATGGACATTGAAATCGGTGCCAATGATTTTGTCCAAGGTCATCAACAAGGCAATCAAATGCTTATTCAGCAAATCATTGTTTGGTCTCAAGGCGCACAACGTGTCGTTGATTTATTTTCTGGTTGCGGCAACTTATCTTTACCCCTCGCCCAAGCTTTGGACGCGCAAGTACACGGTGCAGAACTCAACCCAGCCAGCGTCAAAGCAGCGAACAATAATGCCAAGCGTTTGAAGCTTGATGCCCGCTATCAAACCATGGACTTGTTTGGCAGGTTTGATTTGGAGTCATTTATCGGAGCAGACACACTTATCCTCGACCCACCACGCAAAGGTGCCAAACGCATTTGCCAGCATATCCATCAACTTTTCCCCAAACAAATCATTATGGTCAACTGCGACATTGCCGCAGGTGCAAGAGATGCCAAGGCATTATCTGTTGCAGGGTTTACACTCAAAGCTTTGCGTCCATTGGACTTGTTTCCATACACTGGACATGTGGAAACGCTAAGTTTATGGGTCTCATGAAATACTTCCTATTATTCATCATACTTGGACTTGTTTCATGCAGCACACAAGCACCTGAGAGCCACACCGTGCGTTTGGGGCTTGCTTCTTCGCCCATCAGCTTAGACCCACGTTTTGCCACCGATGCCGCATCGCATAAAGTTCAAGAGTTAATGCACTGTGGTTTGGTGAAATTGGGGGAAGACTTCCTACCCAAGCCAAACCTTGCCACATCATGGCAGCACCCCGACCCTTATACTTGGGCGTTTACCCTTGATGCAGATAAGAAATTCCATGATGGGCAAACGGTTACAGCTCAAGATGTGGCAGCCACACTTCATGCTGTGTTGGATAAAAATATCGCAAGCCCTCTGCGTGCAGGTTTTGCTTCGATTCAAAATATTATTGTGGATGACCCATCCCATATCACACTCAAACTGAACAAACCTGATTCATCCCTGCTCACCCGATTAAACCTTGGTATTTTACCTGCATCAGAAGCATCCAAGCCGCATCAAGCCAAGCACACTGTGGGTTGCGGTGTGTTTAAACTCGTTTCATGGAACAACACCCTTCAACTAACTCGCGCACAACCCAATCAAGAAAGCATACAGCATATCTCAGTCCTCACGATTAAAGACCCCGTTACTCGCGCCTTAAAACTGGTGCGTGGTGAAATTGATTTTACCCAAAATGATTTGCCGCCCCACCTGCTTCCTTGGCTTAAAAAACAGAAGAACTTAAACATCACCAGCCAACCTTCCACCACCTTCTCCACCCGCACCCCGCGCCCTTCATAGCGCTTGCGCAGA
>CAMZLG010000005.1 GCA_947311495.1 uncultured Zetaproteobacteria bacterium
CTGCGAGTTTTAGCTTTGATTGCGCATTTAGCTTTTCACCCTGCCAAACTAAGCTTTGATACTTTTCGTCTTTATCCGCATCCGTATCGCTTGAGGATACGGCACAATGTCGAATCTCATCCCAAAGCGGGTGAAGCTGTGTGCTTTCCCCGTTCATCTTCAACGGTGAAATAAGAAGTAAGCGTTTGCCTGCATAACCCACTGCCCTACGCCATTGATTGGCTTCCCTTGCGCGTACTGTGGCAGGTGTTTCCAAATTCACGCCTACACTTTTCAGGGATGTCCGCTCTTCTTCACTCCAAAATGCCAATGATGATTGCCCTGAATCGGTGAAACCCCACCAGATGATTGTGCTAATATCACCACCAATGCCACCAGTGTCAGACGCATTTTGCCAAGGCGTTGCTTGTGCTTTGCTATCAGGATTTTGACCACCCTCAGCAATCACCGAATCCAACATCCGCTCAACTTGGGCGCGTGAAATCGGTTGCGTATGCCGCTCTGCCAACTCAATCATTCGATCAACCTGAGCAATCGCTTGCGCCATACTTTCTTTTAGGGATGGTGTTTTTAATCCTTTTTTAACCCACTGGCACATCTCAATCAACGCACTGGGCGTTATGCCATCCTTGGGATTAAAACGTAACCCTGTCAAAAAATGATTCAATTCATCCATAAACAATTGGGCTTGTTTTTCAGCCTCAGTCTCATCCAAGCCATCTTTAATAAGATTGATCTTCTTGGTTTCTATAATTTTTTCTTCAGCTTCAACCCAACGTTCACCACCCACGCCAGGTTCATTTTGAATTGCGCCACGCAATCGTTTGGCTGCAAAGCGAGGCACAGGAGAAACCTGCAATGATAAAAAGGATAGCAGGGCTTGGATATTTAGTGGGCTCCAAGTATTGGCAAGCGCCAAAGGCATAATCTGCAAAGCAGCGCGAAATGCCGATCTTGTTTGATTGCCTAATGTGGGCAAAGCCACTTGCTGCAAAGCGTGATTGAGAACATCACTACCCCCACTTTGCACAAGCAAAACATCACTATTATTTTGCGCATCGGCTTTCAACCATGCGGCTAAAGTATTGGCTGCCACCCACTCATCTTCAGGGCGAAGCAACACAATGGAATCATCACCTGATTGTACAGCACCCTTTTCTCCTCCAATATCAAACATCGCTTGCTGAACAACGCCTAAGTTACCTTCAGCTATATTCGCATTGCTCTTATCCTTGGTCACAGCTACACCCAAGTCTTGAAGCTTTTGCAACACCCGACCAATGAGACTTGGCAGTGCATCAATATCTTCATGCAAGGTCACGCTTTGAATATGAAGTTTCGGATGATTTTCTAGCACGGATAGAACCAAATGCAGCCTATCACCCAAGCCCTTTTTCATTGCTTCAGGAAACACGCGCTCAACCGCAGCCAAAGCATGTAGTTTAGCCGACTTGGTTGGCAAATCATTCCCATCCCAACCTGCTAAAATTAACTCATCTCGGTAATCAATACATTGCTTGGCAGACGACCAAGCATCCGCCTCTAACGATTGTTTAAAAAATGCCGCTTCAGGTTGAGCAACAACAGATAACATACTCTCCATATAACCCTGAATACGCATGGCATGATGGGTTTCCCTAGATGTTAGCCCCAAATGCGTCTCTAAGACGCTTAACAGCCCCTGAGGGCCAACAAACAACTTCCCTAAAGATGATTCTCCTGCCATCAACCCATTTGGCGTAACGCCTTGGTCATAAGCCATATCAAAAACTATCTTCATACACCTTTCCTCAAAACATTATTCTTTTATAAATTATATATCTACACCCACAACGCTGCCATCTGGCAACGTGACCGAAGCACCAAACGGCGGCGCTATCTCAACAAGCAACTGCATACCCAATGGCATACACCCCTCACTTATATCTAAATCTGTGACACCTGAAGCAACTTCCAAATACTTTTTAGACGCCTGCTCTCACAAACAAATAATCATTCTCTCAGTCATAAAAGCATTTTAACACATTATGCGTCATTTGTTGTCGCATTATTTTCTAACTCACTCTTCACCAATACATAATCAAACCACGCTTCTAACAACGCTTGTTCTTCTCTTTGAAAATCAAACAATGGATATGTTAAAGTTGTTTCTAAACTACCTTCTGTTTTGTTTGTGAATTTAACAAATGGAAATATTCCATTTAACTTCAGATCTTCATATGGTTTAAGATTCTTTGTCGTTAGGCTTGCAAGTTGGGCTACTCTTTCATCACCAAATTGTACTTTCGTCCAGCGAGAGTTAAGTTCATCCCCATCTAAGCTTCTTACACTTGTTGATGTTTCAACTTCCAGTTCAATGTACTCCGATATTTTCAGATCGCATTTTTTAAGGTCTCGCTTAAACACTTGTTTCTCTAGTTTGTCAGCAAATTGTTTTAGCTGGGAATATACCATCTTAACTTCTTCAACTGATAGCATTCCATGCTGATCGTCCAGAACAAAAAAAGGGAGATCGACTTTCATCTGTAAATAAAACTTAGTTTCTGAATAATTTTCATCAATCGCTAGCTTAATTAGAGGGAAATTCTCAGCCTCTGCAAGAGAAAAATTTTCAGCTTCGTTTAACAGTCCATCATTGATGTAACTTGCTGAACATAATGGGGTCTTTAACGTAATGATATAAACCGTTCC
>CAMZLG010000006.1 GCA_947311495.1 uncultured Zetaproteobacteria bacterium
AAAACGCGCTAAACCATGCGCATCTTTGGGAAAGTGGGCAGGAACTCAGTCAAGGAATACACCGAGGTTATTTTGATGGCAATAATCGACAAAATAACGGAAATCATCAGGCGAACCAAAACGGCTTGTCGGCGCAAAATAACCCACAGTTTGATAACCCCATGAACCATCATAAGGATATTCGGTAATCGGCATCAATTCGATGTGGGTGTAACCCATCCATGTACAATATTCGACCACCTGATGTGCCAAATCTTTGTAGTTGATATAGGTATCATTTTCTCTGCGCCATGAGCCAAGGTGCAGCTCATAAATACTCATGGGTTTATCCAACGCTTGGGTGACAGGGCGATTTTTCACCCAATCAGCATCTTTCCATGTGTAATGTTTGGGGTTGTGCACCACACTGGCTGTTGCTGGTCTAAGCTCCATTTGTTGAGCATAAGGGTCAGTCTTTTCAAACACATCACCATTTTTAGCGCGAATTTCAAACTTGTATGTCTCGCCTTCGCACAATTCAGGGATGAAAATCTCCCAAATACCTGATGAACCGCGTACTCGCATTTGATGTTCACGTCCATCCCAATGGTTAAAATTACCTACCACACTCACGCGGTCAGCAGCAGGAGCCCATACGGCAAAACCAACACCGTCAACACCGTCCAATGTTCTTACATGCGCACCCATGATGCGGTATTTTTCATAGTGATTACCTTCACCAATCAGATGCAAATCCATATCGCCCAACATGGGTGCAAAGCGATACACATCTTCTTGCTCCCACACATGCCCATCATGGTTTTCAATGCGCAGGGTATAAGCTTTTTCAAAGCTTCCGCCTTTCCAGTGCTTTTCAAATACATCTGTGCCTTCAATGCGTTTCATCACTTGGGCGCGACCACCCTTAGGCAGTAGCCACATTTTTTTGGCTTGTGTTTTTAGACAACGAATCACCACACCACCTTTGGCATGTTCATGAATACCCAACCATGCAAAAGGGTCGTGACTTCGCGCTTCAATAATTGCCCATGCTTCTGGTGATAGAATTGGTGTTGTCATGACTTAAACCCCTTGAATTTAAAACTATTTATCGAAACAGAAGAAAATATTGAACTTATGTAATCACTGTAGGTTTATCGCGCCCTGTCAGTTCAGGAAGTTTGGATATTTGATTTGCCGCATCAATCATACCTGCCAATGCCACCTGCGCATCCAAACCATGTTGACTGACATCAGCTTCATACGATTCTAAATAAATACGAATGGTCGCACCCGATGTGCCTGTGCCTGAAAGCCTGAAAATAATACGCGAGCCATCTTCAAACAGGACACGTACACCTTGGTTGGTACTGACACTGCCATCAATCGGGTCGGTATAAGCAAAATCATCACACATTTGCACAACGCGCCCTGCCAATGTTTGCCCTTTTAGGCTATCGAATTGGTCGCGCACATTTTGCAGCACTTGCGTGGCTGCTGCGGAATCCACGGCTTCATAATCATGGCGCGAGTAGAAATTTCGCCCAAACTTCGCCCAATGATCTGCCAACACACCTTCCACTGATTCTTGACGCACGGCTAAGATGTTTAACCAGAACAATACTGCCCATAAACCATCTTTTTCACGCACATGGTCTGAACCTGTACCAAAAGATTCTTCGCCGCAAAGTGTAACTTTGCCAGCATCCATCAAGTTGCCAAAAAACTTCCAACCTGTGGGTGTTTCAAAGCAATTTATGCCCAAAGCTTCTGCCACTCTATCCGCAGCTCCCGAAGTCGGCATAGAGCGCGCCACACCTGCAATGCCATCTTTATAAGCGGGAACTAATGTTGCATTGGCTGCCATCACGGCAAGCGAATCACTGGGGGTGACAAAGAAATGATTGCCCAAAATCATGTTGCGGTCGCCATCGCCATCAGATGCCGCACCAAAATCAGGCGCATCATCGCCATATAATATATCCACCAACTCATGGGCATAGGTCAAATTCGGGTCAGGATGTCCGCCACCAAAATCATCTTTGGGTTCACCATTCATTACCGTGCCTTTGGGCGCACCCAACATATCTTCTAAAATGACTTTGGCATAAGGTCCTGTCACGGCGTGCATGGCATCAAATGTAAATGAGAAGTCTTGTTCTAATAAACCGCGAATGGCATCAAAATCAAAAATATCCTGCATCAAAGCTGCATAATCAGCTACCGCATCAATGACCTGCACTTGCATATCACCCATGTTGAACTGCCCAATCTCATCAAGGTTAACATCATCGGCTTCGACAATGTTATACGCTGTGATTTCAGATGTGCGCTTAAACATGGCTTCGGTGACTTGCTCAGGTGCAGGACCGCCGTTGCTGATATTATACTTGATACCAAAGTCTTCATCAGGGCCTGCAGGGTTGTGACTTGCTGATAAAATCAACCCGCCAAAAGCATCATATTTACGAATCACACAGGATGCTGCGGGTGTGGATAAAATACCAGCTTGCCCCACCAACACTTTAGCAAAACCATTGGCAGCCGCCATTTTAATGATGATTTGAATGGCTTCACGGTTGAAGTAGCGACCATCGCCACCCAATACCAAAGTCTGCCCAGAAATATCACCAATTACATCAAACACCGATTGCACAAAGTTCGCCAAATAATGGGGCTGTTGAAACACCTTCACTTTGGCTCTTAAACCTGATGTGCCGGGTCGCTGCCCTGCAATGGGCTGTGTTGAAATGGCTTGAACTTGCATAAGGTGACCTCTCCGCTCTCTTATTTATCACGCCCATAATAACGTAAAAGCATAATTTAAACCATATAGCAAACTGTTCCACGCCATGCTAGTGTGCGTTTCATCGCAGGAAAAAAATAATGAGGGAGAGGTATACATGGGTTCACACACTGACGAACAGCAAGGCGTAACAATAGAGCGTAATATCAGCAAACTCACGGCAAACACGGTGGCTTTGGTGTTGGCTGGCGGACGCGGTTCGAGGCTTAAAGCATTAACCGAATGGCGCGCAAAACCTGCCGTACCTTTTGGTGGCAAGTTTCGTATCATTGATTTTCCAATGTCCAACTGCATCAACTCTGGCATTCGCCGCATTTCGGTGATTACCCAATACAAATCACACTCCTTACAACGGCACTTGCAACGCGGATGGAGTTTTATGTCGGGTCAATTTGGTGAATTTGTTGAAGTGCTCCCTGCGCAACAACGTATGGGTGATGGTTGGTATGTTGGCACTGCGGATGCAGTGTACCAAAACTTAGACATTATCCGCCATTATAACCCTGAATATGTGGTTGTTCTTGCTGGCGACCATATTTACAAGATGGATTATGGTAAAATGATTGCAGCCCATGCTGCCAAAGGTGCAGACATTACTGTGGGCTGTATTCCTGTGCCTTTGGATGAAGCCAAAGCCTTTGGTGTGATGGCGATTAATGATGAATCACGCATTGTTGAGTTTGCTGAAAAACCATCTGACCCCAAGCATATGCCGGGTGATGAAAGCCAAGCCCTTGCTTCTATGGGTATTTATGTGTTTTCTGCACAATATTTACGTGAGCGTTTGATAGAAGATGCGAAAAATGAAACATCTACGCATGACTTCGGGCATGACCTTATCCCTCACGCCATTGACAATGCCAACGCCTTTGCTTTCCCATTTTTAGATGCCAGCACAGGTGGTTCAGGCTACTGGAAAGATGTGGGCACGGTGGATTCCTATTGGGAAGCCAATATCAATTTGGCAGAAATTAAACCTGATTTGAATTTGTATGACACGGAGTGGCCCATTTGGACGCATCAAGACCAATTACCACCTGCCAAGTTTGCTTTTGACAGCGATGAACGCCGAGGTATGGCAGTCGATTCCATGATTTCGGGTGGGTGTTTGATTACAGGTTCAACGGTTCGCCGTTCGGTATTATTCTCTAATGTACGGGTGCATTCATACAGTAATGTTGAAGATTCTGTCATCCTTCCTGATGTGGAAATTCATCAAAACTGCACCATCAAACGTTGCGTGATTGATAAAGGTTCTGTTATCCCTGAAGGGACAGAAATTGGTGTGAATGCAGCAGATGATGCCAAACGTTTCTATGTTTCTGAGAAGGGTATTGTCTTGGTCACACCTGATATGCTGGGTCAAAAAATGCATCAGCTGTAAGTCACATTTTGGTGCGAATGTTGCAGGGTGGTAGACGCTCACTCCACCATCATGCAGCTTCGCGCTTTTAATGAATTCATACTACCACCAAGGAATCACATGACCCAACCATTATCCGTTATTTTTTACTGGCATATGCACCAACCCTTTTACCGCGAAGCCGATACGGGTCGCTACCATTTACCATGGGTTTACCTTCATGCCATGAAAGATTACACCGATATGGCTGAGATTCTGATGCAAATTCCTCACGCCAAAGCGGTGATGAATTACGTGCCTTCATTAACCCATCAAATTGAAGATTATGCCACCCATTTGCGCGGCTATTTGGATGGGGATATTGCAGAAATTAACGATCCACTGTTGGCAGCCTTGGCACAACAACAAGACTTTGACAATGCTTCACGCACCCATCTTTTAGAAGCATGTTTCCGCTTAAATCATGAGCGTAACATGCACCGCTACCCTGCCTATTCAAATCTGTTCAACATGGCAGAACATGCCAAAAATACAGATTCCCTAGATTATTTGGGTGATAATTATTTTTCTGATTTGGTCACGTGGTATCACTTGGCTTGGTTGGGTGAAACAGTGCGCCAAAACAACTTCGTTGCCCGCCGCTTGATTGAAAAAGGTAGGGGGTTCACCAGCCAAGACCGCCGTGATTTGTTAATTCTTCTCGCATCTTTGCTTGCTGATATTCCGCATATTCACCGCAAGCTGGTTGAGGCGGGCAAACTTGAGCTTACGACCACACCGTATGCACACCCTATCATGCCCTTGATGCTGGATTTCAAAACCGCGCATGAAACTGTGGCTGATGCTTTGATTCCTGATGAATCGTATCCCAATGGCAAAGCGCGTGCGCTCGACCACATTCACAAAGCACAGCAAAGCCACCAAGATGTATTTGGACATCAAGCCAAAGGTTGTTGGCCTGCTGAAGGTGCGGTGTGTAATGACACCTTAGCATTGCTTGGGCAATCAGGCTTTGATTGGTGCGCCACGGGCGAAGCTGTACTGCACCATTCCTTGAAATATAATTTGCGCGAACAACAAGGTAACCGCGACCTGTATCACCCTTGGTTGGTGGGCGAAGATGATGCTCAAATCACGTGTTTCTTCCGTGATGACAAATTATCTGATTTGTTAGGTTTTGAATACAGCAAATGGAACACTGATGATGCCATCAACAACTTTATCCATGAGTTAGCAGATATTCGCCATCGCACCCAAGGTATGGAAGCCCCTGTGGTTGCCATCATCATGGATGGTGAAAATGCATGGGAACATTACCATGAAAATGCATTACCTTTCTTAACCAAGCTTTATCAAGCAGTGATTGAGCACCCTGAATTTGAGTTGACCACATTCAGCGATTATTTGGGTGAGCATCCTGCCACTGATAAATTGGACAACCTCACTGCGGGTTCATGGGTATATGGTAATTTGTCCACTTGGATTGGTGACCATGCCAAAACCAAAGCTTGGGAACTATTGATTGCAGCCAAGAAAGTGTTTGATGGTGAATATGGTTCGCTAAGTTCCGAAGCGCAGCAAGCTGCGATTGAGCAACTGCGTATTTGTGAAGGTTCAGATTGGTGCTGGTGGTTTGGTGATTATAACCCCAGTGATGCGGTGCGTGATTTTGACCAACTCTATCGCACGCATTTGAAGAAACTGTACCAATTGCTTGGACAAGCTGTGCCGCAATCCTTGGATGAATCGATTTCTTCTGGTGGCGGTGATGCAGAAGGTGGTGGAGCGATGCGCCGTGGTGGGGCAGGCAGTTGAATCAACACGCAGACAGTGGATGGATAGACCGCCGCAGTTCTGCAATTTTACTGCATATCACATCATTACCTAGCCCTTTCCATAAAGGTGTGTTAGGTAAAGAGGCTTTTCAGTTTATTGATGCCATGATTGCAGGTGGGTTTCGTGTTTGGCAGTTCTTACCCTTAGGCCCCACCCATAGTCATGGCTCACCCTATGAATCTTTATCCACCTTTGCAGGCAACCCTGAACTGATTGATTTGCGCGACTGTGTGGGTGCGGGTTGGTTGCCGCAGGACACTGTGTTTGAACATGTCACGCGTGAGCAACATGCAAGTTATCGCAAACAAGCTACCCATCAGTTTTGGTTGGATGTGCAATCCAATACGGAGTTAGCGCAGCAAGTTTCAACATTCCAAGCGCAACAAGGCTATTGGTTGGATGATTTTGCCTTGTTTTCTGCGCTTAAATCAGCAAGCAACAATGCCGCATGGTGGCAGTGGTCGGATGCTTTGCGCATGCGCAATGAAGATGCCTTACAAGCTGCCCGCGAAATCCACAGCACACTGATTCAACAAGTTATTTTTGAACAGTTCTTGTTTGATAAACAGTGGCAAGGCATCAAAACGTATGCTGAATCCAAAGGTGTACAGCTCTTTGGCGATTTACCCATTTATGTTGCCCATGATTCCGCAGATGTATGGGCAAACCCACATTTTTTCACCTTGGATGAAGCAGGCGAATGCACTGAAGTTGCCGGTGTACCCCCTGATTATTTTTCCAAAACAGGACAACGCTGGGGCAACCCTTTATACCGTTGGGGTGTGTTGCAAGCAGACGGTTTTGATTGGTGGGTCAAGCGCATTGCGCATCAATT
>CAMZLG010000007.1 GCA_947311495.1 uncultured Zetaproteobacteria bacterium
CAATGTTAATGATGAAAAAGCATTGAGCACGGTGGAAACATCATATGCTCGCAGGCTTGGTGTTGAATTTAATGCAGACAATTCAGACAATTCAGACAATTCAGACAATTCAGACAATTCAGACAATTCAGACAATGCAGACAATGCAGACAATGCAGACAATGCAGACAATGCAGACAATGCAGACAATGCAGACAATATATGGATGCAATGGTTAGATACTGAAAAGAGTGCAGATCTACCTCACCCACTTTTTCAATTTGGTTATGCATTGTTTGCTGGTGACCCACTAACCTTTGAACCTCTGAGTGAGGTGCCTGTGCCTGCAGAATATACTCTGGGTCCTGGTGATGAATTAAACATTCAATTTTATGGCAAGAAAAATGACCGTTTGCAGCTCGTGGTTGATAGGTCAGGCATGATTGAACTGCCAGACATTGGCACACTTTCTGTGGCTGGCTTGAGTTTTAGCGATGTGAAATCAATGGTTGCGGAAGAAATTCGTAAAAAAACAATTGGAAACACGGTTTCTGTTTCAATGGGAAGCCTTCGTTCGATGCGTGTCTTTGTGTTGGGTGATGTAAATCATCCTGGCTCTTATATGGTGAGCAGTTTTTCAACGGTATCGAATGCTTTGTTTGTTTCTGGTGGGATTAGTAAACAAGGAAGTATGAGAAGGGTTTTGCTGAAACGCGAAGGTAAAACTGTTGGTGCATTGGATTTATATGACTTCTTACTTCAAGGAGACAGTAAGTTTGATCAACGATTGCAAGCTGGTGATGTTATTTTTGTAGAGCCTGTTGGTAAGACGGTTGCAGTATCTGGCGAAGTGAATCGACCTGCTATTTATGAGTTAAAAGATGAAAAATATGTTGGTGATATTTTGAAGTTAGCTGGTGGTGTGACTGCACATGGCGATATGAATCATCAAAACATTGATCGTATTGATCAGCGCGGAAACCGGATTTTTATCGATGTGCAAAAAAAGCATAAAAGTAAGGTGAGAAATGGTGATATTGTCATTGTTCACGCTGTTCCTGCAGTTGAAGAAGGTGTGGTGGAACTGTTTGGTCAAGTGAAACGTCCGGGCAAGTATGGTTATAACGATGGCATGACGATACGTGACATTATTCATAATAAAGGTGACTTGTTGTCTGATGCATTTGGCAAAATTGTATTAATAGAGCGTCATATCGGCGATAAGAATATAACAAATATGGTTCGCGTTGATTTGGATAGTGTGTTGTCAGGTGCTAGCGATGCACCCCTGTTGGTAGAGGGTGATAAAATATATGTCTTTTCACAGCAAACACTTAACCCTATGAAGACGGTGGTCGCAACAGGTGAATTTATGAAGCCTGGAACTTATCCACTGGGTGAAGATATGACGCTAACTAATTTGGTTCTCGCTGCAGGCGGGGTCACTGAAAAGGCATTGGTTGGTAAAGCTGAACTAACACGATTTGAGATTATTGATGGTCAGCGTAGGGAGTCTCAACATATTGAAGTTTCGTTAGAAGAGGCGTTGTCAGGTGATGAGGGTGCCAATATTAAGTTGCAGCCATATGATGTGGTGACGATTCGCCAAGTAAGCAATTGGAGGGCTGGAGAACAGGTCATACTCAGTGGTGAAGTAAAGTATCCTGGTGCTTACCCCATTGAAGATGGGGAAAAACTATCAGATCTCATTGGGCGAAGTGGCGGCTTCTCTGATAAAGCGTATCTGAAAGCGGCAGTGTTTACACGTGTTTCTATTCGAGAAGAACAGCAAAAACAGATTGATGATATGGCTGCGCGTATGGAAGCAGAAATAGCAGGGGAAGAAAAAGCTATTGCCACGTTGAATGACCAAGCTTTAAGAGGGCATAAGGAAAAAGGTTTGTTGGCGGCAAAACGTGTGCTGGAGCAAATGAAACAAACCAAGGCATTGGGGCGGTTGGTGATTAAACTTGAAGATATTAAAGATTTGGAAAACAGTGAGTTTAACTTAACACTTAGGGATGGTGACAGGTTGTATGTGCCGAAGAAACCTGATGAGGTTACGGTGATTGGGCAGGTGTATAACACAACAGCACTGTTGTATCGCAAGAAATATGATTTAGATGACTACATTGATGCGGCAGGTGGTATGACCCGTTTGGCAGATGATGATAATGTTTATGTAGTGCGTGCCAATGGCTTTGTGGATAGGGCTGGCTCATGGGGCAGCACACGGATTTACCCTGGCGATGCGATTATTGTCCCTGAAGACTTGAATCAATTTAATTTATTGGATAGCACGTTGGACTGGTCGCGTGTGTTGATGCAAATTGGTGTTGGCTTGGCTGCTTATAAAACCATTGGGGTGTTTTAATGTCTGAAAACACGGATAAAACCAATCAAAAGAATATGCAAGTTGACCCGCGCATGATGCAAGCTATGTATGGTATGATGCCTGAAGAAGATGAGATTGACCTTCTTGAATACTGGCATGTGATTTGGAAAAAACGCAAACTTATTCTTGGTGCTTCATTTATGGCAGCAGTGCTGGCAGCTGGTATTTCCTTGATGATGCCTAATATTTATCGGGCAGAGGCTTTGCTGGCTCCAGTGGGTGGTGAAGAAAGCAAAGGTGGCCTGTCGTCTGTGTTGGGCGGTTTGGGTGGTATTGCATCTTTAGCGGGCGTATCTTTAGGTGGTGGTGGTTCGGTAGAGCAAAATATTGCTGTACTCAAATCCAGAGAATTTATTTGGGGGTTTGTGAAAGATGAAAAACTGATGCCCATTCTTTTTGAAGATGACTGGGATAGTGAAGCAAAGCTGTGGCTTGCTGAAGATGAAGAAGATCAACCTTCGCTGTGGGATGCTTGGCGATTATTGATTGAAGATGAGATGTTAAATATCAATCTAGATAAGGATTCTGGGTTGGTGCATTTGTCCGTGGATTGGGAAGATCCCGAGCTTGCGGCATCATGGGTTAAAAAATTAGTGCATAGGGTAAATACATATTTACGTGAGCAAGCGATTCAGCAAAGTAAACGCAAACTTCAGTACTTAAATGATGAGCTGAGTAAAACAAAGATCGCGGAAAACAGGCAGGCATTGTTTGAATTGATTTCAACTGAACAGAAGCAAGCCATGCTTGCCAATACGCAGCAAGACTTTGCATTTCGGGTGATTGACCCTGCGGTTGAACCCGATAAAAAAATAAAACCCAAGCGCTCTATTATTGCCATTGTTTCAGCTTTTGTAGTGGGTTTCTTGGCGGTTGTTTTCGTGTTTATCCAAGAAGGTCTGCGTAAACGCAAAGAAGAGGATGTTGTCGATGAATGAAAATAAAAAATCATCCAATGTGGTATGGCACCAAGGCGAAGTAACCAGAGAAGATAAAGAGAAACGTAGCGGGCATAAAGGGGCGGTGCTTTGGTTCACGGGTTTATCGGGCTCTGGGAAATCAACACTCAGTCATGCTGTTGAATATAAGCTGTTCCAAATGGGTGTGTATACCACAGTGTTGGATGGTGATAATGTGCGCCATGGTTTGTGCGGCGATTTGGGTTTTTCTGATGTGGCTAGGCGAGAGAATATTCGTCGTGTTGGTGAAGTGTCTAAATTATTTGTTGATGCAGGTGTGATTGTGTTGACCGCTTTTATTTCACCGTTTAAAGAAGATAGAGATGTGGTTCGTAAGCTTCACCAAGATGGTGACTTTATTGAAGTTTATTGTGCAGCATCCCTGGAAGCTTGCGAAACGCGTGATGTTAAAGGTTTGTATCAACGTGCGAGAAAAGGTGAAATCAAAGACTTTACGGGCATTTCGTCACCGTATGAAGCACCTGAACATGCAGAGATAGTTGTGGATACAGGTTCTTTAAGTTTAGAAGATTGTGTTGAGGAAGTAGTTATGTATTTACACAACAAAGGTGTGATTAAAACATGAGTGACATTAAAGCAGTGATTTTGGCAGGTGGTTCGGGTACGCGTCTTTGGCCTATGTCACGCCAGCAGTTACCTAAGCAGTTTTTAAAGCTGGGTGGTGAGGAGTCTTTGCTTGCGGCAACCATTTCGCGTCTTCATCCTAAAATAAAACAAGATGATGTTTGGGTGGTGACCAATGAAGCACATGCCACTGGCGAAGCATTTTCTGAGTTGAATCATTTGCATACCATCTTAGAGCCGTGCGCACGCAATACTGCACCTGCCATTGCCTTGGCCGCGGCATTGCTTCAAGAGGAAAGCCAAGATCCTATCATGTTGGTATTACCTGCTGACCATTTGATTCAAGATATTCCAGCTTTTCACCAAGGCCTAGATAAAGCGCTTGCAGCCGCAGAGCAAGACAAGTTGGTCACCTTTGGCATTGTACCAGAGCATCCCGATACTGGTTTTGGTTATATTCAAGCGGATGTGAATCAAGAATTAGAAGCCTTTGCTGTCAAACGGTTTACGGAAAAACCTGATTTAAGTACAGCGAAATCATTCTTGGATGAAGGTGGCTATTTTTGGAATTCAGGGATGTTTGTCTGGAAAGCATCGGTGATTTTATCTGAGCTAAAAAAACACGCGCCTGAAATGTATGATGTGGTTCAAGAGATGAAACAAACTTGGCAAGGTGGCGAACCTTGGCAAGAGGTTGTACGCCATCAATTTCAGAATATGCCAGCGGACTCGGTTGATTATGCCGTGCTTGAGCCATCGGACAATGTGGTTGTCGTGCCTGTATCCATGGGCTGGTCGGATGTTGGCAGTTGGGATGCAGTGTTTGATATTACAGACAAAGATGAAAACAACAATGCAATCAGTGGTCATGCGATTGCTGTGGATTGTGAGAACACATTGTTACGCAGCGAATCACGTTTATTAACAGCCGTTGGACTTAAAGACATCATTGCTGTGGAAACAGCCGATGCGATTTTATTATGTCATCGCGGCGAAAGTCAGCGTGTTCGTGAAATTGTGGATGTGATTAAGTCATCAGGTGGTTCAGAATGCCTTGAGCATGTGACTGTACAACGCCCATGGGGTAGTTATACTGTATTAGATAATAAGGCTGAGGGCTACAAGCTTAAACGTATTGAAGTAAACGCTGGGGCATCATTATCGCTACAGAGACATCAACATCGCTCTGAGCATTGGGTGGTGGTATCAGGCACAGCAACGGTTACCCGCGATGATGAAATCATCACAGTTGCCAAGAATGAAAGTACATATATCCCGATTGGTGTAAAACACCGATTGGCTAATAAAGGAAAGATACCACTGCAAATGATTGAAGTGCAAGTGGGCGATTATTTGGAAGAAGATGACATTGAACGATTTGATGATATTTATGGGAGAACAAAGTGAGCAAAGTTGCATTAATTACAGGGGTTACAGGTCAAGATGGTTCATACTTGGCGGAACTGTTATTGGAAAAAGGATATGTGGTGCATGGCATCAAGCGACGTGCTTCATCGTTTAACACCCAGCGTGTGGATCATATTTATCAAGACCCGCATGTGGATAACAAAAATTTTGTATTGCATTATGGTGATTTAACGGACTCGTCCAACCTCACGCGAATTATCAAAGAAGTGCAGCCTGATGAAGTGTACAATCTTGGTGCGCAGTCACACGTTGCCGTTAGTTTTGAATCACCTGAATACACCGCTGATGTGGATGCCATAGGCACGTTGCGATTATTAGAGGCGATTCGTTTGTTGGGTATGGAAAAGAAAGTGAAGTTTTATCAAGCTTCGACGTCTGAATTGTTTGGCGAAGTGCAAGAAATCCCTCAGAAGGAAACCACGCCATTTTATCCGCGTTCACCGTATGCGGTGGCGAAAATGTATGCCTATTGGATTGTGGTCAATTATCGAGAGTCCTATGGTATGTATGCCTGTAATGGTATTTTGTTTAACCATGAGTCGCCACGTCGTGGTGAAACCTTTGTGACGCGTAAAA
>CAMZLG010000008.1 GCA_947311495.1 uncultured Zetaproteobacteria bacterium
AACCCAAGGGTATATTAAATGTGCCGCAGTTGGCTGAAGATTTAGGACGGTATATCAGCAAGATTGGTAATCCTCTGGTGTTTGTGGATAAACAAAAGCGGATGTGGCTTTATTTTGTGACGGTATCTTATGGCGGTTGGGCAGGTAGCAGTTTAAATCTCATGTTTTCTGATGATTTGGGGCAGTCGTGGGGAAAGCCTAAACGCCTTGTAACTTCTCCTTTCATCAATGTGAGCACATTGGTTCGCAATACCATGTTTGGCATGGAAGATGGTAGTATGCTTTTGCCTGTATATCATGAGTTTGCGGCACAATTTCCTGAGCTGTTGCGCGTTTCAGCTAACGGTGAAGTCATTGAAAAGGTGCGTATGTTTGGTCATGGTGGCGGTATTCAACCATCGCTGGTGCAAGGTAAAGGTGATGAAACCTATGCTTTTATGCGTTCAGGTTCACATACCCTAGATTGGAAGGTGATTCGCCTCAAAAGCCTTGATGAAGGTCAGACATGGCAAGACTTTACCTTGACCGAGCTTCCAAACCCAAATTCAGCGCAAATCGTAGCCAAAGTCGATGACGATTTATGGATTTGGGTGGGCAATCATAATTCGGAAAACAGACAGGACTTAACCCTTGCTGTAAGCCATGATTTAGAGGGTGAGTGGCAAGTCGTGTATGAGTTTGAACATGGTCAACATAATGAAGCATTTTCATACCCTGCTATCACTCAGGACAAAGATGGTGTGTGGCACTTGCTTTACACCTACAAACGTAAAAACATTAAACATGTGCAGTTTAATCGCGCTTGGCTTCATCAAGTGATGCAACAGGCAGGCATACAATGACGGCAGGCTTGACCCTATTTTTCTACTGGCTGCGTTTGGTATGGCTAAGAAAGGTGCGCCCTGATGCAAGTCTTAAGGTAAAGGTGGCATCACTGTTTGTGATTTCCGTTTTTATTGTGTATCCATTCCCGTACAGTCCAGTTTGGTGGTTGCGCGGGTTAACGGGTGACTTAAGTATTGTGTCTACGGTTTTACTGCTGCTGGCTGTTATCAACATGGTATGGGGAAAAACATGGATGAACCCACAGGAAAATAAGCTTCTTTTATGGGGTATTGTGTTGCTTGGTTTGTTGTTTTACCCATTGGCTTTGGGCATAGGTCAGATTGACCCATATGCGTGGGGTTATGCGAACCCTTATATGATTGGTGGCTTATTGCTTTTAAGTCTATTGGCATATTTGCGCCATTATTATGTGCTTGCAGCAATGTTTGTTGGGGTTGTGCTGGCTTGGGATATGCAGCTATTGGAGTCTGTAAACATTTGGGATTATTTGCTTGACCCCTTTGTATTCTTTGTCTTTGTTTGGAAGCTGGTCAGATACAGAGGTTGCACATGAATCAGCGCGTTACGTGGTTTTTTCTACGTTTGTTCAGTGTGTTTTTGCTGTTGTTCCTTTCGCTTCGCCTTGCTTTTTTGTGGATGTATCCTGATACCTTTTCAGATTTAAGTTTGGGTGATGTGTTTTATGCCATGCTTAAAGGTGCATGGTTTATAGATAGCTCGATTACCATGGTGTTTTTGGGAATCCCCTTTTTAATAACATATTTACCTTTACCGTGGTTTAAGAAACAGTGGTATTTAAAGTTGGTGGGTTGGTACGCTTTTATTGTTTTATTTGTGTTTGCCTTGATAGCTATTGGTGATTTGCTCTATTTTGGTTTGGTGCATAGGCATACAGGACATGAACTTGCAGCCGCATTGGATACGTCTATGGGCGCAATGTTGGGCATGGTCATTTCTGCATACTGGTCATACTTTTTGGCATTTGCTGCGGTGATGGTGACATCTGCAAGGCTTTGGCATAAGTATATGATGCCAAATGAGGATATTAAACATTTGAAAATGAGCTGGCTGCGAATTCCTTTTTTTGTGGTCATGTTTCTTATCATATTGCTAACCATGCGTGGTGGCATTGAAAGCAAACCGATTAAAGCAGTGTTTGCTTACAACGAAGGCAGCTTGGCGCAAGGGCATTTAACGCTCAATGGTGTATTTGCTACTTTACACAGCCTTTATGCTTCTAAAATGCGTGTACCAAGCTTTATGCCACAAAAAGATGCGGAAGCCATAGTTCAGGAGATTTATCGCTCCAAGTATGAAACTTATCCCAATCCTGATTATCCGTTGATGCGTGAGCGCAGTAGTATGTATCCCAAACAACAAAAATTGAATGTGGTTATTCTATTGTTGGAAAGTTGGGACCCTGATTTTATTGATATTACCCGTGAGCTTGCAGGTAAAAAACCTTACGATGTGACACCCCATTACAATGCACTGGCCAAAAAAGGACGGTTATACACCAATTTCTATGCCAATGGGCAACGCTCTATTGATGGTATTGCGGCGGTGATTGCGGGTATTCCGCGTGTACCTGGTGCAGGAGGATTTGGGGAAGGCATTGAGATCAATGGCATAGGTTGGTTGGGTGACATTGCCAAAAAGCAAGGCTATAGCACTTCGTTTCTTCAAGGTTCATTTCGTCATTCGTTTTATATGGATAAGATTTCACCCTTGTCAGGGTTTGATACTTATTATGGTTCAGAAGACCTAAAACCCTTACACCCCAATCCACCCAAATCGCATTGGGGCGGTTGGGATTATGATTTATTGATGGCGGGGCATGAACTGTATGCTAAAACCAAACAACCGTTTTTGAGTGTGATGTTTTCGGTGAGTACACATACACCGTGGGCATTGCCAGAGCCACGCTTTAAGAAGTTTGATGGCAACTCAGATGCCGAACGGTTTTTGAATACCATGTATTATACAGATTGGGCATTAGGCAAGTTTTTTGATGCGGTGAAGAAGTCTGACTATGCTAACAATACGATATTTGTGCTGCTTGCCGACCATGCCAGCGGCAATATGGCGCACCCTGATATGCGTGCGCAGTATCGTATTCCACTTCTGATTCTTGCGCCCAACCTTGAGGCGGGTCTTGATGATAGGTTGGGTAGCCAAATTGATTTGATTCCCACCATGATAGATTTGGCAGGTTGGAAAAAGAGCCGTTATGCCAGCTTGGGTATGTCATTGGTGGATGATAGCGTAACACCAAGTGTGATTTTTGGGCGGGATGCCATGACGGGGCGCATAGAAGACAATGGTGCTTTGGTGGTGCGAAGCTTGGACAGGTTAACATACAGCGAGGGTGAGCCTGAACAAGTGCAAACCGCAGAAACAAGGCTTAAAGCGCAAGTGCAGGTATTGCTCAATGCTTGGCAGCATAATCGACTTATGCAGGTAGATGATGAGTAAGCAGCTTAAAGTTATGGAGCTGTGCTGCTCACCCCATAAAGGCGGTTTGGAGCTTTATGTTGCAGATATTTGCAATCGTTTATCCAGTGAGCTTGATGTTGTGGCGGTGATTGCACCAAGTTCGCAACTGCAAACACGTATTCATGTGCCTATGCTGACTTTAGCGAAGGCGGTTCATTATTTGCCATTGCTGGCTGCGATAAAATTAGCAAACATGATAGACAAGCAACACGTTCAAGTATTGCATATCCATTGGGCGAAAGATTTGGCAGTGGCTGTGTTGGCAAAGCTGCTGTCCAAACAAAAACCCAAGTTGGTCATGACCAGGCATATGAAGTTTCCAGCCATGAAAGATGGAGTATTGCATCGGTTTTTGTATAAACATATCGACCACATGATTGCCATTACCCAAACCATGGCAGATGATTTGCAGCGGTTTATAGCAGATGATATTCAACCCGATATTTCAGTGAATTATTTGGGTGTAGAGCGGGTGGATAAGCAAGATGAAATGTTGGTGCGACAAGTGCGTGAACAATATGATGCTGAGGGTAATAGTTTTTTAATCGCTCTGGTGGGGCGCATTGATTATGATAAAGGGCATGAGTTTTTATTGGCGGCACTTAAGATTGCTAAAGATAAGGGCTTGCCCTTCAAAGCTTTGATTGTTGGGCATCCTATGCAGGAAAGTTACTTGAATAGTTTGAAGCAAAAGGTAGTGGATGCAGGGCTTGAGCAACACATGATATTTACAGGCTTTGTGGATAATCCATCTGCCTTGATGCAAGCTTGTGATGTATTGGTTTTGGCAACGATTGAGGAAACCTTTGGTTTGGTATTGATTGAAGCCATGAGTGTGGGTGTGCCAGTGATTGGTAGTGACCGTGGTGGTGTGCCTGAAATTATAAGCCACCAAGAAACAGGTTTATTGTTTGAATCCACGAATGCTCAAAGTTTGTTTGATGCGCTGAATGTGTTGTATCAATCCCCTGAAATAGCCAAAGCCTATGCAGACAGGGCATTGGAAGTGGTGCAGGATAAGTTTAATGCCGACAAACATGTACAGAGGCTGGTGCAAACATTAAAGGAGGTGGCTGATGCCTGATATATCGGTGGTGATGATTACCAAAAATGCCGAGCGTAAGCTGGAGCCATGCCTTGCTTCATTAAGCAGCTTTCCTGAGGTGGTGATTTACGATAATGGGTCAACGGATAACACCTTAGACATCGCAGCAAAGTTTGCCAATGTGAAGATTTTTGAAGGTGAGTTCTTCGGCTTTGGCGAAACCAAGAAGCATGCATCCACACTTGCCAGTCACGATTGGATTTTTTCTTTGGATGCCGATGAAGTGGTATCGACTGAATTAGCCAAGGAACTACAACATATCAACTTGGACAAACAAACTTGTTATCAAGTGCGCCGAGATAACTATTATCGGGGTAAACTTATCCAATGTTGTGGCTGGTATCCTGAATATATAGTGCGCTTGTATAATCGCACGCAAACTAATTTTTCTCATGCCAAGGTGCATGAAACCATTGAAACCAAGGGTTTTAATATTGAGAAATTAGATTCGCCGATTGAACACTATTCTTTTGATTCTGTGGCAGACTTTCTGGTCAAGATTCAAAGTTATTCAGAGATTTATGCCACTGATATGCAGGGTAAGAAGCATGTTTCAATCGTTGCAGGTGTAGGACGAGGCTTGTTTGCCTTTATCAAGAGCTATTTTTTTCGCAAAGGTATATTCTGTGGGTTTGAAGGATTTGTGATTGCCTTTTTTCACGGCTTGGGCACAACGGTGAAATACTTAAAACTGCATGAGAAAAACAACCCTAAGTCGTAAGATTTTTTGCTAGTTCTTTTAAGTCATTTTTAACTGTTTTAAACATGGCATGTCGTGCTTTTATATCTTGCGGCAGCATATAGTTGTGTTGCAAGCTTTCATCGCCAATACCTTTCCAGCGTTTGCTGGATGCAAATAATGAATCCGCAAAAAAAGTCATGGTGGGTGTGCCAACGGCGGATGCAAGATGAAATGTGCCTGTGGATGTGCTGATAAACAGTGAAAACGATGCAATCAAGGCGGCGAAATCAGCCACAGAACCTTTGGAGACAAAAGTTTGCGCTTCTAAGCTCCCTTTGTTTTTCTCAAATGCCTTTAAAAAATTGTCATCACCTGGTCCAAAAGTGAAGATGATTTGGATATTTGGGTTATCTTCTATGCTTTTTGACAGTTCGATGTATTCATCAACAGTCAAGTTGGCATCGGATGAGCCACCAAAACCGGGGTGAAAGGCGATAATCTTTTTATCTTGCTCTCTAATGTTGGGTTTCAATTGAAGTAAAGGTTGGCGATAATCGGTGTTTATATCATGAAATATGCTTTGGATTAAAGCCATATTATACTCAAACTCTGCCATCTTCACTTGTGAGCGGCGTTGAATAACTCGTTGGTTGTAAAAGACTTGAGCAATTTTGGTGGCTGGTGCTATGCGTTTGGGAATGCGAGCAAGCCATTGCGCTACTGCAACACGCGTGTTGGAGAATAGGGTAAAGGATAGGTCAAACTGATGTTGCTTGAGTGTTTTGGCGAGTTGGGTGGTGCTTTGCCCAGTATCAACAATCACATCATCAATAAAGTCACAAGCCTCAGCGATGCTTTGATTGATAGGACAAATCAATACGGTGATACGACAATCAGGTAAGTGTTGTTTGAGTATATAACAAGTGGGTAGGGCGGTGATAAAATCACCAATTTTATCATTGCGGAGGATTAGTATATTCATACCTGCTTATTTTTTCGCGTTTGACTTAGCCCAAACCCTAAAACAACTATAGCGAATAGGGTTGAATAGTGTGTATTTAAGCTAGGCTCCGTCAGACCATGCAAAATGACGCTAACCCCACTGGCTGTAACCAAGTAAGCATTCATCGTATCTGCTTGCCAGTCCTTCCTCCAGCCTGTTCGGACCCAATGGAAGCATAAGTAAAGTAAAGCCAATAAACCTAAAGGGCCCCAGCGGGATAAAGCAAATAAGAATTCATGATGAGGGTGACCATAAAAAACAGATTTATTGTTTTCAGGTATTTTCAAGGAAGCAACTTTATTCGTTTGAATAATTTTTTTTACAGCATTAGGATAACCTGCAGTGCCCACACCAAAATAAGGGTTTTCTTTCCAAATGTCCCAACTAACAGCCCATATTTTTAAGCGAATATCTGCTCGTTCCCAATTTCCTTCGTATAAAGCTGAAACACCATCAATGGTTTTAATAATTTTATCTTTGACTGGAGAATAACTAAAGACGAAAATACTAATAACAAACATGAGTATGCTGAAAGTAATGAGTTTTAATTTCCACTGCTTTGAAAAAGTCACCTTGAATAATACGAGAGAAAGACAAGCTATAGTTGTAATATAACCACTTCTTCCTTGTGCCATAAACACTGCAACGAGCGCATATAGAGCAATGGCATAACAAATGATTTTCCATGTTTTGGGTAGCTGTGGTGCAATGATAATGAGTGAACCTATCCAAATGCCATAAATAAAACCAAATGATAAATGTCCAATAAATCCTGCTGCATCTAATTGGTTACTTCCTAAGGCATGGATAGTGACGATTCCATTATACTGAAGCGTTGTTAAAATGAGGTGGGTAAAGAGGGATAAAGAAACAATAATAAAAGCATGCTTTCGTAGTGAGGCATTATAATAAGTTAGGCCGATAATGATTGGAATGAAAAGCCAAAGGATTTGTTTCCCCATTTTATGAATGGCTAAGCTATCCATGGGACCCCAGAGCGAGCCGATAAAGTTCAAACCGATGATGAGCAATATGCCAATGGTAATATGTCGGTAGTCACGCCAACATATTAACCACCCTTGTTTAAAGATATCTCGGTAAAATAAAGCGGTGAGAAGTAGAAGTGCAAAAAAGAAGTTACTTGCAGCAATAAGGTATGGGAAAAAAAATAAACCCACTAGTAAAAAAAAGGAAGCCAGCTTTATAGCTAAAGCTGGCACAGTTGTTTGTTGTGCAAAAGAAGGTGTCATGTGTTGTGTTTATTTTTCAATAAACAATTCAATACGGCGATTTAAAGCGCGACCTTCTTTTGTATCATTACTGGCAACAGGCTCGACATGAGCTCTACCGGCAACTTCTATATTTTCAGCGGGGAAACCTGCGCCCCAAATGAGGAAGCGGGCAACTTCTCCTGCGCGTCGTGCAGACAAATCCCAGTTGTCCGAGAATTTATCGCGCAAACTGCGTGATACGGGCAAGTTATCTGTATGGCCAACGATACGGAGCTTGTTCTGACCATCCAAGCTAGCAACCATTTTGCGCAATATATCGGCTGCACCTTCTTGATCAATGTCAAACGAGCCACTTGGAAATAAAATATCTTGCTGCATGGTCACTTTAATGATTCCCGTTTGTGCATTTTGCTCAATTAATATCTGTTTGTCTTGAATTTCTTGTTCAAGTTGTGATTCGAGTTCGCGAACAGACTTGCTTAAGGATTTACGCTCTTGTTTTAACTGTTTATTTTCTTGTTCAAGTTGGGATGCTTTATCAGCGCGGGCTTGAAGGACTTGCAAGTCTTCTTTGCTAATATTTTGGCAGCCTGCTAAAATAAAAAGAGTCAACAATGATAGAAAAAAACGTTGTAACATGGGTATACCTCAGTTTCGCGAATACGCGGAATGATTAAGTCTATTCAGCAAAGGCTGCTTGTCTAGTTATAAACATTAGGGGTGTGCGGTTTTATTTCGCTGTTGTTGCAAGAATAAAGCATGAGCACGTTGTTGATTCTGCTTCGCCATTTCAAAATCAGGCGCAATAAGAATAGCACGTAGAAATGCTTGTTCAGCTTCGTTAAAATGTCCAGACATCATATGTGCTGCACCCAACATATTAAGTGCAGGTGGATTGTAGGGGTAAAAAGTTTCAAATTCCCGAAAATATTTTGCGCTTTCAGCATACTTTTTTTGTTTGTATGTGACTTGACCCAAACCAAACACAGCACGAAAGTTTTCTTTATCCCAGCCGTATGCCTTTTGATAAAAATCTGCTTCATATGTGGGGTAACGCATGTATGTCATGGCTTGCCCAGCATACCACTCAGATATCACCCAGCGTATGGGCCAAATGCTAAGTATAAGTATGGTGATGAGTGTGACAGTTGCTAAGGGTTTCGCAGGTAAGTGCCAAACATGTTGGTTTGTATCTCCTTTTGTGTTGAGATAACCCCACCAGCTACCGCCAAGCAAGGCGAAAACAAACATGCTTGCAGGGTTGAAGAACACATGGTTAAACATGGCATCAAAAATAGCTGCTGATACAGCCGTTAAACCTGATAATACAAAACCATCAAGCTTGTGCCAAAGGTGACGGGCTAGCCTCCACCAGAAGAGCAAGAGTAGCCCCATGAAAATGAGCATGGCGGGAATACCATTTTGTGAAGCGATTTGTAGTACGACATTATGAGGGTTGGTGGTAAATGTTTTTGTGCTACTTAATGCATCTCGGAAGTCGGGATAGCGGTTACTGTAACTTGGGTAAACCCAAGCGAAGTTGCCTGTGCCTTGACCCAGTAATGGTGCATCTAAAGTCATGGCAGTTGTGGACGCAAAAATATTTGTTCTTGCACCCAGCAATGGGGATAACTCAACCCACATATCTACCAATGGAGGCTGCAATACTTGGGGTGTAAGCACTTTTTTTCCTTTGCCTGATGCTGCTTGTCCTGCCGTTGCGGAGACACGAGCAAGATCGCGATAATGGTAAGGCAAAGCATTATAGGTTAACCATGCTGCAATCAGTGTGCTGAATATAAGAATCAATGGTAAAGGATTTGATAGGCTTGTTTTTAACCATGTTTGTCTATGCTTTATGATGAAAAAAATTAGGAAAACACTGCCCACAAATAAGCCGCCAAGCGCACCACGCGAACTAGCAACCAATAAAATAGCAATAATTGTGGTGATTGAGAACCAGTTGAGCACTCGAAGAATAGGGTTCTTCACAGCAATCAAAACCCACATGAGGAAAGGCAACAGCATAATCAATACATCACCCGTAAAGTTAATATGTCCTATGGGTGAGAAGAGTACAGCGATGTTGTAATTGGGTTTGCCGTAATCCAAAATATAACTTTCCCAATAGCGCAGAGAAAAGACAAACGACCCAATGGACACACTCCAAATAAGCATGGTTTGCCATTTGGTTTCATGTTTGATTGCCCAAGCAGATGTGACAAAGATAACAGCGCAAAAGAACCAAAAGGCGAAACGAATTATGCCTTCTGTCATATTGGGTCCAATAAAAATGCCAATGGCGAGAATGGTTAAATAGGTTAGTAAAAGAAGAAAAGGTAGTGTTGGGTTTGTAATGTCTAAAGGACCCTTTCGCTTAAACCAAAGCCAAAATGCTGCAAGCCCCATCCATAAAGCACAGGCTGAAAGTATCGCCCATTTGGGCTCCTCATTGGGTGCAATAAAGGGGAAAATACGCAAGTTTATCATCCACGGAAATGTAAATAGTGGGGCGATAAGCACTAGCCAAGGTGAATTGAAGAAGCTTTTGTTTATCATTTTATTTGAGTATTTTATATCTCTAAAAGCATAACATCAAGACCGCCATGTTTAAGTTTGAGGCGTTTTTTAATGTTAAGCTTTAAGGCTTTTTCATGCTCTGCATCAGGGCAAATGATAATGGTCTTCCATGTTTCATCATCTGAAAATTGCGCGCGTATCATGTTGCCAAGGTCAACCCAAAGTGACAAAACTTTAGCTTGTTCACCAATGCGCTGACCGTAAGGCGGGTTAAGCATAAGCACACCGCCCTGTTCGGCTTCAGGTTTGATTAAATCGTGAACATCCTTTTTTTCAACATGAATATTTGCCTCAATATGAGCGCGTTTAGCATTGTCCAAACATGCTTGAAGCGCACCTTCATGGTTATCCGATGCAAATATATTAAGCTTAGCATCCTTTTGCATGGCAGCGCATTTCGCCAAAACCTTTTGAAAGGGTTTATCTTTATAGGAAGGGTAGTGCAAACATGCAAAATCATGGTTTATATTGGGTGCAATGTTTTGTCCCATCAATGCGGCTTCAATGGCAAGCGTTCCAGAACCGCACATGGGTACTAAAAGTGTTTGCTCTGGTGACCACCCCGACCATTGTACCATAGCTGCTGCAATGGTTTCACGTAGAGGCGCTTTTGCAGCGTTTAGACGGTAACCTCGCCTGTCCAAACGTTCGCCCGATGTATCTAAACTTAAAACACCACGGTTATTATCCAAACGAATGTGAAGTGTTTGCGGCTGCTGTTGATTGCCTGTACCAAGTTTGGGTAAAAGCTTTTGGATGTATGTCTTGGCAAAAGCAGCGATGTCATCAGAATGGTTAAGACGAGAGCGATGGCTATGTACTTCAATATCAAGTGCAGTGTTTTCATCAAAAAACAAATGCCAAGCCACTTTTTTCAGGTCATAACCCAGACCATCCAAGGTCATGCTACGAAAGGTGCGTAGTCGAATCAATACACGGGTAATGGTTCTCGCTCTCAGATTAACGCGATAGAGCAGTTCTAAAGTGCCTGAAAACGCAACGCCGCCGTATTCAATATTGATGTCATGTGCCGAGAGTGATTGAAGTTCGTGAGCAGCTATACGCTCCAAACCTGGTACAACCACTGCATAAAATTTATGTTGTTTTGCCATAGGCTCGAAGTGTAGTTGAAGCTAAGTCGATTGTCCTTGTTTTTGCAATACATAATGAAGGGATGCGCCCCAAAGCACAACAACCCAAGAGATAAGTATCCAAAGCATAAAGATGGGAAGCGTTGCCAATGCACCATATAATTTTTCATACATGGCATACTTGGTGATATAAAGGGTAAACCCCCATTTGCTGGTTTCAAACAATAAACCTGCCGCTAATCCAGCCATTGCAGCATATTTTAGTTTTACATGTGTATTAGGTACAAAAAAGTAGAGCAAGAAAAGTGCAGTCGAAGAAATCAGAAAGGGTAATAAGCTTGAAGCAAATGAGGTCTGTTGCACAACATCATGCAGGTAAGGAAGTGAAATCATCCAAGTTGTTAAGGTGATGGAAAGCATAATGAGAAGAGGGGCTGCAAGCCAAAGTGTGATATGTGCTGGTATGCGTAAGATGAGTTTCCGAGGTGTTTGAACATGCCAGATATGATTGAATGCCCGCTCTACACCCAAAGATAACCAAAGCGCAGATAAGAAAATAAGTGCCATGCTAAGATATGAAAAAGATTGAATCTTTTTGCTTGTTTGCAACAAATAAGTTTCAATTTGTTCGCGGCTGGTGGGTAAAAGCTGGGTGAGGAGTTGCTCACGAACTTGGTCAAACATATTTGAAAACATGTCGGTTTGCAGGGATATAAAAAAGAGAAGCATAGTCACAGGAACAACAGATAATAGTGTGCTGTAACTTAATGAGGCTGCAAACTGCATACCTTGTCTACGTTTGTAATGTGTGCTGGATAGTTGAATAAGCTTAAACATAAAAGCTATGCTACACTTGCTTTTTTAGGAGCAAATAGCGTAAATACGAATGGCTTCCCTTTTACCTTTGAACAAGGCGCGTTCAACAAATGCATAATTCTTTTTAGCTTCATCATCGTGTAGGGTATCGATAAAGTTTTGAGTCATCAATGCTTTGAATGGTTCTGCGATACCACACAACCTTGCTGCGGTGTTCACTGTATCACCAATGACGGTAAACTCACGCCTTGAGTGGTCACCCAATAAACCAAATAGAACAGAACCATCATTAAGCCCGAAACCAACGTGGCAAGGTAGGTAAGCCTTGTTACCATCAAGTTTTTTTAGCACTTTGAGTAAGTGTTGCACGCATTGAAATGCGCGCAGGCTTCGGTCTTCGCCTGAGAAACATGCCAAAAGTCCATCCCCTAAGAATTTATTCACACTGCCACCAAACTGGGCGATATACTTGCTCTGTAAAGCAAGGCTTGCATTGATAGTTTCATAGACTTTATGGGGGTTATACTGCTCACTTAAAGCGGTAAATCCACGCATATCACTAAACAATATGGTCATGTCTTGTTCAAATGCGAGGTCTTGTGGGAGGTCGCCAACATAGTTATTGACCATATCCATGGTTTCTTTAGGTAAGAAGCTATTGAAGGCTGTTGGGTGAACACTATGATTGTCTAATATGGGCTGATTATTTTTCATCTTACATGATGTAAGCAAATTTCAAGCCAGGTGAGGTAAAACCCTTGATACTCTGTATCTAAGCGTTAAAGTGCCGCCAGTTTCGATTTTAGAGCTTGGAGAGATGTCAGAGTGGCCGAATGAGCACGCTTGGAAAGCGTGTGTACAGCAATGTACCGAGGGTTCGAATCCCTCTCTCTCCGCCATCTTTGATGACAAGCTCGTCACAGTTTTTATGCTTTTAAAGCATGATACCGATTGTCACTTGGGTCGGGCCTTGCACGGAAAGTCTTTGTGAACCCCGTCAGGTCCGGAAGGAAGCAGCGGCAGCAAGGTTCTTTTGCGTTGCAAACCAGTCCGGCTCAAGTGGCATCTTTTATTTTTCAGTAACGATAAAACCTTGAATATTACTTTTGCGCTGCAAATATTTTTGCAAGCTTGCGGCAGCCGTTTTGCCAATAACAGGGCCTACCCAAACAGCATGTTTATCCCCTTTACGTTTGATGATGGCGTAATGATATTTCGTTTTCATCTTTTCTAGCATCAGTCGCGCAAGTTTAGCTTGGCTGAAAGCGCCAACCTGCACAAAGTAGTTTCCTTGCCCAAGTACAATTTTATTGATATTGGTTTCGCTTTTGGTTGCTTTTTTTTGATGTGAAGGTGTTTTTTGTTGAAGCGTAGGCGCTTGTTTTTTAGGTGAGTTTTGTTGTTTGGATATATCGGGTGTTTGTGGTAAAGCAGGGCGATCTATAGTTTGTACTCTTTGATTGGTTGAAGTTTGGGCATCGGATATGCTGTTTTGTGTGGTTGAACTCAGAAAAGACCAAGACACAATAAGTAAAACAATACACGCTGTAGTAATAGCTAAAATACCAGCCAGTTTGAGCTCAAGTTTTTGAGCATTATACGTTGAAAACCAAGTGCGCAAGTGCATTTAAGTTTTCTTTTTCAAGACTTCGACAATCTTAATGCAAAAATCGTTGTATCGAAACGGCTTGTTAAGGATGTTTAGCTTGATGTCGGGAAATCTCTGAATCAAATCGTTGGGGTAACCTGTAACAAATATGACGCGATGCACAAGATCTGGGTTTACATGCAGTATACTATTGAATATTTCATCGCCAGTAAGTTTAGGTAATCGCACATCCAATAGAATAACATGATATTGTTCACCATGGGCGCTAAGTTCAAACACGCCTTGAATAGGGTCGTTAAAAGCTTTGACTTCACAATCAATATTTTTATCAGCGAAAAAACGTTTGATAAAAGCAACAATGATACTTTGCACTGAATCTTCATCGTCAATGGTTAATATCTTAATCGTGTTTGCCATGATAAAAGCTCTACCCCTTCCACCTTAAAAATATGAACTAGCGTATGATGTGCATATTTGCCAAATAAGGCAAGAAAACTAAGGTGCTAGTTTTTTATGGTTAACATGGTTCTAGGGTCAACTTTATTGCCATTAAATTGCACGCCCCAATGAAGATGAGGGCCCGTGGAGCGACCCGTGCTGCCAACCTCAGCAAATATGTCGCCTTGTTGAACAATATCACCTTGTTGAACCAGTGCTTTGCTAAGATGCGCATACACTGTGGTCATACCATTGCCATGCCCAATGGCGACCAAAGTCCCATTTAGAAACATATCTTCAACCAGTAAAACTTTGCCTGCCAAGGGTGCTTTGACAGGTGTGCCTGTGGGCGCAGCAATATCAAGCCCAGAGTGCGGTGAGCGCGGTTTGTCATTGACATAACGTTGGGCTGCAAAAGGCGTGCTAATGATGCCTTTGACTGGCATGATCATTTCTGGCCATGTATTTGTAATATTCACTTTTGTTTTATACGTTTTTTTGATGGCAGCTTGGTCAGCACGAATGCGTTTGATGGCTTCAGCATCAAAAGAAGACATCTTTTTTGTAACAGTGATGTGTGAGATACGAAACTTGCCTTTTTGCACATCAATATTATCCGTTGCCTGAACAATAGATGCTGCATCCCCAGCCGACCATTGGACGGGGTAAGATGATGGTTTAATGTTGAGATGAATGCCAATCCAAGCGACATGTTTGCCATCCTTTTCAAATATAGGCCAGCTTTTGCCAAAGGCGCGTATATGAAGGTTGTTGCCGGCAATCGGTGCGGGAATGCGCAACACATCACCCTGTGCTGCGGTGTAAGTGGTGGCATAACCCAAGCTTGGTGTAATAAAGAGGAGTAAGGTTAGTAAATGTTTCATGGGTTCTCCGTGGTGCGTTTAACTTTGGTCTCGGCACTGCCATCATGAAAGTGCAACTGAAGTTTGTCACCTTGTTTTAATCCTTTTGCAGAAGAAACAATCGTACCATGCTCATTGGTGGTCATGGCATAACCGCGCCTAAGTACATGTTGTGGGTTCATGCCGTGCAGGTGTTCATAATGGTTGCTGCATGTTTCTTTTTTCTGTTGAATAAGCCGCTGATAGAACAAACGCAGGTGATATTGAGTGAACTCAAGTTGCCGTTGTCGTTTTGGTGTGGTGTTTTGTGCTGCAGATAATAAGCGTTGCTTCAGTTGATAAAAGTGTTGCATATCTTGGCGCAAGCGATGGTTGGGCTCAAATTGTTGCAGCCGTTTCTTTAGGTCGCGAACCGTCAAATGACCTTGCTGCAAATGTTGGCGAACAGCATGTTTTAATTCATGATTTGACCGGTCTAGTGTCCAATGTTTACCATCTTTGTAACTTTGAAAGGCCTGATGTAAACGTTGTTGTAAACGCGTAATTTGTGGGCGCAAAGTGTCTTTGGCAGGGCAAACCAATTCTGCGGCATTGGATGGTGTGGCAGCGCGAATATCAGCCGCCAAATCGGCAAGTGTGGTATCAATTTCATGACCAATGCCTGCAATGATGGGAATATTTGCATCAACAATGGCATGCACAACCTTTTCATCATTAAAACACCATAAATCCTCAATGCTTCCGCCGCCACGCACAAGTAAAATCACATCAGGTTTATCTTTTAATTGATGCAAGCGGCTTATGGCTTGAGCTATACTTTGAGGTGCAGACTCACCCTGAACAACAGCTTGGGATAAGGTGATGTTTAACCAAGCAGGTCTGGTGTGGAACACCTTCTTCACATCTTCAAAAGCCGCAGCCGTTTGCGAGGTCACAATCCCGATATGTTGAGGTAGTTTGGGTATACTTTGTTTGCGACTTTCATCAAACCAACCGCTTGCGGCAAATGCCAATTTTCGTTTCTCAAATTCTTCTGCCAAACGACCTGCGCCAGCAGGCATGATGAGAGTGACAATAAGTTGATAGCTGCCTCTGGGTTCATACAAGCTTAAATGCCCAGAAAAAATATAAGCTTGCCCATCTTTGGGGCGTATGTTTAAGCGTGCTGCAGCACTGCGCCAAACCACGGCTGAAATGGCAGCATGGCTATCTTTGATGGTGAAATAAATATGTCCCGATGATGGGGTGGTTAACCGAGATATTTCGCCTGTGACTTCGATATTGGCAAAGCCTTGCTCTAGCACCTGCTTGATGCGGGCGGTAAGCTCTGTGACCGTAAGTGGTGTATTTGCCATCAGGGTTGGATTGACCTGCGTTGCAAAGCTTTGGGTATATACCAAAATTCACTGTTATGCCCAATGCCTGCCGGCGCGACTTCAACACCTTTGATGCGCTTATCAATAGCTACCAATGCATGACCTGCATAAAGGAAAACCAAAGGTACATCATTATAAATTTCTTGCTGCATGATGTCATACCACTGCTTTTGTTCGTCCAAGTCAAAGGTGAGGCGTGCTTGCTCCAAAGCTTCATCCACCTTTGGATTGGCATAACTTAAGAAGTTAAATTGGCGCTCACCTGTTTGTGAAGAATGCCAAATGCTGAACTGGTCTGGGTCTGGTGAGAGCGACCAGCCCAGAATCACAGCATCAAAATCACGTTTATTGATAAAGTTCTCAATAAATGCCGACCACTCCACAAGGCGAATATTCACTTGAATACCGACTTGTTTTAAACGCTGTTGGATGATGGTGGCAGTGTCTGCACGCTTTTTGTTACCGTTGTTGGTGAGAATTGTAAAGGAAAGCGGTTGCCCATGTTTGCTAACCATCTTGGTTTGCGCATCTTTTACCCAGCCAGCCTCTGCTAAAAGTTGCGTCGCTTTTTCGATGTTAAAGGCACGGGGTTTTAGTGATTCATTCACCCAGCGTGTGCCTGGTTTGTAGGGGCTGGCAATGATTTCACCAAGCCCAAGCAATACCCCTTCAACCAACTCTTGGCGGTCAATGGCATAAGCCAACGCTTGGCGCACGCGAATATCATCAAAGGGCGCACGTTTAAGGTTAAACCCTAAATAGGTATAACTGTTGCTTAAATAGCGATGGCGATTGTATTCGTTTTTAAGGCGTTGGTTATTATCAAAAAGCCTTGTGTATTGGGTAGGGGTTAAGCTTGCCATATCAATCTTGCCTGCACTTAATTCTAAGAACTGGGTGGCAGGGTCGGGAATGATGCGGGTGATTCGCTCATCAATCCACACAACACCATCAAAGTAGTGTGGGTTGGCAGTCATGGTAATGTTTTGTTGGGTTTGCCAGTCTTTTAAGAAGTAAGGGCCAATGCTTGCTTTGGGGTGGCGTGATAAATCGGTGTTCATGATATTCACGCCTTGAAATACATGTTTGGGTAAAATGGCAAGGGATGCCCATGTGGCTAAAGCAGGCGAAAATATTTCGCTGTACCGCACTTCAAAGGTTTGCGCATCCAAAGCCTTGGCACTTTTGACTTTCATGTAATCAGACTTGTACGGACTTTGGGTTTTGTTATCTTGAATCAAATGAAGGGTGAATACACAGTCTTCGCTGGTGAGTGGTTTACCATCGCTCCACACAAGGTTAGTTTTGAGCTTAAATATGATGCTGAGCTTATCTTCTGAAATCACCCATGATTCAGCCAATTGTCCAACCAAATTCAATTTTTTATCATATTTGAGCAAAGATAAATAAAGCTGACTTGCAATTTCATGGCTAGATGCGTCAGAGGCAATCATAGGGATAAGGTTGGTGGCATCACCAATGCTGGCATCAATCAGCTTTCCACCATGCGCAGGAGAAGTGTTTATTGCTATTGTTTCTTTTGTGGTTGTTGTGTGTTGCTCTTGTTTATCTTCGGATGAGCATGCGCTCAAAGACAAAAGCAAAAAAGCAAAAATTAGCTTGGTCGAAAGCGGGCGACAATCCATAGTCTATCTCCAGGGCGCAATAATTTTTTAACAGAAATTTGGTTGATGCGGGCAATGGCTTTGCTTGATGTGCCAAACTTTTTGGCAATCGTCCATAACGAATCACCACTTTTTACTTTATAACGAATGCGTCTGCCGTTGGCGAGCAGTGGGTTGGCTTTGTGTGAAGTAGTAGCAAAGCTTCGTGATGCAGGCACTTTAATGGTGTGTCCTATGGAAAGCACAGGTTTAAGCCTAGGATTAAGCTTGCGCAAGTATGCAATATTGGTGTGATGGCGGTGTGCAATTTTCCACAATGAATCGCCTGATTTTACTTTGACATCAATAAACTTGGGCTTAAATATATTTTTATCTTTTTGTAATGCCTGCTCAATGCGATTGATGTTCTCTTGGGGTAGATGAAGTGTGATGGCTTGTTTGAGGTAGTGTTGGTAATCCAATTCAGGATTTAAGCGAAACAAGTCATTCTTTTTTAAACCAGAGACCCTTTCCAGATGTGTTAAATCAATGGGTGGTGTTATGGGGTAGTCTATTGTTTTTAAAGGCTCAGAAAAGGTGAGTTCGCCTTGCTCTTCAAGTGCTATCATGCCTAGGATTTGTTTGACATAATGTTTGGTTTCAGCTGGGAAAGGTAATGCGTTAAGCCCATCTTCTGGCTGCCAAGGCGTTTTGTTCAAGCGGCGTTGCACGCCCCAAGGACCTAAATTATATGCGGCAAGGGCTAACGTCCAATTGTCAAAACGCTCATAAAGCTTTAAGAAATAAGAAACTGCAGCACGTGTGCTTTGTTCCACATGTCGCCTGCCATCCAAGCCATGTCGATGTGTTGCACCCAGTTCAATCGCTGTTTTTGGCATAAGCTGCCAAAGCCCAAGTGCGCCAGTGGGTGAAAGTGCATAAGGGTTGTAGCCTGATTCCGCAACAGGAACAAAAAGAAGCTCTTTGGGCGCATCCATTTCTTCCAGAAGTTGTAGCATACGTTGGCGAGATAGTTGGGCGCGAGCATCAATGTTTTGCCAATTGGGTAGGCTTGAGCGGCGTGCTTCAGTTTGGATAATAATGATGTCTTTGGGGATTAGATTGGTGAGAAAAGGAGAAGCATCTTCTTTTATTAGGGTGTCCAAAACTAGAGCTTCATTGGTGTTAAGCACAGGTTTAGCCTGAACCCTTTGCTCCGGCTTGCTGGTGTGTAGCGTTAAAGGTGTGTTATGTTCCCCACAACCTGAAAGCATGATGAATGCGGATATGGCATATATGTAATGTTTGTAACTTGTGTTATGTGCAGACCGTCTCATGAGCCCAAGCCTACCTTGATTATTTTTTAGTAAAAGCGCGGAAAAACTGCTTGATATTCTTTACTTAGCAACTAACGTTATCCACTTATAAATCCAATCAGGGGGGTAGCATGCTTCTTAAGCAGCAAAGGCAATTGATAGATTCAGGTCTTGTGACACAAGAACAGATATCTGAAGCCATGCAAGGCGAAGAAGCAAAGCGCGGCGGTCTACTGTTGGGCTTACTGTCTGTTGAGGGTGTAGATAGTGAGAAAGTTCTGCAAGCTTTGGCTAAAATTTATAAAGTCCCTTATTTGGATTTAAACCACGTCGAAGTTGATGAACGGCTTATAAACAAATGCCCTGAAGAGCTTTGCACTGAATTTCACTTTGTTCCTGTTGCGATGAGTGGTGGAGAAATGGTCATTGCAACGGCTGACCCGATGGATTATGCAGCCATGGACACTTTGCAGTTTAAGCTTGGGCAACGTGTGCGCCCTGTATTTACCAACCCAGAACTTATTCAAAAGAAAATTGGAGAGCTGTATAGCGATGGGGATGCAGCGTTTGATGATGCTATGTCTAGCCTTGATGATTCAGGTGATTTTGAGGCAGGGGTTGAAGATGAAGATGATGAAAATTCTTCAGCGGATATCGACACCTTAAAAAAAGGAGCTGAAGGTTCGCCTATTATCAAATTGGTGAATGGTATCATCATCAAGGCGATGCAATTGGGGAGTTCGGATATTCATATTGAGGGAGGTGAGCGTCATAGTATTGTGCGATTAAGGATTGATGGGCGATTGCGCGCTGTGATGCAATTTCCTTCCAAAGCCCACCCTATGCTTGTATCGCGCATTAAAATTATGTCCAAGCTTGATATATCCAATACCAGAACACCGCAAGATGGGCGAACCAAAGTGAAGTTTGGCGGCAAAGGTTTTGACATGCGTGTGTCCACGCTGCCAGCGATGTATGGTGAAAAAATTGTGATGCGGATTCTTGATAAGTCAGGTTTATCATTGTCCTTGGATATTTTAGCATTTGAGAAAAAGGCGGATGAACGCATTCGTGAGTGTATTGGTCGCCCAACAGGGGCTGTGCTGGTCACAGGACCGACAGGGTCGGGTAAAACGACCACCTTGTATTCTTTTTTACACCACATTAACGATGAAGAAACCAATATTGTCACCGTTGAAGACCCTGTTGAATTTCAAATTAAAGGGTTAAATCAAGTGCAGGTGAATGCGCGCGCTGGCATGACATTTGCTGCAGCACTCCGCTCTATCCTGCGCCAAGACCCTGATGTGGTCATGGTGGGGGAGATTCGCGATGAAGAAACAGCGCATATTGCACTGCATGCTGCGCAAACAGGTCACTTGGTGATGTCTACATTGCATACCAATGATGCACCTTCTACGGTAAGTCGTTTGGTGGAAATGGGCACAGATGCGGTTGCGCTATCCTCTTGTCTTAACATGATTGTAGCTCAGCGGCTGGCAAGGCGTTTATGTCCTAAATGTAAGAAAAAAGTGAAACCATCTGAAGAAATGGTGAGCCAATTTGAAATACCTGAAAATATTGATATTTATGAGCCTGTTGGCTGCGAAGCATGTCTGAATATTGGTTATAAAGGGCGTTGCGGCGTGCATGAAACACTTTATGTTAATGATAGAGTGCGCGAAGCCATTGCGCATGAAGCATCAGACCAAGAGTTGATGCAAGTGTGCCGTGAAGAAGGCATGTATACGCTATACGAAGATGGTATGAATAAGGTGTTGGCAGGTATTACAAGTATTAAAGAAGTGCAGCGTTTGGCGACACCGCCTGAAGACTTTACATTTCGAGATAGGATTGATGAAGATGGGCTGCTGATGTCGTTGGGGCAGGCGGCGCAAGCGCGAGATTTGAAGCAGGTGAAATCAGATGATGAGCAGGGTGTAGATACCATTCTTATTATTGATGATTCCAAGAGTATTCGTAGTTTGGTTCGGTTTATTTTACAAGCTGAAAAACATGATGTCATTGAAGCAGATGATGGACGAAAAGGCCTTAGTCTTTTACAAACAGCAAAAGAAAAATTAAGTTTGGTTATTGTGGACTATGAAATGCCCAATGTGGATGGACCTACATTTATCACTGAAATGCGTAGACAAAGCAAATATGATGATATTCCGATTATTATGCTGACATCGCGTAAAGATGAAGAAGATGAGGTGTTGGGCTTAGATTCTGGGGCAGATGATTATATCGTAAAACCTGTGGAACCGATGAAGTTGCAGGCGAGAGTAAGAAAAATGTTGAGTATGTATAATCGTATCCGTACAGCAGCAAAAAGTTAAGGGAGAGGGGATGTGGCTGGTTTAGATATTCAAGCTATTCAAGATGCTAAAGATGCATTAAGTGAAGACAAAGTTCCCCACTCTAATTTTATGCGTGTTGCCATGAATGGCACGACATTTTTAGTGGCTGTTGATGCAGTGACGAGTGTGGTTCGCCCTAATGTTGTGACACCCGTACCTATGGCTCCTGACCACTTGATTGGCGTGACCAATATTCGTGGTCAAATATGCTGTATCATTGATGCAAGTAAAGTATTAAAACTGTCTAAACCTGTGCAAGAGAAAACCATGCAAACGCGCTTCCTCCTGCTTAGGCATGATAGGGTTCATTTGGGTCTTTGGGTGGAGTCGGTTGCTGATTTATACAGTATTCCTACGGCTGAGTTGCCTGTGGACCTTGGAGAGAAACATAGTCAAGGTTTGATAAGTATTGGAGATGAAGAAATCTCCATTTTACGTGTTGCTGCTTTATTGGACTAAGTATTATTTAATTTGAACCTTGAGATGAGATTGAAGATGGAGAAAGAAAATGAGTGAAGAACACATTGCTGATAATATAGATAAAGCTTCTTTAGAAAAGGAAGTTGTATCGGACGAAAAAAATGAGAAAAGTGCAGCTGTTTTTAGTTTAAAAGCTTTTTCGCGAAGAAAAATGGCGGTCACACTTGTATTTTTTGCGGTGTTGCTGGCTACAGTTGGCTACACATCTTATCAGGCAACTGAAAGTGTGGATGAGCTTTCAAGTCTATATGGTCAGCAAACAAAACTTGAACAATTTAAAGCTATTTTTCCTAAATTTTTATTGCCCTTAAATGATTATTTGTTGGTAAAAAACAAAACTGACATTGAAAAAATTAGGGCAGCAGGAAAAGAGTTTAACGCACTGTATCAAGATATTTCAAGCTTTACTAACTCAGCTGATGAAGATAATAAAGCGCTCAAAGAAGTCCAAAAAATTATGGATGAAGTGCGGACATTGGCTGAAGATATTACCACAGGCAAAATACCATTTGACCAAGCAGGAAACTTAGCCATTGTGGCTGAAAGCTTGGTGTTTGTTGGGCAAAATAAAATTAATGCAGTTGCAGAGCATGTTACCAGTACATTAGCAGATGAGACAAAAGCAAAGAAAGAGCAGATGAGCCAATTAACACTGCTCAATGCACTCATTATTATTGGCATACTTTTTCTTATTTTTACCCTTGATAGGGTATTTTTAAAAAATGTTATCGCTTATATTTCTGGTGTTTCAGGCAATATTTCGGGTGCGTCTGAAAATATTTTATCTTTTGTGGATAGGCAGGCAGATGCTTCAGCGACTCAGGCAATGACAGTGGTTCATATTACTGAAGAACTAGGTGAGATGTCAGGTGCTGCGAAGAAAATTGCGGCAACTGCCAACAGTGTTGAAAGAATTGCCTCGGCAACTTCAGTTGCGGCAGTTGAAGGTGGTGCATCTGTACAAGAAGCGATTGGACATATGGGGTTGATTCGGACGGATGTAATGCAAATTGCAGAAAAAGTGTCCGATTCAGGTCGTAAAGCTGAACAAATTCTTGAATCCGTTGATTCGATTCAAGAAATTGCAGAGGAAACACATTTGTTAGCTTTGAATGCATCCATTGAATCTGCCGCAGCGGGCGAGTTTGGTAAGCGGTTTGCCGTGGTTGCCAGTGAGGTGCGACGTTTGTCTGAGCGAGCAAGAGAGTTTACCGAAGAAATCCAAATTGTGGTGAATGAAGTGAATGACTCAACCAAAGAGTCCATCGCGGTGACACAAAAAGGGTTAGAGAGTGTGGCGAAAGGCGTACAAATTGCCCAAAAGGCTGGCAAAGCGTTAAGTAAAATGGAAAGTATGTCAGAGCGAACCAGCAAAGCTGTACGCACCATTGCTTTGGCAACACAGCGACAAAGTGATAGTTCGGAAGAGTTTGAGGGAACTATGCGCTCAATTGCTGATTTGATTCAGGACTCAGCATCACAAATGCAATTTTCAAAAGAGGCTGCCATCGAATTGAATGCAGTTGCTGAACAACTTAGAAAGTTTGTATAAGTTAAAGATATAATTCATGTCAGGTTTTGATTTATCCAATTTTATAGCATCGTTTTTTGATGAGGCACGCGAGCGCTTGAACTCAATCAACCAAGCCTTGGTAGAATTTGAGGCAGGCACGCTTGATGATGAGGGTTTGGTTGCGCTTCGCCGCGATGCGCATACCATTAAAGGCTCCGCACTTATGCTTGGTGTGAATGATGTGGGTGGGGTTGCCCATGTTTTTGAAGATCTCGTAGAATTATTGATTGAATCCCCTGATTTGCGAAATGATAAAGCGACCCAGTTTATGTATGACCTGCATGATTTACTGGATAAACGGCTTGAAGACCCCGACAGTAAAGACCTGTTGGACGAAAAAGATGCAAGGCAAAAGTATGATGCTTTACTTTCTATTTTAAAGTCAACCGAAAAGAGCCCTGTTGCTAAGATTGATGGGGAAGGAGAAGATCCTGCACAGTCTTTAGCCGCAGAGGTTAATGCGCTTGATTTGACTTCAGAAATGCCAGTGATGATTGGTGCTGAAGAAGTTAGGGAGAGGAAAGAAAAGCAGAAGAATGAAGCATCTGCTGAATCAAAGACCGACCCAGATAAACATTTAAGCCAAGATGAGTTGGATAACCTTGTATCGCAGTCAAAAGATAACGCTGAGGAAGCCTCAACATTTAGACCATATATTGAAGCAAGTGAGGGGAAAGGTTCTGGGCAGCGTAAAAGTTCGGGGCGCTTCTTGCGTGTTGATGCGGAACGCATGCAGACGCTATCCAATCAAGTGGTTGAAATTAGTACAGAACAAAGTCGGAACAAGAAAACGGAAAGTGGTTTGCAGGAAGCCCGTGTGGATTTACGAACCTTACGTCGAGAATGGCGCAAAATTCGTTATCTACTGGAAGCGCAAGGTGATGAACAAGCAGCATCAACGATTGATTATATGATTGATGTTCAGTTGCGGCATATGCGTAGAATGGCAGAAGAATCACGTTATCAAACAGAACGTAATGCTTTTATTTTTAAAGAGCTTCGTGACCAAGTGCTTGGTCTTATGGTGCGACCATTGGATAGTATTTTTTCCACATTTCCGAGAGCTGTGCGTGATGTAGCGTCAAAAGTAGATAAGCAAGTGCAGTTGGTTGTTGATGGTAGCTCTGTTGAAATGGATCAAAATGTAATTGAAGCTCTGGTTGAGCCTTTGGTTCACTTGCTGAACAATGCTGTTGCCCATGGTATTGAAAGCCCTAGTGCGCGGTTAGCAAAAGGAAAGTCTGAGCGAGGCCAAGTTTCGATTATTGCTAAACAAAGTGGTAGTGAAGTTGTAATTGAAGTGATTGATGATGGTCAAGGCATTGACACTGAAACAATTAAACGTGTTGCTGTTGAGCGTGGTGTAACCACACAAGATGAAATTGATTTGATGAGTTCGGCTGAAATTATGGAGCTTATTTTCCGACCTGGTTTTTCAACGCTGAAAGAGGTGGATACGCTTGCAGGGCGTGGCATAGGTATGAATGTGGTGCAAGATGCTGTGCGTCGTTTAACAGGTACAATTAAGGTGCAAACAGAAGTTGGAAAAGGTGCGCGGTTTATTATTTCAGTGCCGATTAGTGTGGCAGTGCAGGATGCTTTGATGTTTAAGATTGGCGGGCAAACCTATGGTATGCTGACGCACATGATTGACCAAGCGTTGCCTGTGAAAGAGCAAAATATTCAAGCGGGTGTTGGTGGCAAACAGTTTTTGACTTATGGCAAAGAACAAGTGCCGATTGTTGATTTGCGTCGTATGATGATGGTTGGTGATGAGCAGTTATCCAAAGAACCTTTTGTGATTATTGCCGAACATATTGAAGGTTTTGTTGGTATTATGGTGGATGAACTTCTTGGTGAAGGTGAAATCATGGTGCGCGACCTTGACCCCTATATTAAGCGTTATTTACCACAGGGTTTGATGGGTAATACCATTATTGAAGATGGTAGTGTGGTGATGTTGCTAGAGCCTTATGGTATTAAAGAAATGGGCAGAACTGCACCTGACCAAGACCTGGAAGTGAGCTTGGCTGAAGAAGATAAACTTCGTTTTAATGTTTTGCTTGTGGATGACTCATTGATTGCAAGGGAAGTGGAAAAGAATATCTTTGAAAATCTAGGTTTTGTTGTGGATACAGCGATTGATGGTATGGATGGTTTAGAAAAACTTCAATCTGGACACTATGATATGTTGGTGACTGATTTAGAAATGCCGCGTTTGGATGGTTTCGGTTTTGTGCGCCAAATTCGTAACCAAGCGGCCTATAAAGAACTACCTATCATTGTGATTTCCACGCGTGAAAGTGCTGAAGATAGAATGCGTGCATTGGAAGTAGGCGCTGATTCATATATGGTGAAACAACATCTTGAAGCAGCAAGTATTATCTCCACGGTCAAAGCTTTGGTTGGCCCTGACATGGTGAAAGAACGTGGGGTTGAACAAAAGTTAGACGCTTCCGAGTAATGAGGATGTTTAACAAAGTTCCAGATTATCATATGCATACGCCACGTTGCAACCATGCGACGGGTACGATTATTGAATATGCACAAGCAGCTGTGGATGCAGGTTTAACGGAGATTGGTATGTCTGACCATTCACCTATGCCGAATGGCTTTGATAAAGCATGGCGTATGGATGAATCTGAATTGGATTCCTTTCTTGAAGAATTAGAAACCGCACAAACCCAGTTTCAAGGGCAATTACGTATTAAAGCTGCCTTAGAGGTGGATTATTATGTGGGCGCTGAAGATTATATCCAGTATCTAGCCAAGTATTACGATTGGGACTATTTGATGGGTTCGGTTCATTTTATTGGCGACTGGGGTTTTGATAATCCTGATGAAGTTGCATGTTTTGAGACTTGCGATATAGAGCAAGCTTATTGTGATTATTTTAAACTTGTTGAGTTATCTGCTGCAAGTGGTTTGTTTGATATTATCGGACATCCCGACCTCATTAAGAAATTTGGCTACCGCGCAGCCCAAGGTTCGCAAGCCGTGTTTGAAGCAGAAAATAAGATGCTTGAAGCGGTTAAAGCAGCAGATGTGGCTTTGGAAATTAGCTCTGCGGGGTTACGCAAACCTGTGGGCGAGATTTATCCGCATGAGAGCATTATTGAGCGAGCAATAAAGCTAAATATTCCTTTTGCTTATGGCTCCGATGCGCATAGCCCGAATGAAGTCGGTCATGCGATGGCTGAATGTCTAAATTTATTGCATACGTATGGTGCTACTCAAATATCTACATTTGAAAAACGGCAGAGACGAATGTTACCGTTTCAGGCAAAGGCATGAGCAAGCATAAACAATGGGTGCTGCTCACGGGTGCATCAGGTGGTTTTGGAATTGAGTTTGCTGTTCAGCTTGAGCAGTTGGGTTACAATCTTATTTTGCACGGAAGAGATAAAGCACGTTTGCAGTTGACGTATGCTGCACTTCAACATCCTGATCATCATATGTGTATGCAAGCTGACTTATCATCGCGCAAAGAAGTGGAAGCGTTTATCGATGAACTAGTTGGATTGAACATGATTGGTTTGGTGAATAATGCAGGTTTTGGTGTGTGGGGTGGTTTTGCAGCCAAAGAAAGTGTGGCGCAAGCGGATGTGATTCGCGTTGACCTACTCGCTCCCGTGATGTTGGCGCACGCTTTGTTGCCTTGCTTAATTCGCAATCAGGGGTTTATGATTAATGTGTCATCACTGGCTGCTGAAACACCGCTACCTTATTTGGCAACGTATGCCGCAGTGAAGGCGGGTTTAACTTTTTGGAGCGAAGCACTTCGCGCAGAGCATCAAGGTGAGGTTAGGGTGGTTACACTTGCGCCAGGCCCATCACCCACAGGCTTTAGAGACGTGTCGGGTGCACCTAAAGGTAAAGGTAATATGGTGAGTACACCTGCGAGTAAGGTAGTTTCAGCATCGCTGCAAACCCTCGCTGTTGGTGGTGGCTATTGCGTACCTGGTTGGCGGCATAAACTTTTGTGGTGCATTCAAAAAATAACACCACGCTTTATCTCGCTTGCATTGATGGCAAATTATCTTAAAAAATAAACAATTGCTTCAAGCTATTCCCTTTGATTGGCAGCTTAGGCTGTCCAAACGCGCCAAACGCCCTCGCATTACCATTTCAAGTAGGGGTAAGGTTGAGCTTGTTTGGCCGCATCGCTTGTCGCAGCGACATGTGCCACATATGTTACATGAGCATACGGCTTGGGTACTCAAACAGTTGGATGCATTGCCTAAACAAAAGCAGCAAAACATCAAACCGCCGCATGTCATTGCATTACTTGGCATCAAACAAACATATGATGTTCATTATAGTGATGTAAAGGGGCGTTTTCAGCTTGCTGAATATGATGCTTCTCTCACCCTGTCTGGCGATTTACGTGATCGCGAAGCATTGCGTCAAACCTTGATGAAATGGGTGAAAAATAAAGGACATGAACATTTAAAACCTTGGTTGGCAAATGTGGCACAAGAGATGGGTGTTGCTTATCAACAAGTATCAATCCGTTTGCAAAAAGGGCGGTGGGGAAGTTGCTCTGCCAAGAAAAATATCAGCTTGAATGCAGCGCTCTTATGTTTACCTGACTTTTTGGTGCGCCATGTGTTGATTCATGAATTAACACACCTTAAGCATTTAAATCATTCTTCGCACTTTTGGCAAGATGTGGCATTATTTGACCCCGATTTTAAAAAGAATAGGTGGTTGCTCAAACAATATACCAAAGATGTGCCACCGTGGTTGACGCAGCAGTTTGATGTTGGGTTTGATGGAGCTTTGGAAGAGGATATATGAAAAAAGAAGATGATTTTCGCAAATTTAATTTGGCTGATGCGGTCATTGGGCATGTTGATAAGGCATTAAACAATATCTTTGTTGCCCAAGCCACGCAGCGGGATTATCCCGCTGCAGAAACAGGTGATGATGCGCTTAATGCTCAGCAAAAGAAAAAAGCGGCGGGTTTGATGCGTGTGAACCATGCTGGTGAAATGGCAGCCCAAGCTTTGTATCATGGACAATCCTTGATTGCGCGCGATAAGACGCTTAAAGACAAACTCAAACATGCATCCGAAGAAGAGGCTGACCATTTGAATTGGTGTAGGCGGCGCTTGGAAGAATTGGGTGAGCAACCATCCAAGCTGGATCCCTTATGGTATATGGGTTCATTTGCCATTGGTTTGGCGGCGGGTGCGGTAGGAGATAGATGGAATTTAGGTTTTTTGGCTGAAACTGAATATCAAGTGGTGTCTCATTTGGAAGGGCATTTGCAAAACTTACCTGAAGAAGATGTACGAAGCAGAGCCATTATTGAACAAATGAAAACGGATGAACTGGGTCATGCCCATTTGGCTGAAGATTTGGGTGCAGCCAAGCTTCCTGAAGTGGTGAAAAAAGGTATGCAATTGACTTCTAAAGTAATGACAGGTGTGTCTGAAAAAATTTAATGGCTCAAGATGTTAACTTTGATGATTTAACCGAACATTTTAAAAAGCGAATTTATGGTAGTCATAAGGGTGCGATTCGCCTTGCTGTGTTGGAGCGCGATTTAAAGGCTGAAATTCCAAACTATGCGCAGGGTGGTTTAAGCGTGTTGGACATTGGTTCTGGTTTTGCTCAAATGGGTTTGAAGCTTGCTGCCCTTGGGCATGATGTGTGTATTAATGATATATCGCAAAACATGCTGGCAGTTGCCAAACAGCATGCACAAGAGCAAGGCTTAGCTGAACAAATCACTTGGCAACATGGTGCGTTTCAAAGTTTGCCGCCTAAGCCGTATGGTGTGGTGCTGTGTCATGCCGTATTGGAGTGGCTGGACAAACCAGAGGAGCTTTTGGATGTGTTATCCAAGTTTACGCACCAAAACAGTGTGGTTTCATTGATGTTTTATAATCAAGATGCACTTGTGTTGCACAACCTGATTCGCGGCAACTTCAATAAAATCAAAAATAACGACTTTAAGGGCATGAAAGGCGGCTTAACCCCGCAAAACCCGATTCAACCAGCGTGGGTTGAAGCCAAGCTTAATGATTTGGGTTTTGAAGTGAGCTACAAAAGCGGTATTCGTGTATTTAGTGATTATGTGGGTATCAAACGTGGTGGTAATGCTAGCGATGATGAAGTGTTAGCGATGGAACTTCAGTATTCCAATCAGCAGCCTTATCAACAGATGGGGCGGTATATTCATTTTATCTGTCGTGTAAAACAAACTTAATATTATCTATTGCTAATATAATAATTCATGGCTATCCTTCGGGTATGGAAATGATACCGCAAGAACAAATACAAACCGCAAGCGAAGGTCTTAAAGCGATTGCCCACGAAGTGCGTTTATCCGTGCTTTGTCATTTGATGAATGGTCCGATGTGTGTTCATGATTTGATTGAAAAAACAGGCTCATCACAATCCAACTTATCCCAGCATTTATCCAAGATGCGAATGATGGGGATATTAAATAATGAGAAGAAGGGGCAGCAAGTGTATTATAGCATTGCCAACCCAGATTTTGAAAAGCTGCTTGAAGCATTGCAAGGCATTTATTGCTCTGATGTTTGCGTGAAGCCTAAGTAATTACCAATTTATAAATAGATAAGATAAAAGAGAGGAAAGAAGATGTCAGTAGAACGTATTATTCATATTGTAGCAGGATTTTTCATTGTGTTATCCGTCGTGTTATCAGGCGCACCACTTGGTGAACCAACATGGTTGTGGTTCACACTTTTTGTGGGTGTGAATTTGTTTCAATCGGGTATCACGCAGTGGTGCTTGATGGGCATTATCTTGAAGAAGCTTGGGCTTAAATCTGAATCAGCTTGTAAAACCTGCTAATCATGGCATGGGTTCAAGAAAATATCGTAACGGTTCTCATCCTGCTGATTGTGGCATGGATGGTGTGGACAAAGGTGGTAAGACCAAAAATGTTAGGCATTAAAAAGATGACAGCAGGGGCTTACCCCGACTTTAAAGAAGAGCATAGCTTGGTGGATGTGCGCTCAACAGGCGAATGGAATGGCGGTCATCCTGCCAATGCGATTCATATTCCCCTCAATGAGTTTGAGCAAAAAATGAATAAAATACCCAAAGATAAACCGCTGATTTTGATTTGTGCATCAGGTATGCGCTCATCCATGGCGGCAACCATGGCTGCAAAAGCTGGTTATCAAGATGTGTATAATTTTGCAGGTGGTTTTGGCAGTTGGTGTGCTGCACAGCTACCGCGCAAGTAAAAGGAGTGTTTATGTTTAAATATGTCATGGTACTGATGGTTGGTCTTGGTTTGGTTGCGTGTGACAGTACGCCGCCTGAAGGTTCATCACTGGCAACAGTTGAGCAAGCGCATGAGGTTCTTCTCAAAGGGCAGAAAGCAGAACCATTTTTGTTTTTGGATGTGCGCACACCAGGTGAATACAAATCTGGGCATGTTCCAGGGGCTAAAAACATTCCCGTCCAAGCATTGGCGGAACATTTAGCTGAAGTACCTAAGGATAAAAAGGTGTTTGTATATTGTGAGTCAGGCGTTAGGTCTACGCGGGCAACACAAACACTTGTGGATGCAGGGTTTAAAAACATCATTAATATGAAGGCAAGTATGCGCGGTTGGCGTAATGCGGGTTTTGAAACTGAACGATAAAGTAAGAGTTATGACTTTATTATATTTGGATTGAACATGAGCTGCTGCAAGGCAGCTCTTTTTTTCTTAAAACCGTAAAACTAACGCGGTTATAAATTAGAATATTAGCTATTGCTAATTTATATAATAGAGTTAAGCTTCGCACTCAGTCACTTAAATAAGGAGCTATAAATGGAAATTTCAACACCAGATTTTTATGAAAAAGTTAAAATGAAAGACTTCGACCATTGGGTTGATGTACGTACAGCAGAAGAGTTTGCAGCAGTTCGCGCTGACTCGGAGCACGTTAAGCATCACCCGCTTGATCAAATTGTATCATTAGACTTGCCTAAAGACGCAGTGATTTATTTGTCGTGCCGTTCAGGTGCGCGTTCAGGGCAGGCGCAAGCATTTATGTTGCAAAACGGATATACCAATGTAACCAATGTTGCAGGTGGTATTATGGCATGGGAAGCGGCAGGCTTTCCAACTACACAAGGATAAGAGGAATAACCAATGAAAAAACAACTACAAATCATCATTGCAGCAGCAATGTTAACATTCTCAGGGCAGGCTATTGCATGTGGTATGGGCGAAGTGACAGATGCGGGATATGAAAACGCATCATTAGCCCACGCTTACAAACACTGGAGCCAAGGTAAACATACAAAAATACCATTTGTATTTGTTGATGTGCGCACGCCAGAAGAATTTAAAGCAGGTCACGTACCTGGTGCAGTAAATATTCCAGTTTCTGAAATTGGAGACCGTTTGAATGAAGTGCCTAAAGATAAACAAGTGTATGTGTATTGCCGTTCTGGTAAACGTGCTGCTAAAGCCTCAACCGTTTTGGCGAAAGCAGGGTTTAATGTGGAAAACATCCCAGAAAGTATGCAAGGTTGGAAAGCAGCGGGTTACCCAATCGCAAAATAATCACAAGGCAGCCTGCATCTCGTAGGCTGCCTTTTTTCAGCAACATAACATAAGGAGAACATCATGATTTTCAGACAGTTATTTGACGAAGCAACATGGACTTATACTTATATTGTAGCCGATGAAACAACAAAAGAAGCTTTGATTATTGATGCTGTGCTTGAAAAAGTAGAGCGCGACCTACTGTTAATAAAAGAGCTTGGGTTAACGTTGAAATATGCTGTGGACACCCATGTTCATGCGGATCATACGACGGGTGCAGGCTTGTTGCGTGAGCGCACGGGTTGTCAAACAGGTGTTGCAGCTTCTGAAGGTGTATCATGTGCTGATATGGCTTTGAAAGAGGGTGACAGCCTTCAATTTGGTGAGTATGCACTTCAGGTTTTAGAAACACCTGGGCATACATCAGGCTGTCTAAGCTTTGTTTGCGAAGATAAAGTGTTTACAGGTGATGCCTTGTTTATCCGTGGCTGTGGTCGCACAGACTTTCAAGCAGGTGACGCAGACACACTATATACTTCAATCACAGAGAAGTTATTTATACTTTCTGATGAAACCACTGTTTATCCAGGGCATGACTATAAGGGTATGATGCTTTCCACCATTGCGGAGGAAAAAACGCACAATCCGAGAGTGAACTTGGGTAGAGAAGGGTTTGTGGATTTGATGAACAACCTTAATCTAGCCATGCCCAAACGTATTCACGAAGCCGTGCCTGCCAATCAAAAGTGTGGGTTAGATACTTAAACAAGTCAAAGCCTCTTTCGGGAGGCTTTTTCAGTGGCAACTTTTTTATGAAACAAGCAGGTCAAGGAGTTGAATAAGTGGAAATCATGATGGTGATGGGTTTAATAAGTGCGGTATTGATGGGCATAACACTGGGTGTGTTTGGCGCGGGTGGTTCGATTCTTACCGTACCCATTCTTGTGTTTCTCATGGGTGTATCTGCATCTGAAGCCACGGCATATTCATTGTTTATTGTTGGTGTGACAGCCGTGTTTGGCGCATACACTTACTACAAACAAGACCTAATTCAATTTAGAATTGGTTTTGTGTTTGCCATACCTGCTTTTGTCGGCGTTTATGCGGTTCGTCTATTCCTTATGCCAGCTCTGCCTGAGCATATTGCAAGTATTGGCAGTTATGACTTGAGCAAAGATGCCTTGGTGCTGATTGTTTTTTCACTCATTATGATTATGGCGGCGTATGCCATGATTAAACCATCTAAAGTTCAAACCTCTGATGAACCCAAAGCATTAAACTATCCTTTGATTGCGATTGAAGGACTTATTGTCGGCGCAGTCACAGGTTTTGTCGGTGCTGGCGGTGGTTTCTTGATTATCCCTGCTTTGGTGATTCTTGCTGGCTTGAATATGAAACAAGCTGTGGGCACATCATTGATGATTATTGCCTTTAAATCATTATTGGGTTTTGCGGGTGATATTCAGGCTGGTTTGGTGGTAGACTGGATTTTATTGTTTGAAATTGTTGGGTTATCCATCATTGGTGTGTTGATTGGTGAGCGCGTTGCTCGAAAAGTGGATGGCAACAAGCTTAAACCTGCATTTGGCTATTTTGTCTTACTGATGGGGCTAGCCATTTTAGTGAGAGAAGTGGTGTGAGAACAAGAAGAAACAAAAATGATTAAAGTTAAGGAGTCATTATGCGTTTGAAAGCAGTTTTTGAAGGGGGAAGCCGTTTTACGGTTGCCTGCCGTTCACACAGTATCACGATTGACCAACCCCAAGGTAACGGTGGGGAAGATATGGGTATGACACCTCCTGAAATCATGGCAAGTTCCTTGGCAAGTTGCATTGGTTTTTATATTGCGCGCTATTGTGAACAAGCCAAGATTGATGCTACTGGTTTGGCGGTGTCTTGTGATTGGCAGGTGGGTGGTCAGCCCAAACATATGCAAAGCTTTGATGTGCAAGTGGAGTTACCCCATTTGCCTGAGAAACGCCGCAAAGCCATTGAAAAGGTGGCTGAAAGTTGCTTGATTCATGCAACACTTGGGCAATCTCCAGAAGTGAGTATTACTCTATCTTAAGCATCCAACTTCTTTGGTTATACACGCTAGCGTTTGCATTGCTGCATAGCTTGATGGCGACCAATAGCGTCAAAGCCAAACTTTACGCCAAAGGTTTGGCAACACATCATTACCGTTTATTTTATTCCGTGTTTGGCATTACTACCACAGCACTTTGGCTGTGGGCAATTTACCAGCTTGTTGATGCACCTTTGTACCAAGTTGATGGTTTTATGGTTTATATCCTATATGCCACGCAAATCGTGGGTTTGATGATTGCGATGGCAGCATTGATACCCATTGATGGTGCAGTGTTCCTTGGTTTAAGAAAAGCAGAGCAAAGCAGCGACCCATTTATTGTGCAAGGTGTGTTTAGGTATGTTCGACACCCGATGTATGCAGGGCTCATGTTGGTGTTGTTGGCAAAACCTGAGCAAACAGAAATCGGTCTTCATTCTGCCCTGGCAGTAAGCTTGTATTTTATTATAGGTTCAAAACTAGAAGAAAAACGAATGCTTGCAGAGCATCCCAGTTATGCTGAATATCAGCAGCGTGTGGGTGCATTTATACCCAAACTGTTTTCACGGAGTTAATCATGCCAGATTGGGAAAGTTTATATCAAGCGCAGGACATAGGTTGGGATAGGGGAGAGACTAGCCCTGCATTATTAACCTTTATAGAGAAGGGTGCGCTTGATGATGCTAAAACTGTACTCATCCCTGGTTGCGGGCGCGGTTATGAAGTCGTGGAACTGGCGCGGCGTGGCTTTGCAGTGACAGCCTTGGATTTAGCACCCTCAGCCGTGACACATCTCAAACAAACACTTGAAACAGAAGGTTTAAGTGCTGATGTGATTTGTACGGATATTTTTGAATATCGTACGCCCCAAGCTTTTGATGTTGTCTATGAGCAGACTTGCCTGTGTGCGATTGAACCATCCGAGCGAGAAGTATATGCGGCTAAGGTTTACGAATGGTTAAAACCCAAAGGAAAGTTGTTATTGAATATGATGCAAACAGGGGATGTTGGTGGACCACCATTTCACTGCGATTTCATGGATATGAAGAAGCTGTTTGCAGAAGACAGATGGACTTGGCAACAAGAGCCACCATTTATGACGGGGAGAGGTAAAGAACGCATATCACCACGCTTTGAGTTGGGTTATGTTTTGGAGAAGAAAATATGAAAGAGTTTATCAAAGGTTTACCTTATCTCATTTTAATCATCATGAGCATTTTTATGGCATTCGCACCTTTCCAACCTGAACCACATTTGGTGCAGAAGTTTGATATGTTAATGGCTGGCAACCTTACCAAACCATTGGATATGTTTGATGTAGTTTGGCATTTATTGCCTGTTGGTTTATTGATTGCCAAGTTTCTTTTATCGAAGAAGTAACTCGTTTGCTTTAGGCGACACATCAACCAACCGATACTGAAAATCTTGAAAGTTCTCGCAATCACATAGCCCTATTTTTTACTTTTCATTGATTTATCTTTTAAGTCACTGTTGAGTGTAGCCTACATAGTAGACTTAGGTATACTAATAGTCTACGGTTCACTTAGTGGAGAATACATGGCAACCCAAGAAGAAAGACGCAGGCTAACCAAACAAACGATTATCAAAGCTGCTGCCAAACTGTTTAAAAAGCAGGGTTTTGAACACACATCAATCATGCAAGTTGTGAAAGAAGCCAATGTTGTAAAGGCAACATTTTACAAGCATTTCACCACCAAAGTAGACTTATTGCTGGTGATTGGACGAAAGGATGGCACAAAAGATGTCGCTGCCCTTATGCAAAAGGTAGAACAAGGTATGTCGCCGCTTGATGCGCTTCAAGCTTATTATATTGTGATGGTGCAATGGTTTGAGGCACACGCTTTTATTGCTGAAGATGTGATTCTTTCTGCAATCCGATTGCACAATCCACATTCCAATTTTCCAGAGCAAGTGGCTCACGATTTTACAAAACTGATGCTGAGCATCGCGCAAGAAAGAGGCGAGGTTAGCAAAAGTGTAAGTGTGTCCTCACAAGCCATTGTTGTGGGTGGAGTAGTCACTTTGGCAATCATTGATTGGAGCAAAGGAGCGAAGTCAATCACGTTAGAGCAAAGCATCCTTGAGTGTTTTGAGACAATTCTTTATGGGCTTAAACCAAGTCAATAAATCGAAAAAACAAAAACTGTATGAAAGGGGCGATGATGGATAATATTTATGGACAAGAAAACCCAATCGAATGCAAGATGGATAAAGACAAGCTTCAACGAGTAAAAAAGGTGTTTCTTAAGCAGCAAGAGCAAGGTTTATTTCCCGGTGGTCAGCTTGTAGTGCGAAGGCATGGGCATGTTGCGCTTAATGTTTCATGTGGTGTTGCAAGAGGTTGGAATAATCGTGGTGGTGATGCTTTAGACGTGAAACAAGACACGCCTTTTCCTGTATATTCAACGGGAAAACCAATGGCAGCAGTGATTATTACGATGTTAGAAAAAGAAGGTGTCTTGGATATACATACGCCGATTTGCAATATTTTGCCTGAGTTTTCAGGTATGGGCAGAGATGAAATCACGACATTGGATGTATTAACCCATAAAGCTGGAATTTTACTGCCAGACTTGATTCATAATCATACGATTTGGGCAAATACAGAAGAAGTTTGGGCATATTTACTCAAAACAAAACCGCTTTATCCGCGTGGCACGTTTGCCTATATGCCCGCAGAGTATGGGCTTATTCTTGACCAAATTGTAAGAAAACTAACGGGGCAAAGCATAGCTCAAAAGCTTCGCTCATTGCTTGATAACTTGGGGATTCAAAATATGGGATTTGGTTTAAACCAACACAGTATTGATGATATTGCTTGGTCATATTGGTTTGGCAAAGATAAATATATGATTGCAGGCATGGATGTTGCGGATAGGTTTGAAGAAAAGAACAATGACCGTGCTGTATTTGCAGCAGGAAACCCTGCGTTTAGTATGGTTGCTGATGCCGCATCGCTAGCGGCTTTTTATGAGTTTTTATTACACGGCAATGCTCAAATAGACAAGGCGTTGATTGATAAATACACCACCAAACAAGTATCGGGCTGGAACAAAACCGTGAGTGCCTATTTATCATTGGGTAGAGGTTTTATGTTGGGCACTGTCACCCCGTCGTTTTACGGTTGGTGGGGTACAGGTGGCTTCTTTGGACATGCAGGTATATTCTCATCCTTAGCCTATGCCGACCACAAGACAGGTTTATCGGTTGCAATCGTGACCAATGGTAATAAGAGCATTGGTGATTTCTTTTCGCGTTTTGTTAAATTAAGTCATGGTATTCGTGGCGCATGTAAGTAAGTTAGTTTTTATAACTTTTAAGTCAAAGCAAGGCTGTTAGCCTTACCGCATGAAAAATAATGTTGTGTATAAAAAAGTTTGTATTGCCAATGGTTTGAAGCAGTTTGAAATCAAAGACATCTTTGAATTGGGCGGTTTGTCGCTCAGCAGTAGCGCCATCAAAGCCTTGTCGGCGGGTGCGAAGAACAAGAATTACGAAAAAATGAGCGATGAGCAATTGGAAGCATTCATGAATGGGCTAATTGTGTATTGGCGCGGAGAAAAAGATGCAGAAGGTGCTGTGCCGCAAGGTTTGGAAAATCTGATTATGAATGCAGATGAGGATACGCTGACCGAGCTTGAAAGCTTGGTTGCTGAAGCGAAAATGGCGTTAGACGAAGACAGTTAATTCATGCCTGAGCAACAAGTCACTGCTTCAAATGTATCTGCGAACCTATCACAGAACCTTTCTCAAATTGGACTCGCCTATGATTTGGCAAAACGCGCCAAAAAAAGTGCGCGATTGCACGTGTGGGTTTGCCCTGATGTACGTTCGTATCGTATTTTAGCCGAAGAACTATCCTTTTTTCTTCAAGATAAACCTGAATTGTTATGGCGTTTTCCTGCTTGGGAAGTATTGCCGTATGATAGGGTAAGCCCGCACCATGCCATTGTGGGGCAACGCTTTGCCACCCTTGGTAGGTTGTTACACACACCCAAACCCCAAGGTATATTGATAACATCTTTGCCTGCGTGGCTGCATCGCATTGCCCCGCAAGCCACAGTGGCAGCGCATGTGTGGCAGTTAGCTGTTGGGCAAGATTTGGACATCAGTCAACTCACCACTCAACTCGCTGAATCAGGTATGCAATCGGCAGAGCGGGTATTGGTGCAGGGTGAATTTGCGGCAAGGGGTGGTTTATTAGACATTTGGCCTGCCACCGAAGCCAAACCTTTGCGTATTGATTTGTTTGGCGATGAGATTGAATCCATTCGTTATTTCGACCCTGAAACACAACGCTCTGGCGAGCATTTGCATGAATTTACATCCGTACCTGTGCGAGAAGTGATTTTGGATGAGCAGGGCATTACCACCTTCACAGCCGCATTTCGCGCGCGCTTTCCGCAACATCGCAAACACCCCATGTTGGCATCAGTGCAAAAAGGGCGAATGCACCCTGGCATTGAAGCCTTATTGCCGCTGGCTTACGAACAAACCGCGAGATTAGAAGGTTACCTACCCAAATCGGTACAGATTTACAGCGTGGATGATTTGGAAGATAAACGCGAAGGTTTTGCCGAACAAGTGCGCGGTCAATATGAAATGGTGCGCATGAATGGTGAGCCATCCATTTCACCGCAAGAATTGTATGCTTTGGACACCACAACCCAAGTGCAACACATGGCAACTGAAGCACATATTCAAGCCGCACCCAACTTATTGCGTTTTCAATCTGAAGCCAAACCAGTGCAAGCTATGGTGAATTGGTTACAAACCAAGTTGGATGATGATTGGAAGCTGATGTTGGTCAGCCACAGCGTGGGGCAGCAAGCGCGCATGTTGGATGTGTGCAAGCCGTTAGCCAAAAACATCTATGAAGTCGCAGGTCTGCATGATTGGAAAGCCAAAAAGGTGGTCGCAAGCTTAGGTTTTCTTGAATCAGGCTTTGTGCTTGATGATGAGAAGAAAATCGTGCTTACGGGTCAAGAGTTATTGGGGCAACGTCTGCCGCGCCGCCGTAAAAGTGCCGTTACCATCCGTGCTGATTTATTCAGCTCATTGCAAGAGCTTAAAACCGATGACCCTGTGGTGCATGAAGACCATGGCGTGGGTCGCTACAAAGGTTTGGTTGCCATGGAAGATGATGGCATTGAATCGGACTTTTTGCATATCGAATATGCAGGTGGCACAAGCATTTATCTGCCTGTGGAAGAATTGGACAGGCTGCACCGTTATACAGGCGATGATAATCCGCCGTTGAATAAACTTGGCTCGGATAAATGGAAGAAAACACGCGAGCGGGTCAAAAAAGACTTGCTCGCCATGGCGCATGAACTGATTGATATTGATGCGGCAAGGCAACAAGCCAAACGTACACCCATCCATGTGTCTGAATTTCAAGAAGACTACGATACATTTTGCGCTAGATTCCCCTTTGAAGAAACCGATGAGCAACTGCAAGCCATTGATGCCGTGCTTGATGATTTAAGCAAAGCTGCACCCATGGACAGGGTGATTTGCGGGGATGTGGGTTTTGGTAAAACAGAGGTGGCGATGCGGGCAGCGTTTGCTGTGGCAAGGTCGGGCAAACAAGTTGCCATTTTAGCGCCAACCACTGTGCTTGCGACCCAACATGCAGCTTCTTTTGCCGATAGGTTTTCAGGTTTGGGTTTAAAGGTTGCACTGCTTTCACGACTGCAAACGAAAAAAGAAAGTGATGCCATTATTGATGGCTTAAAGAGCGGTGGTATTCGCGTGGTGGTGGGCACGCACCGTTTGTTATCCTGCCAATCCGACTTTGCCGATTTGGGCATGGTGATTGTGGATGAAGAGCAACGCTTTGGTGTCAAACACAAAGAACAGTTGAAGAAACTTCATGCCACGGTTGCCCTTTTAACACTTACTGCAACACCGATTCCGCGCACCTTGCATCAAACGCTTTCAGGTTTGCGCTCTGTATCTATTATCAGCACACCGCCCGCCGAGCGAGAGCCGATTCGCACCATGGTTTGCCAGTATGATGTGCATTTGACCAATGAAGCGATTCGCCGCGAATTGTATCGGGGTGGGCAGGTGTATTATCTGCATAACCATGTGAAAAGTATCAATCGCATTGCCGATAGATTGCGTGAAGATATACCCGAAGCGCAGGTGGGTATTGCCCACGGGCAGATGTCGCCAGCCGAGCTGGATAAACAGATGATGGATTTTTATGAAGGGCGATTGCATGTGCTTGTTTGCACCACGATTGTGGAATCGGGTTTGGATGTTGCCAATGCCAACACCTTGATTGTGGAGCGGGCGGATATGTTAGGTCTATCGCAGTTGCATCAAATTCGTGGGCGGGTAGGGCGTTCGCATCGCCAAGCTTACGCCTATTTATTCACACCCGACCAACGCGCCATGACACCTGATGCTAGAGATAGATTGCAAGCCATTGCAGAGCATTCGGAGTTGGGCGCAGGCTTTATGATTGCGCGGCAAGACATGGAAATTCGTGGCGCGGGTAATTTGCTTGGCTCGGAGCAAAGTGGACGCATGGATGCGGTGGGTTTGGATTTATACATGGACATGTTGTCTAAAGCTGTAGCGGAAGCCAAAGGAAAACCGATTTTAGCGCATGATGCTGTGGATGTGGAAATGCATGTGAATGCAATTTTGCCACCTGATTATGTGCCGCAAGTGGGTGAACGCTTGGCTTTATACCGCCGCATTGCGCGGGTGGAAAGCGATGAGCAAGTGTCTATGCTGTTTGAAGAATTAACCGACAGATTTGGCAAACTTCCCGATGAAGCTTTGTATTGTTTGGAAAATGCCCGCATTCGTTGGCGCGCACAGGTTTTGCGCTTGAAAGCTGTGGATGCGCTGCCCAGTGGTGTGCGTTTTACTTTTACGGAACATTCGCCCATAGAACCCATGACCATGATGAAAAAAGTGCAGCAAGAACCCAGTCGCTTCCGCCTTACCCCTGATGGGCAGCTCACGCTTTTAACCCAAGCGGAAAACCGGGAACGATTGCAGCAAACAGCTGATTTTTTGGATGAGCTACTGGTGTAAACACCTTGTCATTGCGGGCTTGACCCGCAATCCAGAGTAGGTTGAAGAAAATGAGACTGGATTAAGTCTGTTTTCAACTGGATGCTGAATCAAGTTCAGCGTGACGAGATAATTAGGCTGTCATTGCGGGTTTGCCCCGCAATCTAGGCAACTGTGTTGTTAAGCCAAATTTAGCGTAATGATGCCTTTGTTACTCCAACTTGACCGAAAGCCTAATATATAGAACACTCATTGTTGAGGTAATCATGAGACCATCCAATAAACAACCTACCGTTTATATGTTAGCAAGCCGAAGGAATGGAACACTTTATGTTGGCGTAACCAGTAATTTAGTTAAACGTGTTTGGGAACATAAAAACAATTATATGGAAGGTTTTACTAAGGAATATGAGGTGCATATCTTGGTTTGGTATGAGCAATATGGAGATATAACATCAGCAATTGCAAGAGAAAAACAATTAAAGAACTGGCATAGAAAATGGAAGTTAGAATTGATTGAGAAAAACAACCCAAGTTGGTGTGATTTATATGATGATATTGTGGGGTAACTGGATGCTGAATCAAGTTCAGCATGACGAGATAATTTGGCTGTCATTGCGGGCATGACCCGCAATCCAGAGTAGGTTGAAGGCAATGAAACTGCATTAAGCCTGTTTTTCTGGATGCTGAATCAAGTTCAGCATGACGAGATAATTTGGCTGTCATTGCGGGGTTGACCCACAATTCATAGATGTCTGAGTGAGGGTTTAGTATGATAGGGAGGAGGATTATGAGATATTTATCCTTATTGCGTGGCATCAATGTTGCAGGACAAAAGAAAATCAAAATGGTGGATTTAAAAGCGCTGTATGAAGGTTTGGGTTTTACCAATGTGCAAACCTATATTCAAAGCGGAAATGTGGTGTTTGATGCAGATGATGGTCTGAATCATCAAGATGTCATTCAGGCTGCGATTAGCCAACAGTATGGTTTTGATGTGCCTGTGTTGATTCGCAGGCAAGAAGAT
>CAMZLG010000009.1 GCA_947311495.1 uncultured Zetaproteobacteria bacterium
ACCATCATGCGGGCTCATGGCATAAAGCTTAGTCATCAGCTTGAGTGATTCTTTATACTCGCCATGCAACATCATGCTCCATGCTTTTTCATAGGCGCGGAACTCTTGCTGCTGCTCATCGCTCACATCAACGCGCAATGCCATAGGCTGATACAAATCCACAGGTTTATTGCGACCCACCACGCGCACACGGTCAACAAACCTTGCTGCAACATGGTCACGTACTTCGGTGTAAGTATCGCGGCTCATAAGAATAGGTACACGATATGCCTTACACACACCTTCAAGACGAGCAGCAAGGTTCACATGGTCGCCCATCATGGTGTAGTTCATACTTGATTCTGTACCCATATTGCCCACAACCATAGGACCCGAGTTAATACCAATCCGAATATGCACGTCAGGCAAACCTTCAGCTTTCCATTCCTCTCTCAATTCTGCCAATCGTTTTTGCTGCCTAAGAGCTGCCACTACGCAACGCAACGCGTGATCATCCATATCCAAAGGTGCGCCAAAGAATGAAATAATCGCATCACCCTCATACTTATCAATCGTGCCTTGTTCTTCCAAAAGAATATCACTCATAGCAGTTAAATAACGATTGAGGAAGTGTACCAACTCGGAAGGTGTTAGTTTTTCAGAGAATGTTGAAAATGATGCAATATCAGAGAAAAATGCCGTGATATATTTCTCTTCACCACCCAGCTTTAACGCATCAGGATTTTTGGACAAGTTTTCCACCACAGACGGCGCCAAATAATGAGAAAATGCATCATGAATAAATGCGCGTTTGCGCGACTCAACAATATAACCCAACAAGGCTGTTGGCACAGTCGTTAGCAATACACCAACAATAAGAAATGTTTCTTCAATCCATAAATTATACGAAGTGAATAACCATTGCGATGTTACTATAATCATCACAGGAAGACCGACAATAATTACACCTTGGATTGCTGGCGACCTACCATGCACCAAATACCCTGCAAACAAGCTTAATAAGAACACCAATAGTAACTCAATCACTTCAACTGAAGGTGGCCGCTTCAACTCCTCACCATTTAATATATTTGAAATGGCAACTGCATGCGCTTCAACCCCAGGAAACACGGGGTCAAAAGGCGTAGCTCGAATATCAAGCACCGCCACAGCTGTGACACCAAAAATAACAACCTTATCTGTGAGTTCATCACCTTTTAAGCGGTCATTTAAAATATCAGCTGCAGAATAATGAGGAAATGTTTTACCCGGACCATAGTGATTTAACAGCATACTTCCCGAGGGGTCAGTTTCGATTTGTAATGGTCCGAGCTTAACTTCCTCAACTCCCACATCGCCCACAACCACTGCCATATCTGGCCAATCCAAAAACATGCGCAAGGTTTGCATTGCCATGCTTGGATAGACATAACCATCCATCTCCGTCATCAGCGGAATGCGACGAACCGTACCATCTGGGTCAGGGAAGAAATTGAAAAAACCAATCGCATCCACAGCTTTGGTGACACGAGGAATATTACCTTCAATGGCTGCGATATGCGGCAGACTGTGCAAGGCTTGTTTGGAAAATGAGGATGTCATCGCAAGTGAGCGAATCAAAGCCGCTTCTTCTTCCAGTTTACTTTTCACCAAATCTGGTGCTCCTCCAGATTGAGGGTAAAAGAAATAACCAGGTACAAGTTTATCTTTATGTTTGCTCAAAGTGCCTTCGAGCACCGCATCCACATCACCATAAGTACGTTGTAACTTCAGCCATTGTATATGGTCTGTGTTGTAGCCATAAGTATCTGTTACATTCTTATTTAATAGGCGAACGGCTTCATCCACCACATTGGCTTGTTCTTCAGAGAATACCATATCAAAACCGAGTGCTTTTGCGCCGTATTTGCCTAAGGCTTTATCCACAACTTCTGCAATTTTATCGCGCGACCAAGGCCAGCGACCAATTTCTGCAAGTGCATCATCATCCACAGCAATAATCGCAACCCTAGGGTCGGGTGTAATCGTCCCACGTGCTATAAAACGAAAGTCTAAGGATTTTAATTCAAATTGTGCTAAAGCCGCTGGTTTCATAATCGCCAAGGCAAGTGCAAGAAAAGCCATAGTCACAATCAAAGGGATACCAAGCCACTTGGAATATTTTTCGATGTATTTTGTTATGGTCTGTAACAAAAGAAACTCCCTTTATTCTCAGGCCAATAACCTGCCCCTAAGATGTAAAGTAGTTGAAACCATTCAAAGTTTCAAGGCATGTTAGGAAAAAGGTCTCACCACCACAAAGATAAGCACAGCAATTAAACCAAACACAGGCACCTCATTAAAGAAACGATAAAAGACATGGTCTCGCGCATTGTTACCTTGTGCAAACACTTTAACCAAACGTCCACAATACAAATGATAAACAACCAGTAACCCAACCACACTTACCTTTAACCAAAACCATAATTCATGGCTAAAATAATCCCATTGGTCATACGCAAGTATAGAGCCTAGCATAATCGTCAGCCACATCATAGGGGTCACAAAACGATAAAGTTTACGCTCCATCAAAGCCAACTGTGTATGTACCGCTTCATCATTTGTCATCGCATGATTCACAAACAAACGTGGTAAATAAAATAACCCTGCAAACCAAGATGTAAACATCATGATATGCAAAACTTTAACCCATTCCATTTTTTCATATACTCCTTTGGGCAAACATAACTTTATTCGGCGACAACTGCAAAAGATGCCGCTAAGCTTTGCCTTCATTACGACATAAAACACATACTGGAGCACATCATGAAATCATTACTTTTTTTTCTCGCTTTATCACTCCCCTTCAGCGCATTTGCCGCAGATGTTTCAGATAAAACGGATAAAACGATACGTGCAGCATTGGTTGGTATACCCATTAGCGGCATTCACACTTCTCCTATTCAAGGTTTGTATGAAATTCAAGCGGGCGATAAAGTCTACTACAGCGATGTAAGCGGGCGTTATCTCATCAGTGGTGGCCATATTTTTGACACCACAAACAGGCAAGATTTAACGGCTAAACGCCTTGCAGAAATCAATCGCATCAATTGGTCTGATTTGCCACTCCAAGATGCAATTGTTAGCGGCCCTGAAAATGGTTTGAAAATGGCAGTCTTCACCGACCCTGATTGTCCATATTGTAAACGCTTGGAAGAAAATCTGAAAAATGAGAAAGAAATTCGTGTATATACCTTTCTTTTCCCACTCACCCAGCTGCACCCTGATGCTTATGAAAAATCCAAGTCTATTTGGTGCGCCAAAGACCAACATAAAGCTATGGTTGATGTGATGTTAGACAATAAAAAGTTACCCAAAGCAACGTGTTCAACACCCATTGATGCTAACATGAAGCTGGCTGAAAAATTAAACGTTCGCGGCACACCCACTATTTTCGCAGAAGATGGTCGTAAATATACAGGTGGTGATATTAAAACATGGTTGAAACAAGGGTCTTAAATACGTGTCCGCCGTGATGCCTAAAAGGCTTGGCAAAGAAAAATATTAGGTAAACTAGGCTAGCGAGCCTAGTTGTTAATAAGGGTTAGCTTTACCTTTGCAACAGTCATTACGGGTTTTGACATGTTTCTCAACCCAGTGTTCAAAACCGCCGTATGCCTTAGAAAAAGCATCAAAGATAGCAAGTGGGACTTTGCAAACCAAACAGCGTTCCATTGCAATTAAACTCGCCGCATCAGGCAACTTTAAAATACCCCTGGCATTGCCATAAAGCGCATTCACACCCAGTTCGCAACCTTGTGCTTGACCACCCACATCTTCAGATGCTTTTGCTTTTCCAAAAGCAATAATATAGAAATAATCACCTTTTTCGGATAAAAGCGATGCACCAGTTTCATATTCCAAAAGGGTGGCTTCATCTGTCAACCAAGAACGGTCTGCATCTTCAATATCCGTAAAAATAGGGTGCGCATGCGAAACCGATGCAATCATACGGCGCTTCACAATACCCATTAAACTCTCACCTGCTTCAGGCGAAGTATCCACCAGTTCAGTAATCACTTCATCGTCAAATTCCAGCACTGTCACCGCAGATGATGCCGTCACGGTTGCTGTACGAGGCAGATGATATACGCAGGCAAACTCACCAAAAAATTCGCCCTTTTGCAAGGTTGTTAAATCAATATCTTGCCCACTTCGTGTTTCCACATGCACCTGCATAGTGCCATCTAAAATCAAATAAAATTTACGGCTTATTTCACCTTGTTTAACAACGCTTTCGCCTTTTTGAACTTCAAGAATTGTTCCCTTTCTAAGAAAGTCTTTGGCTTCAGAATCGGATAATGTTTCAATCAGCTCAAACATCTTCACATCATCATCTTGATGCGTTGCACTCAGGGTTAATTCCGCCATAGTTTTAATGGATTCAATTTCATCCGTATCCGGATGTTTAAGCTGCTCGCAAATCGTAATAAATGCCAGCGCATACGTCGAGTAACCCAGCGATAGCATGCGCCTAGCCATGTTCATGGCTAAATCTCTTGCTGCTTCGTTATCACCTCTATCTTGCAGCATTTGAACCATAGGCCGAGCAATATGCAAATCTTCAGGAAAAGCATGCAAAAGCCCTTGATATGCGTAGGTTAACTCTTGTTCATTTAATGCCATAAGCCACAGCTTAGACGCTGGCAATCAAAAAATCCAGTTAAGCTGTTGAATTGTTACATATTTGTATCCATTGCGCTTGTTTACACAATCCGTAGCCTGCGCCTACTTTTTTAATTTGAGGTTTACCATGACAACATCACCCATCAAATATGCACTGTTAAGCGTGTCCAATAAAACTGGCATCGAAAGCTTTGCCCAAGCTTTAATTGCGCAAGGGTTCAGCTTATTATCTACAGGTGGCACAGCCAAACTTTTGCGTGAAGCAAACATTGAAGTGCGTGATGTGTCTGACTACACAGGTTTCCCTGAAATGATGGATGGTCGCGTCAAAACCCTCAACCCCAAAGTGCATGGTGGCATCTTGGCTAGACGCAATAATGATGGTGATTTGGTTTCCATGAAAGAACACGGTATTGAGCGTATTGATGTGGTGTGCGTGAATTTATATCCCTTCCGCGAAGCCGTGGCAAAGCCTAATTCCACCTTGGATGATGCCATTGAAAACATTGATATTGGTGGCCCATGTATGGTGAGAGCCGCCGCAAAGAACCATGAATTTGTGACTATCGTGGTTGACCCTTCCGATTACCATATGGTGATAACATCCATGCAAGATGGCTCATTGGATGTGAACAAGCGCCGTGGTTTGGCGGTCAAAGCTTATGCTCATACTGCCGCTTATGATGGTGCGATTGCCAATCATTTTTCGGCACTGAACACCGATGGCAGCAAACGTCAGTTCCCTGATATTTTCACCCGCCAATTTATCAAAACCGCCGATGAACTTAGGTATGGTGAGAATCCGCATCAAGCTGGTGCATTTTATGCTGATGTGGAAGACCCTGTGCTCTCTCTTGCTGATTGCCAAGTGCTGCAAGGTAAAGCTTTATCTTACAACAATATCGCAGATGCAGATGCTGCTTTTGCTTGTGTGCGCGACTTCTCAGAAAACGCAGCTGTGATTGTAAAACACGCCAACCCTTGTGGTGTAGCCGTGTCAGGCACACAAGCCGAAGTCTATGAACGCGCCCGTGCTGCCGATAGCACATCCGCATTTGGTGGCATTGCCGCATTTAATCAACCTTTGGACAACGAAACCGCATCATTGATTGCCCAAACCTTTATGGAAGTGGTGATTGCACCAGGTTTTTCTGATGAAGCATTGGCAACATTAAGTGCCAAGAAGAATCTTAGGGTTTTGCTTGCGCCATCGGTAACCCCCGTTGCAGGTGGACTTGATTTTAAACGCGTCAGTGGTGGATTATTGGTGCAACAACGTGATGACCATATTTTAACCCGCGATATGTGCAAAGTGGTGAGCAAGCGTCAGCCCACCGAAGAAGAATGGGCAGATATGATGTTTGCATGGTCAGTTGCCAAACATGTAAAATCCAATGCTATTGTCTTTGCCAAAGGCGGCGTAACGCTAGGCGTAGGCGCTGGGCAGATGAACCGTGTGAACTCTACCCGCATTGCTGTACAACATGGTGGGGAAGCCATTCAAGGTTCAGCCGTAGCATCCGATGCATTCTTCCCCTTCCGTGATGGTGTGGATGCACTCGCAGCAGCAGGAGCAACGGCTGTGATTCAGCCGGGTGGTTCAATTCGTGATGAAGAAGTGGTCAAAGCCGCTGATGAACATGGACTTGCTATGATTTACACAGGCATTCGCCACTTTAGGCATTGATTCATTCGCATTTTAACTGAATTACCCCCACTTGAGCTACCCCTCTGGATAGCTGACTGCGTTAGTGGCTGCATGCAACTGCATGCCGATTTCTCAACACCTGAAAAACGCATGGATTTTGTACTTTATTTGGCAAGGAAAAATATCGAACACAGGTCAGGTGGTCCTTTTGCAGCCGCCATATTCAATCAAGATACGCACCAACTCATTGCCGTAGGTGTCAACCTTGTTGAGTCAAGCTTATGCTCCAACCATCATGCAGAAATGGTGGCGATTGCCTTGGCAGAACAAACGTTGCAATCCTACACCTTACATGGTGAGCACTTGCCCAGATGCGAGTTGATTAGCTCTTGTGAGCCATGTGCCATGTGTTTTGGTGCCATTCCGTGGTCAGGTATCAAACATTTAACCTATGGCGCAACATCCGCAGATGCCCAAGCCATTGGTTTTGATGAGGGTGCCAAACATCCTGATTGGGTAAGCGAATTAGAAAAACGCGGCATCAGCGTTACGCCTGAGATTTCAAGAAACCAAGCTGCGCAATTGCTCAAAGATTACCAACACCATTCAGGCACGGTGTATAATGGATAGCTTATATCGTATCATATGATTGGGCATGCGACAGTTTACCCTCATGCGGCTCACCAAAACAAAGAAGCACCCTAGCACCCGTATTACTCAACATCACTATATCATCACCACTTTTCATGCATATCATTTCCGATGCCTGAATAACTTTTCCTTTTATTTTGATAGAACCAACCACAACATAGAGGAAGCCATTAAAGTTTTCAGGAATGATATATTTAAAAACACTTTTACTGCACAAAGTCACATCAAGCATTTCAACATTTGTCTGAGGCTTCAAGGGAGAACCCTCTCCAACAACAGTACGTACACATACGCCTTTACTTGTGACTTCTGGAAAATCTAGTGCTTCAAACCTCTGGTAAGAAGGTTTCATATATTTTTTATCCTCAGGCAAATCTATCCACACCCTGATACCATGCGCTTTGTTTTCTACAAGCTCAGCATGAATTAAGCCAGCACCTGCTGTAAAAAGTTCCGCACCACCAGGTTTAATATCAAAGAAATTAGCCATACTGTCTTCGTGGTGAATTTCTCCACTAAAAAGGTAAAAAATACCCTCAAAACCATGGTGCAATTGATTAGGGAAACCACCTTGATCAATATTAAAATGATCGATGCGCAAAAAAGGATTCAAATTCCTGCATTTCCTCGATGGTAAAATCTGTTTTATCTTCACAGATTTCCCTTCAATCACTGGTTTTGCTCTTAAAACATCCAACATAATATGCTTCCCTCCATCCTTGTGCTAAATATCACTGCAAATATGACATAGCTATGACACGCCGTCAAATTATAGTGAATTTTATCACTTTAGAGATTTTACTGGCTGATACTTGATGCGAGACGGTTCTTTCTTTCAATGCAATCAACGCTTTTACTTTTTTCATGTTGGCGCTCCTATGCAAATATTTCAGGCACCCCTTGCGGCACAATGCGCGTGGGATTGATGCTTTCATGGCTGTAATAATAATGGCGTTTGATATGTTCGATATTCACTGTCTCTGCGATATGTGGCATGGCATACAAGTCTTTGAGATAACGGTACATATTGGGGTAATCCGAGATTTGTTTCTTATTGCACTTAAAATGCCCGAAATACACCACATCAAAACGAATCAGCGTAGTAAACAAGCGCCAATCAGCTTCAGTTAACCTCTCCCCAAGCAAATATGTATTGAAAGACAGTCGCGCCTCTACCCTATCCAATGCTGCGAATAAGTTCTGAAATGCTTCATCATACGCATCTTGCGTGGTGGCAAAGCCGCACTTATACACCCCATTATTGATATTGTGATAAATATCTTCATTCACTTCATCAATGGCAGGGCGCAAGTCTTCAGGATAACAATCTACAAAATTGCCCGTTAAATCATTAAACGCTGAATTAAACATACGAATAATTTCTGAAGATTCATTGGAGACAATGGTGTGCGTTTGTTTGTCCCACAAAATCGGCACACTCACCCGCCCTGTGTAATCAGCTTTGGCTTTGGTATAAAGCTGATGAACATAGTCAAAACCATACAAGGGTTCAGGTGTGTCAAACATCCAGCCCTTGTCCAACATATCAGGCGATACCACCGTGACATCAATCAAACCTGTCAGTGCTTTGAGCTTACGAAATATCAGGGTGCGGTGTGCCCACGGACAAGCAAGCGAAACATACAAATGATAACGCCCTGCTTGTGCCGGAAAGTCAGCATCACCAATATGATGCCGAAATGCCGAATCTTTGCGCACAAATTTTCCGCCACTTTCCTTGGTGTCATACCACTGGCCAACCCATTTTCCTTCCACCAATAAACCCATGACTCATCCTTTTTCGTCATTCCCTCGAAGGAGGGAATCCATATTTCATTCATATCCTCTAAATGCTAGTGGCAGCATCTATGTTCTCAATAAAGCAACATTTACTGGCGAATACCTTCAATGGAGAAGTACAAATCCACCACTTCCGATGCAGGACCTAAGTCATACAACATGCCATAATCAGCCATTTTAAAACTTGTCCAAGCCTCAAATCCACGGCGATAACCACCCCATGGGTCTTTGCCTGCACCAATATGTTTGCCTTTGATGGTCATATCTTTGGTCACACCATGAAAGGTAAACTTACCTTTAATTTCAATATCTTTGCCATGTTCTGTGAATGATGTGCTGACAAATTTTGCGTCGGGGTAACGGTCAACCATCAAGAAATCTTTGCTTCTTAAATGTTTATCACGAAGCGCATGGTTGGTATCCACGCTGTTGGTATCAATATCCACCGTGACGCTTGATGCACTTGGATTCTTCTCATCATAGTTAAACTCTCCCTTAAAATCATTGAAGCGACCTAGCAACCAACTGTAACCCAAATGTTTGACCTTAAACTGGATAAACGCATGTGAACCTGCATCATCAATTTTATAGGTTTCTGCCTGAGCCGTTGCGCTCAAACCCAGTGCCAACAATCCTGCAACCATCATTGTTTTTATATTCTTCATCGTCTTTCTCCTTGTGTGTTTTTTATTGTTTTAAGATAATTTTAAATGTGCACCATCGCAAAATGGTACTTGGTTGGTGCGTTTACATTGGCAAAGCTGGAAAAGACCATCTTGCTCAACTGTAAATTTCATGGGTGTAAAGGATGTGCCTTGATGCGAACCATCACAAAACGGTTGGTTTTTTGACCGCCCACAAGTGCAATAATGATAGTCTTGCCCCTTCTTCAGGCTGACTTTAACAGGCCCATGCCCCGCTATCACCGCTTCTTCATCGTTATCATTCATTCTACTCTCCTTATCCTTTTTTATTCCTTTGGATTACATGCCCAACATGCGCAAAAGTGTTCTGTCTTTGTTGATAACGTGGTGTTTCAAGGCTGCCGCCGCATGCAAAACCACAAACCCCATAAAACCCCATGCCAAATAAAAATGAACATCACCCGCAATTGCTTCGCGCCCCTTTTCAGCAGGTAACAATGCAGGCACTTCAAACCAACCAAACACGTCCGCACCACGCCCATGCGCTGTAACAATCAAGTATCCGCTGACCATCAAAGCAAACATCAAGATATAATGTGTGCGGTGCACCCATAACCCTGCCTTTTTTTCAAAGTCATTACCCAAAATCGTGGGAAGTTCATTCATCAAACGCCACAATAAACGGAACATAAGCAACACAAACAACAATAAACCCATGCCAATATGCAAATCAGGTGCAGTTTTATACCAGTCATCCATATAGGTTAAATCCACCATATACAGACCCAGCCCAAACATGCCGAACACCACCAATGCCATCAGCCAATGCAAAACAATACTTAACCATCCATACTGTTGTTTACTGTTTGTTAACGGCATCTTTTCTCCATCTCTTTTTTCAACATGGCAAAGTATGCAGGCTGGTATGATTGATAAAAAGCATATAGAATTCATCATTATGATAGTTTTTGTCAATGTGGTTTTATGACATTAGAACAACTGAAATATCTTCAAGCCATTGTCCAGCATGGCAGTTTTAGAGCTGCTGCTGAATCAGTGTTTCGTAGCCAGTCCTCATTGAGTATTAGCATTAAGAAACTAGAGCAAGAGCTTGGCTTTGATATATTTACCCGCGATAATTATCGACCTAAACTGACTGCGAATGGCTCAGCCATTTATCAAAAAACCATGCACCTTCTTGAAAAAAGTGACGAACTCAAAGGTTTAGCTGCGCACCTCGCAACGGGATGTGAGGCAGAGATAAGCTTGGCAATCAGCGCTATCCTGCCCATTGAACCCATCATTCAGGTGCTCAATGGCATTGATAAAGACTACCCTGAATCGCGAATGCGGATTATGGTCGAAACCCTGAGCGGCACGATGGAACGACTGCTAGATGATGATGCTGATATTGTGCTGACTGACTCCTTAGAGCCAAACAACAACCTTGAAACCAAGCTTATTACGCAAGTAACTTTTGTCAGTGTTGTCCCTAGTGCATCGAAATGGAAGAAATATGCAAGCACCTTAACTGAGCGTGATTTAGAGCATGAAACCCTCATTGTTGTCCGTGACACAAGTTATCACTCAACCCGCATATCCAAAGGGATTCTGGAAGGTGCGCCACAGTGGGTGGTCAATGATTTAGCAACCAAGCGACGCATTCTTTGCTCAGGAAAAGGTTGGGGGCGAATGCCTTTGCATATTATCGCCGATGATATTGAGCAGGGGAAACTAACTGTGCTGACATCGCCTGACTTCCAAAGCTTTAATACACCTATATTTTTAGTTCGTAAAAAGAACCGCCCCTTTGGCAATGTAGGGAACGCTTTATGGCAAGCATTGCAAGGTATTACGTGGTGATATGTTGAATTAAATTGGCAACAAAATTTGTTTTATCTTGGGCTTCGAGTTCAACCACATCATTCGCCGTTACATAATAACCCGAAGCATGTTTTGCACCCATGTTGGACACATCATTGGCAACGATGGCATCCACACCTTTACGTTTCAATTTATCTTTGGCGAACTGAATATGGTTCTCACTTTCCGCAGCAAAAGCAAGCACCTTATGGGGGCGCTTATCCATGGCGGCAACGGCTTGAATAATATCAGGGTTTTCAACCAGTTCGACTTGAATGCTGCTGCTGCCTTGGCGTTTAAGCTTGCCCGCTTTTGTTTCAGAAAAGCGATAATCACTCACTGCCGCCGTACCCACAAACACATCCGCACCTTGCGCATATTGTAAACAGACATCCAACATCTCTGCCGTACTTTCCACATCTATGCGTTGTACATCATTTCTTGTGTTGGGTGTACCTTTTCCCGCAATGAGAATCACTTTTGCACCACGAATGGCAGCCGCATCTGCAAGCTTTGCCCCCAACGCACCCGTAGCACGGTTGGTTAATATCCGCACCGCATCCCAAGCTTCCCATGTTGGCCCTGCATTGATGACCCATGTTCGCCCTTTCAAGCTTTGCTCGGTCAACATGGGTAAAACCGCTTGCACAATATCAGATGGTTCTGCCAAACGACCTGCGCCCACTTCGCCGCAAGCCAGCGCGCCTGCCGCAGGTTCAACCATGTAAAACCCGCGTTCCTGCAGCAGCTTAATATTGGCTTGATTACCTGCCGAGCCCCACATGGACACATTCATCGCAGGTGCAACCAACACGGGCACTTCGCTGGCAAGTAAAAGCGTGGTCAACAAATCTTCAGCAATACCTCTGGCGATTTTGGTGATGAGGTTGGCTGTTGCAGGTGCTACCACCACCATATCCGCCCAACGCACAAGCTGGATATGCCCCATGCCATGTTGTTCAGTGAGGTCGAACAAGTCGGTATGCACCTTATTGCCCGATAAAGCTTCAAAGGTTAAAGGTGTGACAAATTCTTGTGCTGACTTGGTCATCACCACCTGCACGTCTGCACCTTGCTTCATCAATAAACGCATCAATTCCACAGCGCGGTACACAGCAATGCCACCACCTACACCAAGCAATATATGTTTACCTTGAAGTTGCACTTGCTATAACCTCAGGCTTTCCTTTTAAAACAATGTACCCAAACCAAAGATTCTTCGTCCCAAGTCATGCCCTTATGCATCTTTAGAATCAAACCTTTATACATCTCCAAGGATGGATAACCTTCGGCTTGTGCGTCGGCATCGG
>CAMZLG010000010.1 GCA_947311495.1 uncultured Zetaproteobacteria bacterium
CCTGATGCTGATGCGCCGCAAATTAGGCAACAAATTGAACCTGTAGTGATTTCGATTAAGAAGAATGGTGACTTGTTTATTCGCAATAAACAAATTGAAATAGCGCAACTTGCGCCACGCATTCAAGCCATGCGCCAAGCTAAACCCAAGCTACCTATATTTATTCGTGGTGATGCAAAAACGACATACGAAAATGTGGCACGTGTGATGAGTTTATTAGAATCCGCAGGTATTACACAAATATCCTTGGTGACTGAGCCGCAGAAGTAACCCCATGTTGGCGACTAGGGACTACACGCTTGCTTTTGCGCTGCACCTTTTGGTGGTCGTTGTTTTGTTGATGGCAAACCAATGGCAAACTGAGCGTGTCAAAGCCCCTGAGCGGGTGATGCAGGTTAGCATGGTGAGTTTGGCTGAGCTTCAGTCCATGATACCCAAAAGCAAACCTGCGACAAAACCAAAACCTCATGTGAGCAAACCTAAAGTGTTGCCCAAGCTTAAACCGAAACCTCGGGTCAAACCCAAACCCACCTTGAAAGCTAAAGCCAAACCTAAAGCCCAACCCAAGAAAAAAGTCGTGGTGGAAGAAGAATTGGATTATGACCCATTTGCCCCCATGGAATCAGCGCCCAAAACGCGGGTGAAGAAAAAGACCAACAATAAGCAAGCCTTGAATGATATGCTCAAAGCGCAGATGACAGATGTTGAAATCAATCGTTATATTGCAGGCATGCAGCAGGCGGTTGAGCAGCAATGGAAAGTGTCAACGGAAAGTGCCAGCCAACTGAATAAACCCTTGGTTGAACTAAAATTATCGCCTAAAGGTGATGTGGTCAGTGTGCGTATTCTTGAAAGTTCGGGTTCAAAGCAATTGGATAGCACACTGCTACAAGCCATTTATGCAGCAGCGCCATTTGATATTCCCAGCGAACAATATGGCTTATTCAAAACCAATTTGATTCGCTTTCATCCCTTATAATAAATGATAACGGTAGCTTTTTGCCATGAGCCGATAGAAGCCCATATATTGAAGGGTAGGTTGGAAGCAGAAGGTATACTTACCGTGCTTTATAATGAGTATTATGTTGGTATAGACTGGTCAATGTCAATTGCCCTAGGCTGCATTTCCGTACAAGTTCATCCTTCAAGTGAAGTTGAAGCGAGGAGTGTCTTAGAAAAGGTTTATAATGGTGAATACGAAGAGTTGTTAGCGGAAGAAGTCGAGTTCTCGGCGTTACCTACTTGTATTTACTGCGCCAGGGTGGATATTAACAATATAATGTGGCTTTCTAAAGCATCATTAATAAATCAGTTCCTCTTGGTTCTTCCTTTGCCTATTCCAACTTCACGACATATTTACAATTGTAAGGCATGTAGCAAATATTGGATTGCACATGATATGCGACCTTATTATCTATCAAGTTATGTGGTAGTTATAGTTTTGCTAGCGCTGACGCTATTTGTTTTGTATTGGCTGTTGGGCTTGGTGTTCAATTTTATAAGCTGATTATAGTTGTCGCGGATATGATCAATTGTTTTAGTATAAACCCTTAACGCCAAGCTAAAGCTTTGATGACATCGTGTTTGCTGACCAAGCCTTCTACACTATCACGATTGACCACGGGCAAGTGATGCACATGTTTTTCACTCATCAAGCTTGCTACATCATTGAGTGAGGTGTCTGGTGATACTGTTTTAACATTTTGGCTCATCAAACCTTCTGCGTTGAGTGCTTCCAAACGTTTGATTTCGTCTTCAAATTTGTCTTCACCCAAAGGCAACACCATATCAAAAATAGCAATCGCGGTAGGCACATGAAGATTAGCTTGCTGCTCAATCAAATCGGATTCAGTGATAATGCCTTGCAAGCGTTGCTCATCATCCAAGACAAGCAAGTAGTCGATATTTTGATTGGCGAAGCGCTGAATAATATCTTGAATGGGTGTGTCCAAGGTGCAGGACTCAGGGTTTGGGTTCATCATATCTTTGGCGGTTAACATGGTTTGCTCCTTGTGTTGCGTTTGGTATGTTTATGATACCACAGCTTGCCATTCTCGCCAACCATCCAACATAGGAAAATATAAAGCAGCCTTGATATTTCGCTCAGGCTCTAAGGCTTGCATAGCTTTGACATAATTGGGCAGTTGCGGTGTGTCCACAGTGTAGCGGTGCAACTCTTGGTCAAGGAAGGTTTCGACATCATCAAAGTGTGAGCCTGTTTTATAATCTACAATCCATCGCGTGCCTTGCTCATCAATAAAGGTGTAGTCCAAGATAACATGTTTGCACACATCATTTTCGGTATAGGTCAACGCCCATTCACTGTGTTGATCATGATGATCTTCGGATAAAACCCATTGCAATCGTTTGCTTGTGAAACACTTATCCAATCCTTGTTGGCAACGCTTTAATGCTTTGTCCAAGTGGTTTTTGCTTAAACCTTCGCGGTGCAAAATATGGGTCATCAAAGCTGTAAGTTCATCATTGTTTGCCTCTTTCCACTGGGACAAACCCAATGTTGCAATCTGTTGCAAGGCAGCATGAAGGGCTATGCCCACGGCTTTAGCTTGTGCGCTAGCCCAAGAGAATTCGGGTTTAAGTGGGGTTGTAAGCAATATATCTTTTTGCTGTTGGGGCTGGATAGCGGCGAAAGGCGTGAGGCTTTGAATATGTGGTGGTAAACGTTGGGTTATAATGGTTGGTTGGTTTTCGGTTTGCTGCTGCTTTGGCTCATGCCACACCACATCCGCATCAAAACATGATTCATCATCTTGGAGTAGTCGCGCCAACAAGGATGATGATGCAGGTGCTTTATTTTCACCGCGCACTTCACCAAACATATGCAATTCGCGCTCTGCACGGGTACATGCCACATACAATAATCGCGCCACTTCCAATTCATCCCTCTGCTTTTCAAAATTACGAATTAAATCATAAGTTTGGTCTTGCCCATGTTGGGGAAGCGGGGATAACAAGAGCTGTTTGCCCAAGTGGGTGTTGGTTTCTGTTTGTACCAATACATCCTTATCTTTAGCGCGAGGTGTTTTACCCAAACCGCAAAGGATGACGGTATCCCATTGCAAGCCTTTGGCACCATGCATGGTTAGCAACTCCACCTGCTCGGCATGAAGTTTGGCTTCAGGTTTGGCATACAATTTTTGCAGCCGTTTTTCCAACCACGATATATCCATGGCAGTCGTATCTTCCCATTGCTGCAACAGTTTGAAAAACATATCGGCATTCATCAGTTGGGTTTTGCTTAAGCTTGCGGGTGCTTGCAGTTGTAGCCATGTGCTTTCCACCAGTTTATGCAGGTGTAGGCGGCGCACTTTGGGTAAAGCTGCCTCAAAGGCATGGATAAAGCGCTTGAGAATCTTTTGCTCATCAATATCTGTGTTTGTTTGCGCATAACTTTTGATGTTATCCCAAAGCGACAATGGCTGGTCATGCAAGATATCAAACAGCGTATTCTTTTTTAAACCCAAGATGGGTGAGCGCAGCACACTTGCCCATGCAATATGGTCGGCAGGATACAACAAAGCTTTGGTGAGATTGAATAAGTCCATCACCTCAGGTTGTTTGTTTAAAGGCAAAACATCCAAGGCACGAAAAGGGATGTTTTCGGCTTGTAGGGTTTGCATCAAAGCATGTAAATGATTGCGGCTACGCGCCAACACACCAATACGCTTGCCTTGCGCCTTATTCTTTTTGATAACATCCAACATGAGTTCAGCTTCTTGCGCCTCACTTTTCTCAGCTAAAATATTTAGCCGCACCAAACCTTTGTCTTGTTTGAATGCTGTGGATGCTGTGTAGGCAATGGCACCTGATAACACATCATCGGTTTGCGGTAGCAGGTGGGTAAACATTTGGTTCACCCATGTAATAATTTCTGGTGAAGAGCGAAAGTTTTGGTGCAGTTTCAGGCTGTGGACTTTGGGAAGTTGTTGATTGGTGGGCAAAGCATTGTCGGCTGCTTTTAAAAACAGGCTTACTTCCGCTTTACGAAAGCGATAAATGGATTGCATGGGATCGCCCACCATGAATATTGTGCGCCCATCTTGGCTCCAACCTGCGGTTAAACGGGATAATAAATCAATTTGTAGGGTGGATGTATCTTGAAACTCATCCACAAGAATATGTTTAATTTGATGGTCTAGGCGCAACAAAGCATCGCTGGGGATAATATTGCCTTGTCCATCTTCAGCACCCAATGCCTGCTTGGCTCTGAGCATGATTTCAATAAAATCGACTTGTTTATGCTGCTCAAAGCTTTGCCACAGGTGAACTGCCAACATTTTAAGCACTAAAAACAATGCTTCCAAAGTTTGCCATGCTGAATCAGAGAAGTTGGCAGATTCAGGTAGCCCACGTACGGCAATCAAGGTTTGGACAAGCTCTGGATTGCCTTGGAGTTGTGCAAGTAGGGCGAGCATGTCTTGTTTAAAAGGTTTGCTGGCATCGCTGGTATCAAAGCCCAATGTTTTGGTCACACTCTTGCGGATATTGACTTTATAACCCGCCGTCATAAGCAGATGGGCAAGCGACTTGAAGGCTGCAATATTATCAGGAGTAGCATCAGGAAAGGTGGTAAGGCTTAAAAAAGGTTGTAGCGCATGTTCAGCATCACCTTGGTTTAGTGATAATTGCGCTGTAGCGAAGTTTGCCAAGCGAACAAGCTCATCTTTTTGACCAAGGCTAAATTGTGCGCTGGCTTGCTGCATGGTGTGTTCAATGATGGCGCTAAGGCTTGCTTCCAAATGTTGACGCAAACTGCCCATATCTTGCGAATATTTAAGTACATCGGGCAACCACTGTTCGCGTCTTGCAAGCATAGATGCCAGCAAATCTTGAAGCCGATTGATTTTGCAATCTTGATGAAGAATTAAAGTATGTATGGCTTGTTGTAGCGCTTTGGGTGCTTGTTTTTGTTCGGCATAAGCCATCAAATCAGACACCGCTTGCTGATACATAGGCTCTGCAAAATCTGCCGTGGCAGGTGTTTGTCCAAAGCCTGAAAGCACAGGCAGTTGCCGTGCTAGTCCCGATGCAAAGGCATCAAGGGTCATGATGCGTAGGCGGGCAGGGTATTCGCTAAGCCGCCAGCCCATGGTTTCAGAATGTTGCAAAACTTTATGTGCAAGCTTCCATGTTGCCAAAGCATGGGGTTCGCTGGGTTGCGCTCGTTGTGCGGCAAAGAGTGCTTTAATCACACGCTCACGCATTTCTGCAGCGGCTTTTTTGGTGAAGGTGAGTGCCAAGACTTCTTCAGGTTCACTTACCGTTGCCAACAGTGCCAAAATGCGCTGAATCAGTAGCTCAGTTTTCCCTGAACCTGCTGGGGCTTGCACGATATATGAGCCATTGGGGTCAATGGCTTGGGCGCGTGCTTGGGCATCAATGATGGTCGTCATAAAACCCGATGAACCAGTTGTTGCATCATGCTTTGGCTTTGGCTGATATAACCGCCGCCAAAGAGGTTGGCATGGTTAAGGATATGGTAAAGATTGTAGAGGTTTTGCAGTTGTTTTTCGTGTTCAGTGAGCGGGTAAACATCGTTGTAGGCTGCATAAAATTCAGCAGAAAATCCACCAAAAAGCTTGGTCATGGCAATATCACACATTCTATCACCGTTATACACGGCGGGGTCAAAGATGATGGGGTTGCCTTGGTTGTCGGCTGCGGCATTGCCGCCCCATAAATCACCATGCAGCAATGCTGGTTTGGGTTTGTGACCTTTAAGCAGGGTGGGTAAATGCGCCAATAACTGCTTGGCTTCATCTTGTATGCTGCTATAAAAACCATGTTGTGCCGCCAGTTTGAATTGTGTGCCCAACCGCTGCTCTGCCCAAAAACTGAGCCAGTCATCAGTCCAAGTATTGGTTTGTAAGCTTGCTCCAATCACATTATCTGCATCAAAGCCAAATTGCGGGGCAGTGTGTTGATGCAGCATGGCTAGCCCTTGCCCCAACTTGCTTTGTACTGTGTTATCGCTACGTCCAAAAGGGATGTATTCGAGTATAAGCCAAGCATGGGTTGTATTGCTGTTTTGGGTGATGACTTGAGGGATACGTAGCGGGTTGTCGTTATCCAACGCATGTTGCAAGGCGGTTAAACCTTGGGCTTCTGCCGTTAAGGTATGCGCTTTGTTGGCTTGGTTAATTTTGATAAAGAATTGTTGCTTATCTTGGCTCATAACATGATAAGCCTGATGAATAGAACCGCCTGAAACCACTTGCCATGATTCAAGGCATAAGTCTTGTCCAAGCGTTTGGGCAAGGTCTTGCTCAATATCAGTTGTTGCGGGATGCCTTACCATGTTTCCTATTTTTCCAACTTCGCATCACATGCCAACGCCAAAACCATTGGATGCCAACATAACCTAAAATTGAACTGCTTATACCTGTTATCAAACAGCCAAGTAAAAAAGGTTTCCAAATCAGAAGTGTGCCGTTGACCAGCCAATCGATAGTGAGCTCCATCTCAAAGGGTACTTCGCCAACGCCCATCACCAGTGCTCCAATTTTGTATGCCGCATAAAACATGGGTGGCATGGTGAGTGGGTTGGTAATCCAAACCAAAGCAATGGACATGGGCAAATTGGCACGAAAAAGAATCGCGCCACCAGCTGCGAGCACCATTTGGAATGGCACCGGAATCCAAGCGCAAAATAAACCCACAGCAAATGCCTTGGCAACGGAATGGCGGCTAAAATGCCAAAGTTCTGCGGCATGTAATAAAGTGCCAAAAATGCTTAAATATTTGTTTTCCTTAATTTCTTTGGGGTCTGGAAGATACTTTTTAAGAAGCTTGCGCGGCATGTTGGTTTAAGCGTCCATGCGCGGAAACACAGGGCTAGGTTTTTGGCAAACATGCCCAGCTTGTAATAATCCCCAACCTGCAACTTCATGTAAACGCAAGGTTTCAATATTCACATCGGCATTCAAAATCTGTGATAACATTTGCTGCATCTTCACAGGCATAAAGGGTGATAACTGCACCGCAATCAAACGTAAGGCTTCAACCAAATGGTATAACACTGTGTTCAGACGAGTATCATTGCCTTCCTTAGCAAGTGTCCAAGGCTCATTCTCAGCCACATAACGGTTGCCATGGCGCACCACCTGATTGATGCGCTCTAACGCCAGATGGAAGGCTTGGTTCTCCAAGTGTGCTGCAACTTCGCGCTGCATGGCTTCAACATCTGCAATCAATGCTCTGTCACCGCTTTGTTCATCGGTAACCGCTGGCAATACACCATCTCTATACTTTTTAAGCATGGATAAAGAGCGGTTTAACAAGTTGCCCACATCATTGGCAAGCTCAGAGTTGTAACGTATTTTCAAGGCATCATGGGAGAAATCGCCATCTGAACCAAAAGGCACTTCACGCAATAAGAAATAGCGCAAAGTATCGCTTTCATAGGCATCCAATAAATCAGCAGGGCGCAAGGCATTACCCTTAGATTTGCTCATTTTTTCGCCTTCAACTGTCCACCAACCATGGGCAAAAACACGCTTGGGTAATGGAAGCTCCGCTGCCATGAGCATGGCAGGCCAATACACAGCATGAAAGCGCAAAATATCTTTGCCAATCAAATGCAAATCGGCTGGCCAAAATTTCATGTTTTCAGTGTCTTCAGGGAATCCAAGTGCCGACAAATAGTTGCTCAAGGCATCAATCCACACATAAATCACATGCCCTTCATCATCCTCAACGGGCACACCCCATGAAAAGGTGGTACGTGAAATAGATAAATCTCTTAACCCACCTTCAACAAAGCGAAGCACTTCATTTTTGCGTGATTCGGGCGCGATGAAATCTGGGTGCTCATTGATGTAAGTGATGATTTTATCTTGATAATCACTTAATTTGAAAAAGTAGGATTCTTCTTGAATTTTTTCTACGCTGCGTTTGCAGTCGGGGCAAATTTCAGCGTTAAGACAGTTTTCTTTTTCAGGGTGTGTTGCATCTTTAAGCTGGGTTTCTGTCCAATAGGTTTCACACGGCACACAATACCAATCTTCATAAAAGTCTTTATAAATTGAGCCATTATCCAATAGACGTTGCCACATGGCATGAACGCCTTTTTTATGTCTGTCTGAGCTTGTGCGGATAAAATCATCATTACTAATTGAAAGCTCTGGCCAAAGTGTTTCATAGCGCTGCACCACTTGGTTTGCCAGTTCAATTGGAGCTATGCCGCGCTTTTCAGCCGCTTGTTGCACCTTTTGACCATGCTCATCAACACCTGTTAAAAAGAAAACATCATCACCCGCCAAACGATGTTGGCGAGCTAAAACATCGGCTGCAATCGTGGTATACATATGCCCCAAATGCGGTTCATCATTCACATAATAAATCGGAGTGCTTACATAATATGTCGATTGTTCTTGAGGCATGGAGTGTATTGTCCTTTCGGGGTGATAATGAATGGGCGCATCTTAGCAAAAAAAAAGGTGAAAAACACGAGCTAATCACATTCAACAATATGGTATAATAAATTATTTGGGTTAGCTGTGTTTCTTTTAAGGTGCGTATAGCAGATGATGGCAGGTAAATGGTATGGGGAAGCATAGTTTTTTGATGTTCTCGAGTGACACAAAAAAGTGGGGACGTACACTCCTTCAAAACTAAGAGAGAATAAGGCGCGTTATAAGGCTATTGGGTCGCCTTCTCATACTGTTCGACTTTACTCTGTATTTCTTCTGTTAGGGCCTCTAGCTTTAACCACGAGAGTGCATGGTTGAGCTCGTGCTTTCTATAAACTCGTGTTTCATCAATTTTTTCTAAGTTTAGAACTGTTTGGTAAACTCTGGCAAATGCATAGCTCAAACTAGAATATGAAAGTATAGCATTTTTCCCTCCCATGCGAAAATTTGCTCCCCTTATCAAGTGGGCACAAGCCGATATATCCGAAACTTTAATATCATTGATGCTTAAGTCTTTTGTTAGAATGCTTAAACCAGATACATTTATACCTTGGTAATCGTGGGCAGATAATTGGCGCGCGTGTTGAAGTAGTTCCCCTGATGACACCTTACCATGAAATACATTAAAAATAAGACGGTGCTCAGGAAGAAACTCATAATGTATCAATTATTCTTCTCCTCTTTCGATTTTAGATATATATTTTGGAGTATTGCAACAATTGTGCCAAAGTATGGCGGGTATGAATAGCTTTGATTCATTCTTGGCTATTTAATGTTTGAAAGTGACTTGTACTTGTTGCAAGTTTTAATAAAGGAGAGGGAATGTCTGAAGCGCACCAACATTGGATGCAGCTTGCATTAAGCCAAGCCATTAAAGCTTTGGGCAATACCCATCCTAACCCTGCGGTGGGTGCTGTGATTGTGCGCGATGATATGGTGTTGGGCAAGGGCTTTACTCAAGCTTGTGGTGGCAATCATGCTGAAGTCGAAGCTTTACATGACGCAGGTGGTGATGTTCGAGGTGCAACCTTGTATGTCACTTTAGAGCCATGCGCTTCAGAAGGGCGTACACCTGCATGTACTGCTTCAATTATACCATCAGGCATTGTAAAAGTGGTGATTGCATCATCTGACCCCAATCCCAAGATGGCAGGCGGGGCTAAGCTTTTGGAAGATGCAGGTATTGAAGTGGTCTCTGGTATTTGTCAGGAAGAAGCCAACATATTGAACCGCCAATTTTTTCATTATATCAAGACAAATATGCCGTGGGTGATTGCCAAAGCGGCGATTTCTTTGGACGGCAAGATGGCAACACGCATCAAACATTCGCAGTGGATTAGTGGCGCTGAATCGCGTAAACATGCGCATGGTGTTCGGGCGATGTGTGATGCGATTGTGGTAGGTGTAGGCACGTTGGTGCATGATAATCCATCGCTCACGGTACGTGATGCTCAAATCGTGGGTAAACCACCGCTGCGTGTAATGTTGGGCAAACATGCGCCCAAAGTGCTTGCCGATTGCAAACTTCTATCCGATGAAGCACCTAGTCGCTTTTATATTATCCATGATAATGATGATGCAAAAGCATGGCGAGATTTGGGTATGGATGTGGTGTTGGTTGAAAACTATGAAGCAGCATTCAAACATTTGGCAGAAGATGGATGTTTGCAAGTCTTACTCGAAGGTGGCGGCAAGCTACACGCGGCATGTTTGGAGCATGGCATCAGCAATGAATTGTTGCTTTACCAAGCGCCGCTTCTTATTGGTGGCGTGGAAGCCATGAGTTTTTGGCATGGTTTGGGTGTAGCGACCATGCAGGATGCTGTGCATATCGCAAACCTTGAACGGGTAGTTTTGGGCGATGATTTGCTCATTCATGGGGACATTGTTTACCCTGCCTAAAAACATTCCTTTATTATTACCCAGCCTTGCTTGGGTGTGCGGTTTGGTTCTTATATATTCCGAGATACCTTATGTTTATGCTTTGATAATATTGCCGTTGTTGCTGTGGCGCAAATCTATCGTTTTCTTTTTTATCGTGGGGCTAAGTTATGCCAGTGTGATGTTAGCTTGGCAGCAACATCAGTTTGTTGTGGATAGCAGTTGGCTCAATCAAAAAACAAATATTCAAGCTACCATTGATGAAGTGCGGCAAACACCACAGTACACAAGGCTTAGGTTATCCCATGTTCAGCGTGATGATGGGCAAGGTTTAGCGGCAAAAGTAGATATGTATGTTTATCAA
>CAMZLG010000011.1 GCA_947311495.1 uncultured Zetaproteobacteria bacterium
CAAATGGGGCGCATACTCACCTATACTTTCCTCGGTCTTTTGGCAGGCATGTTAGGCATGGCAATCACCCAAGTAACGTGGTTTGCCGACATGCAACGCGGCTTAACCATACTTGCAGGGATGCTGATGATTGTGTTCGGTTTAAACCTTGTAGGCTGGTTGCCTGACCCGTTTGTGAAATTTATGGCCAAATTCTCGCGCTTGATTGGGCTAACGGGGTGGGTTCATGCTGCGACAAATAGTCGCATGCCCATGAGTTGGTTCATGGTTGGGTTATTCAATGGGTTATTACCCTGCGGTTTGGTCTATGCAGGTTTGGCATTAAGTTTAACCTCGGGAAGCATTGGTTTATCCGCAGGTATGATGCTTGCCTTCGGTTTAGGTACAGTGCCTGCCATGATGTTTGTGCCTGTCATCATGCAATCAGCATCACCCAAGATGCGCGGTGTTTTTCTCAAAGTTGCAGCTCTGCTTTTGATTGCTATGGGTGTGTTCACCATGATTCGTGGCAGCGCGTTGATGCACAGTATGCATGATATGAAAAACATGAAGGGTATGAATCATGACATGCACAATATGCAGCACCATGATATGAAAATGGATACCATGGACATGCAAGAAATGGACATGAACGATATGAATATGCCCAATACGGATAAACCCTGATGTGGATGGCAGGGCTCATCGAATTAAGTATTTTTCTTGTACTGGCAGGAATAGTCGCATGGGTATTTTTCAAACCAGTCAAAAAGAAAAATAATACAACGGACAAGAAGGACTAACCCTCTGCAACGTCACCTATTCGTAATTCTCTAACAAACTGATTACACTAGCCCCGCGAAGTGGCTCGGATGGTCGCGCTGTGTTTTTTAACACAGGGAGGAAAGTCCGGGCTGCATAGAGTAGGATGCTGGATAACATCCAGTGGGGGCAACCCTAGGAAAGTGCCACAGAGACTAGACCGCCATGTGTTGACACAAGGTAAGGGTGAAAGGGTGCGGTAAGAGCGCACCGCTTGGTTTGGTGACAAATCAAGGCTTAGGTAAACCCCATCCGCAGCAAGACCAAATAGGAAGTCAGATGGTGTGACTCGCACTTGGCTTCGGGTAGGTTGCTTGAGGCAGTTGGTAACAACTTGTCCAGATGAATGATCATCGCTCTGTTTTCAGAGTACAGAACCCGGCTTATAGAGCCACTTCGCAAAGTTTTGAGTAGTTTGAGGTAAAAGATGTTAAAATTTATGAAGTTTGCTTTCGCTTTTGTTGCGCTTGTTCTGATAGCGCTCTTGGTTGCACCGTTTTTCATCAGCGTGAACGACTACAAGCCAGAAATCAAAAAAGCCGTGCTCGATGCCACAGGACGTAACCTTGATATTGGCAACATCAAACTCAGCTTATTTCCTTGGGTGGGTGTGACCCTCACAAATGTTGCGCTTGAAAATGCCAAAGGGTTCGCCCAACGCAATATGTTAGAGGTTAAAAGCGTTGATGTTAAAGTTGCATTGATGCCCTTGTTTGACCAACAAATTGAGGTCAAACGCTTTGAACTCAACTCACCCAAAGTTTGGCTCACCCAACACGATGATGGAAGCAACAACTGGTCTGACCTATCCAAAAGAGAAGATTCAACAAAACCCACGCCACAAGCCCAAACATCCACCAGTAAAACAAACACAAAAGAAAAAAGCGCTGCATTACCCATTGCCTTTGAAGCCAAGCTGCTTCAGCTCACGCACGGTCAGGTTATTTGGTCGGATGAAACCAAAGGTAAGGTGGCGATTGATGATATTCAGCTTAGTGTCACCGATTTGCAACTCAAGCAACCTGTTGGCATTGATTTATCAGCCAAGATTGGTGCAAACCCAATTCAAATCACAGCAAAAGTCGGCCCAGTTCTCGACTTGGACAAATTTAACCCTGAAACCTTGCCTGTGTTAGCCCATATCACTAGCAAGCAGTTCAGTTTAAAACCTTTTTTAGCATGGTTGCCCCAGCTTGAAGCAGAGCAAGAAACCCAATTTGGCAAACTTCAAGATACTTTTATCTCACTTGATGTATCCTTAGAACAGCATAGTGATAAAATGATGCTGAGTTCTGGCTCCATTGAAATTCAAGGTAACCATAAGCTGAACACAGCATGGAAACTTAATGTTAAAGCATTAAAAACCTTAAAAATTGATAGCCTCACCTTAGCCATGGATGATACAGATGTATTGAGCATGTCGGGCAAAGTGCGTAACTTGCTTAAAAAGCCAAGGTTTGAAGCCAAGGTAAACACTGGAAAACTACAACGCATTTGGTTGAACACTTTTGTCCCTACCCTGCAAGACATATACAAAGCGCATCCAAACCCATGGAAAACCGTGCAAGTGGAAGCCTTCCTTGCGGGTGATGCTAACATCATTGAAATTCGGAATATGCAGGTGCACATGGATGAAGAACCCATTCAACTTTCGGGTGATATTGCCATTGGTGATGCACCAGACATTCAGCTTCGTATCACCACCAACGAACTTCATCTAGACCCTTGGATTCCACAAAGTAAAAAAGGGAAGAAGGTTAAGCCTGCATCTGTTGAGACAACGATTCCAACAGAAAAAGCAAACCTTGAACCGGATTTAACGTTTCTAAAACCATGGTATTTATCTGTGCAGCTACAAGCTAAAACCATTCATGCCATAAAACTCAAGCTTGAAAACTTACGCATGACACTGAGCAGTGAAAAAGGGGTTGTGCGCTTAAATCCGCTGCGCTTTGATACCAATGGCGGTCATGTCAGTGAAAATATGACATTGTATGCCAACCAATACCCTGCCACTTGGAAACAATCGCTTCGCATGAAAGGTGTATCCATTAAACCTGTGCTTAAAGCTCTGGCTGACTTTAATAAACTATCAGGAATTACAACCTTAAATGCAGAGTTGTCGGGTAAAGGTTTATTACCCAACAGCATCATTCACAGCATGACGGGGCGCGGCAATTTTCTGTTTAAAGATGGGCAGTTTAAAGGCGTTGATATTGCGAAAGAAGTGCGTAAACTTAAAAAACAGTCCACCCAAACACAAGCGAGCGACTTCGCCACCATGCAAGGTACTTTCAGCGTTAAAAATGCAGTCCTGACCAACAATGACCTGTATATGGCATCCCCATTGTTTCGCCTTTCAGGTAAAGGAAAGGTCTATTTAGACCCAACCAAGCTTGATTATCATGTGCGCCCAAAATTGGTGCAAACTTTAGCTGGGCAAGGTGGGGGCAGTCGCAAAAAAGGTTTGGTTGTTCCGCTTCATATTTATGGCTCATTTGAGAATATCCAAGTGGATTTTAAGATGGATAAAAATGCACTCTTGGACAGCGCGGGTGCGCTAAACGATGCGGCAGGTAAACCTATTGGTGGAGTGGGCGGCAAAGTGCTCGACCAAGGTTTTGTCAAAACACGCGATGAAGAAGTTGCCAAAGCTAAAGCCGAAGCCAAGCGAAAAGCAGATGCCAAAATAGCCGTTGAAAAAGCGCGGCTCGAAGCAAAAGAAAAAGCCAAACAAAAGCTTAAAGATGCGTTTAAAGGCTTTAAGTTCTAAAAATGCACACCTTTGAACATATGCGCTTGCACCCAGAGCGCCCACAAATCAGACAAATCAAACATGCTGCCAAGTTGCTGCATGATGGCTGCTTTGCGGTTGTACCGACGGAAACGACCTATGCCATCATGGTACTTCCCACTGCGCTCAAGGCCCAAGAGTCCATTCATCAACTTCGCAATTTGGATGAGCAACATTTATGGTCGCTGGTTGTTTCTGATTTATCACAAGCTGCCCAATTTGTCAGCATCAACAATGCTGCTCACCGTATTCTCAAACACAATTTACCTGGCCCATACACCTTCATCCTACCCGCCAATTCCAAACTGCCCAAACGCATATTTGGCAAACGCAAAGATGTCGGTATTCGTATGCCTGACCATGCGGTGTGTAATATGTTGCTTCAAGAGGTCGGCGAACCACTGCTGGCAACATCTATGCAATTCCCCGATGAAGATTTCATCGCCACTGACCCTGAAAGCATTGAACCCCGCATCAAACATCTGAATGCCGTGCTGCTCGATGCAGGTTGGGGCGACATGACCCCCACCACCGTTGTTGATTTGTGTGATGATGTACCGCAAGTGCTTAGGCAAGGTTTGGGCGAGTGGGAAGCTTGAAGGAGGGCAAATGTTAAAGTTTTTATCTTTAAAAATCAGCATCTTACCCATAAAGGGCTCTGACCCCTTTTTAGACCCCTTTTTAGATCCCTTTTACGGAGGTTGCATAGGTCCGCTTTGCTCTTCACCATTCTGATGCTGAAAAACAAAGTGTTCTTATCTGGACTTTTAGTTGTTTCATCGATGATTATTTTTGGATTGGTCAGTGCTGGAAGTATTATAGCTAGTCTTTATATCTTTGGTGGACATGCATTTCGAGACAATAGTGCGGAGTTTCAGACTGTTATATTTCTAATATCGCTTCTTGTTTCAACAGTCCCTTGGTTAATAGCTTCGTATAAATTGAGGCAAGAAAATTGGAACGAAGTTATGAAAATACTTTACTTTATTCCAATTCTTATCCTTACAGTTGCATTTATAGGGCATGCTATCTTTTATGCTCTAGTGTTTTTCCTTTCTTGGAGGAGATTTCATCGTGTTTATGCCTAAGCAAAAAAAAGATTTTAACATCCCAAAAATTATTAAATATGCTGCTATAATTGTTGCTTTATATTTAAGTATCACTCTTCCTCTGTATTGGTATTTGAAGAGTTCAATTGACCCAGATTTTATTAGGAAAAGTGAAGCGTTTGTGCACAATGAAATATCTTTGCTACCTTTGCAAGAAGGGGAACAAGTAATCACAGGAAAATATTCTAGAATTAACTCCTATTTTTACAGTCGAGAAAGTAGTGGCGGTGATGTTATTGATATTGAATTGGATTGGGCATCGCCATCTGCAATTAATTACCTTGTACAATATAAGATTCAAGGGAAGTTAATAATAATCCATGCTGAAGTCGGCAAGAGTGAAGCAGGCGAACTATTTATTGATTCTTTATGGGTGGAGTAAAAAAAGAAAGCGGGGGTCAGGTCTTGTTTCGCGCATTTTCACAGTTATCAAAATTAAGGTTCAAAAGCCCTCACATTGCATATCCAACGCCACACGATAGCTTGCGGCAACTGATTATTTGAAAGTAACACGAGGTATCACCATGAATCATTCTGCACTCACTGCCCTATCCCCGCTTGATGGGCGTTATGCCAATAAAGTTGGCGACTTACGCCCTATTTTTAGTGAGTTTGGTCTGATTAAAGCCCGTGTATTGGTGGAAGTGCGTTGGTTGCAAATGTTGGCAGCACACAAGGATATTCAAGAGGTCAGCAGCTTATCGGCGGAAGCCAATGCATTTCTGGACGCTATTGTAGATAACTTCTCCGAAGCTGATGCTCAAGCGGTCAAAGACATTGAAAAAACCACCAACCATGATGTCAAAGCGGTGGAATATTTCCTCAAAGATAAGGTGGCAGATCAAGCCGAACTCAATGCTGTGTCTGAATTTATTCATTTTGCCTGCACATCCGAAGACATCAACAACCTATCCTACGGACTGATGCTTAAAGAAGCCCGCGATACCGTGTTGCTGCCTGCATTGGACAACACAATTTCTACCATGGAAAGCATGGCATCCGACATGGCAGCTATGCCAATGTTAGCACGCACCCACGGGCAACCTGCATCACCGACCACCATGGGCAAAGAGTGGATGAATGTGGTCGCCAGATTAGATAGGCAACGTGCTCAAATTGCAGACGTGGTGATTTCTGGCAAAATCAATGGCGCAACAGGCAACTTTAATGCCCATTTGATTGCTTATCCCGAAGTGGATTGGTTAAGCACATCCAAAGGTTTTGTTGAATCTTTAGGGCTTGCTTGGAGCCCATACACCACCCAAATTGAACCCCACGATTATATCGCCGAACTCAATCAAGCCACCTCTCGTTTTAACACCATTATCATTGACTTCTGCCGTGATATTTGGAGTTATATTTCGATTGGTTTTTTCAAACAAAAGGTCATTGCTGGCGAAGTTGGTTCATCTGCCATGCCGCATAAGGTCAACCCGATTGATTTTGAGAATGCAGAAGGAAATCTAGGGCTTGCCAATGCCATGTTGCACCATTTGGCTGAAAAGCTGCCGATTTCTCGTTGGCAGCGTGATTTAACCGATTCCACCGTATTGCGTAATCTTGGTGTGGGTTTTGGTTATACCATGCTTGCGTTATCTTCTTTAGAGCGTGGTATGAGCAAGTTGGAAGTGAACAGTGATAAGATGTTGGAAGACTTGGACAACACTTGGGAAGTCTTGGCAGAAGCCGTGCAAACAGTGATGCGGAGATACGCTTTGGACAACCCTTATGAGCAGCTTAAAGCGCTGACCCGTGGTAAAGGCATTAATGCCGAACGTATGCGTGAGTTCATTGAAAACCTTGATATTCCTGATGATGCCAAAGCACGTTTGAAAGACATCACACCAGCCGATTATATCGGTAATGCTGCCATGATGGGTAAAAATAAGCACAGTTAGGTTGTACTTACCTTGATATTTCAAGGTGTTGAACTATCATTGCTCACTGGTTACATGAAAAGTATGAGCTAAACTATGCTTTTACGTGAGGTGGTTATGAAACATTTATCGCTATTTTTATATGCATTTTTGGCAAGCCTATGCATGGCTCAGCCATCATTTGCAGCCATTGAAAATGAAAACGCATCTGCCCAAGAGCCTGAAATTCCCGATGCTTTGTCGCGTCTGATGAAAGCACCAGATATCGACTTAAACACTATCCGCAACCCTTTTTTATCATCTTTTGAAAAGAATCGCATTGATGAAGCAACGCGTTATAAAAATCGCAAACGGTTACCCTCCAATAAACGCAAACGTGAAGTTTTGGAGCAATTTGACTTAAGCACACTTACTTTGGTTGCAACTTTCAAGAAAGCAGGTCGTGACTGGGTGGCTAGCGTTGAAGATTCAACAGGAAAATCATACACCATTCGCCGTGGTAACCATATGGGTAAGCGCGGTGGTCGTATTGAAAAAATTGATGGGCAAACCGTCTATTTGGTTGAACAAATGATTAATCCAGCAGGTGAAGTGGTTGACCATCAAACAACGCTTACTTTAGCTGAGGTGAACGACCGCTAAGCTTAATAATCGTTTTTTCCAATGAAAAAAAAAGATGTGGTTCATCTGTTTGAAACACTCAAATCCATAGACCCTGAACCCAAAACAGAACTCCATTATAATACAGCGTTTGAACTGTTAATTTCAGTTTTATTATCTGCGCAAGCCACTGACGTTGGCGTGAATAAAGCTACCGCAAAATTATATCCAGTTGCCAACACACCTGAGGCGTTTATTAAGCTCGGCGAAGAAGGTTTAAAGCAATACATCAATACCATTGGTTTATATAACAGCAAAGCCAAACATGCCATGCAAACAGCACGAAAACTGGTCAATGAATTTAAGGGTGAAGTGCCTCGCACGCGCAGAGAATTAGAATCATTGCCTGGTGTAGGTCGAAAGACTGCCAATGTGGTGCTGAATGTACTCTGGGGTGAACCCACTATGGCAGTGGATACACATATTTTTCGTGTGTCCAACCGCACAGGGCTTGCACCAGGCAAGAATCCTTTAGAAGTTGAAAAGAAGCTGCTTCAAGTTATCCCAAAAACATATATGACTCACGCCCACCACTGGCTTATCCTGCATGGTCGCTACACATGCACTGCGCGCAAACCCAAATGCCATATTTGTCCTATCCATGATGCCTGCGCTTGGGTAGAGAAAATAGTTTAAGCATCCATCAACACCTGTTTTTTTATGATTTGCCAAGCCTGGTGAACATCCGAAAAATTTAAACGGTAAAATTTGCAACTCGTATCTATGCGTTGGTTCAAGCGAGGTAAATCCTTGGCTAAACCATGCTGCACATGCAAATGTTCAGGCAAATCCATCAGTGCTTCATGTCTTGGTATTTCAACACATTGCACACCATTTAAATCCGCTTGATATTGATGCAACACCACAAACTTTAGAGGCAGCGCTTCTCTTTGAATATATTTGGGATGCCACAAGTGGCAGCGTGCTGTACCACCCGTTGCTGCTGGAAAGTCGAAATAATTTGCCTGAATCAAGCCTGATGCTTCAATGTTTGTTCTATCAAAGGCGGGATGTGTTGGACGTTCCCACTGCATTGGTCTTGGAAAAGGAAAAACAAAACCATGTTTGTCCAACAGTGTGAATTCATCAGATAAATAAGCGGCACCATCAAGTAAACCCGCAGTACAAATACTGCTCTTACCTGCACCCGAAACACCTGCAAACATGATAGCTTTATCGTTGATGTTTAAAACGGAGGAATGAATCGATACGATATTATTTTTATCCAACCATTGCACAAGTTTACTGTATAAATGAATTTCTAAGGCTGCTGTGATTTCTCTTGCATCTTTGCTTTCCCAAAGCACTTCTTCATGTCCATCTGATGAAACAAACACAAACCTATAACCATCATCCAGCTTCCGCACAGAAAAAATTAAGTCTGCAACACATCCCTCAACAGCTTCATACAAACAAAGAAACTTTTGCATGTCTTGGTGACAAGCTTCTGAATCTGAATCAATTTGCGCCACGCATGATGCGATTTCATATTGATACAACCAAGTCATAGCAACTTATTTAGGTGCGACAATAAAACCAAAACCTGTTAACTCTTGCAAAATATCCTTCACATCGCGAAGTGTCTCGACTTGATCAACATCCAATGTTTCATAAATCACTTTTGCCATAGCTTCAGCAGATGTTTTTCCATCACACATATCAAAAATAGCCGATGCCACCGCATTCAGTGTAATGGTTGTTCCCTTTTCTTCATGGATATAAAAAAATGTATCTTCGCCTTCAATTTCTTCACACACCAAACCTTCAATCGCTTTCGGAAACTCTGGTACTACAATTTCATATGTTTCACTCATCAAACTTCTCCCAATGTGTATGCCACCATCTGGCAATCTGCACAGCTTAAATTATGCTGACAAAAGTTCCAACGCTCAACTGATGGGCAGTGATTACCTTGGTTTGGTGCTTGTTCCAATGCATCCACCAATGATTGTTGCCGAATATTACCCAATACATGTTCACGATTAAAAATACATGGGCTAATATTACCATTCGCACACACGGCGAGTTTGCCACGCCTCACGTTTTTATTTTCAACAGCACCATTTCGCGGTTGGACATATTTATCCTGCTGCACCACTTGATGATGTTCTTGTTTCAGAGGAGCATCAGGCATATGCGAGTTCTGCGATGGCATCAATGATATATGTTTGGTATTGAGCTGACTTCCCCGCCCCGTCTCATGCACAGGGTCAAAGCGCACTGAACCTTTATCCAAACCAAATTCATTTTTTGCAAAGTCCAACATGGCTTGTTCATGCCCCACATTTTGTTCCATGATTGCCATACCGATACGAATATCAAACCCCAAATCCTTCGCCCTATGCATCGCGGCTATGGTTTTCTGATGACTACCTTGAAGCTGTGTAATGCTATCATGCACTTCTTCGCTTGGTGAATACAATGAAAAAGCAAACGATGGCGCATAAGGCAAAAGCTGTTGTAATAGTTTATCATTTAATAACAAACCATTGGTGTAAATCTCTATGCCTTGAAAATCCAATTCATGTGTCAATGCAACTGCTTCCACCAAATGCCTATGAATCAATGGGTCGCCACCTGTAAACTGCACAATAGGTTGCCCCAAGCTTCTGGCTTGAACTAAAATACGCTTGATTTCATCCAAGGATAAAAAATCGGAACATTGCGGAGATGATGAAGCATAACAATGGATACATTGCTCGTTACATTGGTCTGTTATTTCTAAAAATAACAACCCCAATTCATCACCAATGACCATTTTCTCCGTCCGATGAGGTGACAACTGCG
>CAMZLG010000012.1 GCA_947311495.1 uncultured Zetaproteobacteria bacterium
ATTAGCCGCGCCACCCGCGCCAGAGCAGGGCATTATTCTATTGATGCCATGATGCAGGGTTTGGATGCTGCTTATCAACATGTTTTAACCAAGGGTTCCTAATGTTAAAGTTGGTGTGTAGTTTATTCTTTCTACTCAGCACATCATGGGCTTATGCAGGCATTAACCATAGCTCAGATTTGACTTGGCAAAGCCAAGAAAGCGCGCATTTTCGTATTCATTTTTATGAGGGTGAACAAGCTTTAGCCAAGCGTTCGTTGCAAATTGCGGAGTCTGTTTATGATAGATTAACACCAATTCTAAATTGGTATCCCATTGCAAAAACCGAGATTGTGTTAAGTGATGAAATGGATGGTAGCAATGGGTTCGCCATGCCGATTCCATCTAATCGCATCACTTTATTTGCCAGTCGTCCTAATAGTGTTTATAGCCTTGAAGACCATGCAGGTTGGTTGGAAACGCTGATTTTGCATGAGTTTGTACACACCTTGCATTTGGATAAAGCACGGCGCGGCCCCAAAAACATTCGTAACATCTTCGGGCGGATTCTATTTGCCTTCCCCAATGTGTTTATGCCTGCTTGGATGCATGAAGGTTTGGCGACCTATTATGAAACGGATAAAGCGTTGGGCATCGGGCGCGGACAAAGTGCCTACTTTCAGATGATGATGCGCATGGAAGTGAATGCAGGGGTGAAACCTGTAACGCAAATCAACCAGTTGCGTACGCTTTGGCCCTTGCCGACCAGCCGTTATTTGTATGGTGTATATTTCTATCAATTTATTGCAGACACTTATGGTGAGGAAACCTTGCCTAAGATTGTGGAAACCTATTCGGATAACTGGCTGCCATTTGCCATCAATGATTTATACGAAGAAGTGTTGGGCAAGGATATGACCGAGGTTTGGGGTGAGTTTGAGGTTTATGTGAATGCCAAGTTTCAGCCGCAGATTACACACATCAAGCAACAAGGTTTATTTGAAGGTAATCAATTATCCCAAACAGGTGATTTTAAGTCATCCGTGCTGCAAGCTGATGATGGACGCATCTTTTATGTCAGTGATCATTTAGAAAATGGCGCAAAACTCAAAAAAATTGAGCAAGGAAAGACCAGCACACTGCTGGAACTTAATGCGGGGGCGAGATTAGACTGGCATGAGCAGTCAGGACTGTTGATGACGCAACCAGACACCTGCGATAATGCGAATAAATATTATGATATTTATAGGGTGGATGAGGATGGAAGTAGCGAACAACTGACCCACTGCCAGCGTTATATCTTTGCTACATGGTCGGCTGATGGTTCACAAATCGCGGCGGTGAAAAACTATCGCGGGCAACATTCGATTCATCTGTTGGATGCTGATGGTGAGTTGCTGCAAGTGTTGTGGCAGGGCAAAGATGATGAAACCTTGTCGGGTTTGGATTGGTCGGCAGATGGGCAGCTATTGTTATCATCGGTTTGGCGTAAAGATTCAGGCTGGGATGTTGAAACCTTAGATGTGGCAAATCAAACATGGGTCAAAATCACCGATGATATGCTTGTGGAAACGGATGTAAGGTTTGTCGGTGATAGCCATGATATGGTGTATGCCGCTGAACATGATGGCGTGTATAATATTTTTAGGCACAATGTTTCAGGTGAAATCATGCAGCTTACTCAGGTATTGGGTGGCGCGTTTGCACCGTTTCTTAATCAGCACGGGCAGTTGCTAAGCATTGATTATCATGCCCAAGGTTTTGATGTGTATCAATTGGATAACCCGCTTAGTGCCCCTGTTGTATTTGCAGAGGAAAACAAGGTTTTTTCACATGTTCAATTCCCTGCCAAACCCATCAATATCACAGAACCAGTGCCGTATTCCGCATGGGATAGCACCATGCCAACATCATGGTTACCATCATTTCTGATGACCAATCAAGGTGTGGAGTTGGGCGCAACTGTCTTTGGTACGGATGTGTTGAATCGACATGGTTACACCTTGTATGCGGGTTATCAGTCGGTGTCTTCCTCGCCCGTGTTTAATTTGGACTATGTGTATGATGGTTGGCAACCTTTGCTTAGAATCCATGCGCAAAAGCTGCAAACACCAAGTTTTGATAAAAGTGGAAAACTTATTTCCCTTGTTGAACAACAAAGTTTAAATGCTGAGCTTGTTTTTCCGTGGTTGAAGCAGCAATCGCGGTGGACGGCGCATTTGGCGTTGAACCACAGACGTGATGAGTTGGCTTGGTTGTCACCTTTATACACGTTAACAGGTGCAGCAAGCTTTCAAGATTCGCTTGCTGGTGCTGCGCTGGTGTATGATTCTAGGCTGACTTACCCAAGGGGTGTGAGCAGTGCATCCACTGGTTCAATCGTGTCATTCCAAGTTGAATCGGGCAAAGGATTGGGCGGCACATACACGGGAAATGTTAGCAAATTATCTGCCCGACACTTCTTTGATTTGGGCAGTGAGCAGGTGTTGGGTTTACGTTTGGATTTAGGTAAAGGCGATAATAACGCACGCCCTTTTACTTTAGGAGGCACAAACAGCAGTGCATTGATTCCTAATCTTTTAGACCCGTTAACTGCGAGTGTCACACTCAATCAACGGGCATATAGTTTAAGAGGTTATGCGGATGCGGCATTGTCAGGCAGTGAGTTGGCTTTGGTATCTGCGGAATATCGCTTTCCCATCGCCCGAATTGAACGCGGTTTTATGAGCCCGCCCATAGGTATTCATCAGTTTTTTGGGCAGGTGTTTGTAGATGTTGGGCGAGCAGGAAATGACCTAAGCACAGCCAAAACCTACACAGGCATAGGTGCAGAGCTGGGCGGGGATGTGGTATTGTTTTATAACTTACTTGTTCGTATGCAATTGGGTTATGCCAAGGGGTTGGATGATACGCTTGGCGGCAATCAAGCGTATTTTAGATTAGGTAGTTCGTTTTAAAGGATGTTTTGATGTTTCATATGATGAAGGTAATAGTATTTTTGACCCTAGTGGTAGTTATGACTGATGCGGCTTTTGCATTCACATTTAATAACTATTGCAATTTGTTTGGTCAAGAAACACAAGCTAACCCACATCTACTAAAAGAACGGGTTAGAGCATGTGAAAAGCAGGCAAAAGAGGGGGATATTGATGCTCAAATAGAGTTGGTGCGTATTTATGTCCATAATGGTTACGGTTGGAGAGATTTAAGTTTGGCTGAAAAGTGGGCAAGGGAAGCGGCGAAATCGAAAACGGCTCAAGGTTATGATACATTAGGGTGGTTGCTGGCATTAAAGCCTAATAGGACAGATGAAGAAATCCGTGAAGCAGTTCAAGCTTACATGCAAGCCAATAAGATGGGGGTAGAAAATGAGCTTAGATTAGTACAACTGTTGGAGGGGTGTTCGTGTATATCGGACATGCCCAAAGTATTCGCAGGGGTAAAAAAAGAGGCGGATGAAGGCAATGCATCCTTGCAATACTTTTTAGGTAAGGCATATCTTGAAGGTTTGGGTGTTCCGCAAAATGGGGATAAAGCTATTGCTTGGTATATGCACTTATTACAGCAGAAAGAAAGTTATTCTTTATATGCCCCTTATGCATTAGGGCTTATTTATGAAAAAGGTAAGGCTGGAGTTACTGTTGATATAGACAAAGCACTTCAGTTTTATCAAATCGGTGCGCAAAGAGGGGATAGGGATTCAAAATTAAAAGTAACCAAGATATTAAATAGACATAAGCCTTTATCAATTTTGAGAGTTCCTAATTATGATGGGCAAGAACCTAAGTGGGTCGCTTTGTTGTACTCAGATGGAACACTTGATATACAAGCTGAGTATAGTAATGGTAAGTGGAAAAAAGTTGATATGAACCAGTGGGTAAAATCGCATTTTGCAGATAAAGATTTGCCTCGTGTTCCATTACCCGACTTTCCAGATGGGTCAGAGATGCTGGCAATCAAGGGCTTAAGTTTTAAACAGTCTGATACAAACACAAAAGCTCAGGTGTCATGGTTTCCGAGAAGGTGGGTTTCTTTAAAACACAAGAAGGAATATGTGATTGATAGGATAGCCCAGTTAGCTAGTGAGTGTGATATATGGTATAGCTTGGTTGTGCAAGGCAAGCAGCCCTATGACCCTGCCACATCTTATTTGGATGAGGTAGAGCAACCTAAAGTTGTTGATTATATTGCATCTTGGGATGTTCAAAGTATTTCTGTTCATAGGATGAATTATGATGCAGATACGCGTTTAAAGTCACGAACTGTCATGGATATGAACAAGAAAGAAGAGGCTGTTTTTTCTGACTTGATAGAGAAAATAAAGAAATATAATCCAGACTTTTTGCAAGATAGAAAGTTTAGCTCTCAACATGTTTGGAAAAAGGAAGACAGACAAAAATTTCGTCAACAAAGTCAACAACAGGTCAGTAAAGTTAAAATGTTGGATGGTTCATCGTTGTTTCAAATTTTAATAGAACGCACATATAAAGATTCGTTTTTTCATACATATTATAATGCTTGGGTTAGTGAAAATCATGAACAGCTTGAATTGTTAGAAAGTCATATGTCTTTAGCAGATATGGACTGGAAAAGTATTAGTTACGAAACCCCAATTGGCGCAGCTTGGGTCATTGATAAACATATCTATGCAGTTGGTAGCCATTACGCAGCAGGCACATCGAATATCATTTATAAGTTAAGTCCAGAAAGTCGAGAGGTTGTATTTGAACAGTACGATTCCAGGAGTTGTGAATGATTTCAAGCCGAGAAAGACTTGCCGCAGCCGCATTCGCCTTTTTTGTTGGGATTACGGAAGACAAAGGATGAAGAAAGCATATCTTCTTGATAATCAATCTCTAAACCTTTGATGGCATTGTCATAAAATTGTTCGGCAATGTAGATGGTTAAACCATCAAATTCGGCTGCCAAATCGCCTTCGGATGCAGCATCTTCAAAATCAAGTACATACTCCAAACCAGAGCAGCCTGCTTCGCGCAAGGATAAACGCACAGCTTGTTTGCCAGCCTCGGTTAATTTCTTCTCAAATTGAGAAACTGCTGCGGGGGTGAGGTTAATCTCTGCTTGTTTCATTAATGTTTGTTCCATAATTTATACCTTCAATTCTCTTGGAATACTAAAATGCACATCTTCTTTGACGGTTTCGCGGGTGCTGACGATGTTTTTATCATGCCCAGAAAGCAAATCAATTACCTCTTGAATCAATACTTCGGGAGCAGATGCGCCCGCCGTCACGCCAATATTGGCTTTGCCTTCCAGCATATCGGATGTAACCGAACCTGCATTTTCAATCAAATATGCCGCGCACCCTTCTTTTTCAGCCACTTCACGAAGTCGGTTGCTGTTGGATGAATTGGGCGAGCCCACCACTAAAATCAAGTCAGACACTTTGGCTAAATCTTTAACCGCCATTTGCCGATTGCTGGTGGCATAACAAATGTCTTCTTTTTTCGGGCTTTGAATTTTAGGAAAGCGCGTTTGAAGGGCTTCAATCACATCCTTGGTGTCGTCCACGCTTAAGGTCGTTTGCGTCACAAAGGCAAGTTTGCTTTCATCTTTGACTTGCAATGTTGCCACATCTTCAGGCTCGGATACCAAAAGCACTGCACCTTCGGGCGCTTGCCCCATGGTGCCTTCCACTTCGGGGTGACCTTCATGTCCGATGAGTATAATTTGATTGCCGCTGGCATAATGACGCAATAATTCCAGGTGTACTTTGGTCACTAAAGGGCATGTGGCATCCATGACTCTAAGCCCACGCTGTTTACCATCTTCTTGCACTTTTTTGCTCACGCCATGCGCAGAAAAGATAAGCACAGCACCATCGGGCGCATCTTCAACTTCTTCAATAAACACCGCACCTTTATCTTTTAGGCAGTCCACCACATGTTTGTTATGCACAATCTCATGGCGCACATAAACAGGCGCACCAAAGACTTCAATGGAGCGTTCTACAATCTCAATAGCGCGTTCAACACCTGCGCAAAAGCCACGCGGTTGGGCTAAAAATACGGATTTGGGTTGAACCTGAATGGTCTGTTGCTGCATTTTGTTTGTCCTTGGGTTACGGTTTGGTGCGTAAGACTACGCAAAAAACGGTTCGAGGTGAAATAATGACGGATTATACATTAAACGTAGGTGAAAAAGCGCCGCTTGATTTGCAAGTGGATGTGTATCCTGAAGCCAAGTATAAGTTGGCGGATAGTTTAGGCAAATGGGTGATTGTGTATTTTTATCCCAAAGACAATACATCAGGTTGCACCACGGAATCATGCGAATTTCGCGATGCTTTGCCCGACTTTAGCGCGGCAAATGCAGAGATTGTGGGTGTGAGCCGCGATTCCATCAAATCACATGCGGGTTTTACTGAAAAACAAAACCTTAACTTTCCTTTGATTTCCGATGGGGATGAAGCCTTTTGTAAAGCCTTTGATGTGATTCAAGAAAAGATGAATTATGGCAAGAAATATATGGGTATTGAGCGTTCAACCTTTATCATCAACCCTGATGGTGAGGTAGCGGAAGCTTGGCGCAAGGTGCGCGTGAAAGAGCATGTGGCGAATGTGTTGGTGCGTTTGAAAGAGTTACAAGCCTAACGTACTATAACCCTTGTTCCAAACGAGTGATAAGCTGGTCGGGAAAGTGAAAAGCTTGCATATCTTGAGTGACCTTTGCGATGTCGTAGTCAAGGCGTTTGAAGGTCACTTCTTTTTGTTGCGGGTGGTAAATAGCATATTCGGCACCAGAAATGCCGCAACGGGGCTGCCCAACAGCGCCAGGACAAATGAGGTTCTGAGTATTATCTTCTAAGCGGTACGTTGTGAGTTCTTTCTGAAGTGTTGTTTCTTGGTTTTGAAAAGTATACATGCCCTGTATATGCGAATGACCATGAAAACAGATGGGTAAATTACGCTCCTTCATCCAAACCAGGTTTGGCTCTGCTGTTCGCTCATAGACATAAGCATTAAAGAAAGTTGGGTCTTTCGGTGCTCCATGAACCAACATCATATCATCTTCCCAGAATTGAAGGGGAAGGTTAGCTAGCCATTCGCGTTCTCCTTGGCTCATCCTATCAATCGTCCAACGGGCAACATGCAAACTTGAAGCACTACCATGGCTAAAGTCTTTGCCGCTACCCACCATATAGTCATGGTTTCCGCGAACCGAAAAAATACCGTGTTCTTGGAGAACTTGAATGCATTCAGAGGGGTGTGGTCCATAGCCTACGATGTCGCCTAAACATAGGATATGTTTTATATTATTTTCCTTAATATCATTGAGTACGGCTGTTAATGCGGGAAGGTTAGCGTGAACATCGCTGATAATGGCAATGGCTTCAGTATGTTGAAACCATGACTTAATGTTTTCATGACTTGTAGAATCTAGCTGTTGACCGATGTTGAGTTGCGTTGGTTTGGGGTTCTTTGCCTGCGAGGATAGCAGACCTTGGCAAACTTCTACCATACATGCTTTGCTTGCGTCATTGTAGAATTGGCGTTTGAGATGCTCAATCAATACGGCTGGATAATCCACGCCTGCATGTTCTGAGAAGTGTTGAACCAACTGATTACGAAGCTCTTTTCCGAGAGCGTTAGCAACATCATTACTCAGCCATGAAGAGGAAAAAAGCCGCAGCCATAGTGCCACCATATTGGTAAATGAAAGCAAGTGGTCCCAACTGTAAAAGTCATCATCAATGTAATACATTTTTTGGTTGGTATCGATTGCGAAGTTGGATAAACCTTCATCCAAACGTTCATGGTTTTTGGCAGCATACTCGAGATAGATGTTGGTGATGCTTGTGAGGTAGCCAAGCTTTGTCGTCATATTGTTGGTATTGTCGATAATTGTATTGATAGGAGATAAGCGTTTGGAAATGTTGGCAACAGTCCAGCCTTGTTCAGTTTGTATGCTAAACCATGTTTTACTAGGATGGTATAATTGGCTAGCGGATTCTTTTTCATATTGTTTGCCTGCCCAAGCATGAGCTAAGGCTTGCGAGGAAAAATTAAGATTACGCTGTGCTTTTAGTATATAATCTTCATTCAGCTGTATGCGTGTGGTTGGTTTGCCTGTAAGTACTTCTCCGTGGGCAAGTGTCGTTTCATCCAAACTCCAAAGCTGTTCAATGATTGAAGGGTGAACGGCATGAGGTTGGGGAATAACCTGAATGGTTGTGCTATACATAAAGAAGGTACCTTCTATTTTGCTGGTTTATTTGTTTTATACTGTTTGATTAGGGAGAAAAGTAAACACTTGATTTAATTGTGTATTAAGTCAACTTCTCACAAGTGTCAACGAACCTTCTTGGGAGCAAAAGGATGAAATATATAACGCAAGGTGAGAGAGGAGTGAAACACTTAGCTCTTTTACGCCGTATGTTCTTAAAAAGAATGTCGGGGAAATTTCATATTAGATTTAACGATGAAGAACATGCTTGTCTGGTGCTTTATAGAGGTGTCTTTATTGGTGATAAACAGAATGTTGTAGAATCATTGCGTCGTCTTTTAGCAAATCCTGTGCAGCAGTTTGCATGGGAAAATGTAAGTGATACTAAAGAAAATATAGGAGGTTGGATAGCGCCCTGGATTGCATTGTCAGCTTCGCTTAAGAATTTAGAGCTTGATAGAGGCAGGCTTTCTGCTTACCAACATGCTTTTAGCAGCTTGCCTCCTGTAATATTGAAAAATTTACCAGTGCACCGTCTCAACTTTCAAGATGAAGAGGCTTATTTGTTTTTACATCAGTTGAGTTTAGGGCAACCAAGCTTCGACCTTAGATTGTTTTTTATGGGACACCCTTCGAAACAAGAACTAAATGAACATGTGAGAACGGTTTTATTTGTATTTTTATTAGGTTACTTGCGTTCCGCACCTAAACAAGAAGAAAATAAAAAAGTTAGTGTTGTTTCTCGTATTCTTAATCGGTTTAAAACCAAAGGAGCTGCATAGTGGCTGAAATTGCAAAAATACTTGTGTCAGGGCCTTTTGGGTCAGGAAAGACAACGTTTATTAAATATGTAACCGATGAACAGTTTTCAGGTAATGATGTGCCAACCACGGGAGAGCTTGCGAAATTTAAAGCCATGACAACCGTAGGCATGGACTTTGGCATTTTGCATGTGGATGATGATTTGGATGTGCATTTGTTTGGCACACCTGGTCAAGCGCGTTTCTCTTTTATGTGGAAGATTATGTCCAAGGGTGCTTTAGGCACGGTTTTCCTTGTTGACGGTGCTTCTGAGCGGGCATTAACCGAAGCGCAAACCATGCTTAAAGCTTATCAAGATATGCCTGATATGAAGTTGGTGGTTGGGGTAAGTAAGCAAGACTTGCCTGATGCCAAAAGCTTGAATGATATTGCCGAGATGCTTGATTTGGGTAATACGCCTATGTTTGCAGTGGATGCCAGAGAAGAGAAAGATGCAAGGTTTTTGATTATGGCATTGTTGCAAGAGGTGTTGGCGGGTGAAGAAGCGGATGATTTGGAGTTGGGTGACTTTTAGGTCTTTTATCAAGTTTGGAAGCGGGGTTTTAGCCCCACTTCCTATAAGGCTACGTTAAGAAGCTTTTCATATGTGTTATTCCAAATAGAGATAATAGCGTTTTTCATCGTCTTGAATGTCAAGCAGGGTTGAAGGCTCCAAACCTTGAGCTTGCAGGCTTTGTTCTATGGCTTGAATATCAATATGCTGCTGTTGAATCACGGGCTGCACACTTTCTGGAATCAAGCTGCTTAAGTTTAAGGCGCTTGCTGCTGGCAAGGTAAAATGGATATGTGGTTTACCTGCTTGCTCGACCACCACATGCAAAGCTGTGGCAGAGCCGTGTGTTTCGGGAAGTTCAATGGCTTGCACAATATGCTGCTGCTTCACGGCTTGCAGATAATCTTCGCCCAAAGCTTGTTTGAGCAAGGGAAACCAAGGCAGTTGACTTTGCAATAAGGTGAGCTGTTGAGTTAAGCCTTGAAAGGTACGCATGAGCAAAAATAAGTCGGCTGGGCCTGCAGCGCGAAACAACCACTTGTCTTGCCCAAGCATGGTTTCAACCTCTTGCGCAGGATGCCAAGCGCTCAAATCAAAAGGTGTGTCCGTGATAAAAGGGCGAAAAATAATTTGCATTAGCGCGGGTAATTTGGCTTCAATGCCTTGTAATTTGATAGCATCAAAGCCAAGGGCAACAAAGCCTTGCAAGGGGTCGATATGCATCTCACCACGACTAGTCAAAATCAATTGTAACAAAGCTTTGCGTGGTGTTTCTTGCACTTCAATGGTGCTACCAAAATCCAAAAGATGAACCGTGGGCTGTGGGATGGTCGCTTCAAACAAATAATTGCCAGGGTGTGGGTCGCCATGCACAAGCCCGTGTTGGAATAGGCTTTGAAACATGGTTTGCATCAAGGTTTTGGCAACTTGTAGGCGTTGTAGCTTGTTCCAATCTTTCGCCACCACTGCCAAGCGAACGCCCAATACCCAACCTTGAACCAAAATATTTTGCCGACATAAATCAGGGATTATTTTGGGGATATGCAAGCCTTGGACTTGCGTTTGTTGGTGAAACATCTGCTGGGTTTGCATTTCATGCATGTAATCCAGCTCTTGATTCATGTTGCGTTTTAAGTGTGCTTTGTAGGCATTCATATCAAAGTTCCAGCGTTTGACAGGTCCTGCTTTAGGTATCATGCCTGCCATGCTTAATTCAGCTTGCACAGCTTGAGCAATATCGGGGTATTGCACTTTGATGGCGACTTCCTCGCCTGCTTTTAAGATAGCATGATGCACTTGCCCTAAGGATGCAGCCGCTTGGCTACTATCCAATTGTTGCAACACATCAGTCCAAGGCTTTCCCCATGCTTGCTCCAAGATGGGTATAATGCGTTGTTTTGACCAAGGCTCAACGCTTTGGGTTAAGCTTTGTAAGGCATGGTCATCATTCATGCCTGCTATGATTTGTCCGACTTTCATGGGCAGCCCACGGCCTTGGGCAAGTTTTTCTGCGAGCTGTGTTTGTAGTTGTTTTTGTTCTGTTTCAGATGTGCTTCGTTTGAGCTTTAACGATAGCCAGAGTGTGTGCAAAAGGTGGGGCAGGCGGCGAAACAAACTCATGTTTGCCATGCTTTGGGGTCTAAGTATTTATCAGCATTGATGCCTTGTGCTTTCATGGCTTCATATAAGGTTTGATGTTGAAAAGGAGGGGTAATATCCACAAAGGCTTGCATCACATGCCCTTGTTGAGCTTCCACTTCTCCAGCTTCAATGGCTAAATACTCGGCGCGTTGTGTGATGTTTAGACGCGCCTTGTCCCGAAAAGCCAGCGGGGTGGCTTTGAGGATATGCTGGGCTTGTGTGATAAGTTTGTCATCCCATACAAGGGTTGTGGCTAGGGGTGGCAGTTCACCCGTATCATCTTCAGAGAGGGGCTGGGCGAGAATCAGGGTGATGCCTTCATCGCAATATAAATGTTGCTCTAGGCTGTTGTTGCAGCGAATGATGTCGGTGCGGGGGTGAATGTTGGTATGCCGGCATAGGCTTTGGGAATCATGATATATATCTGAACATTGCAGGGTAAGTGTGGCGGGGTGCTCACCGCGTGCGAGATATAAAGTTAAGCTGCCATTACTGACGAAGGCATGACTATCATGTTGCACAGGCTCAAACCCTAAGGTTTGGGTGAGTAAGATGTAGCTTTGTTCAGGGTTTGGTGTGTAGAGATAACAAGCTGTGGCGAAAATCATAAGGGCAAGTCAATCATGCTTAAAGGCTTAGTCAACTGCTTTACTCTTTAGCCGCAGTTCTTGTAGGCTTATACAATTTAGTCTATGCTCACACTATCTTTTGAGAAAGGGGCTGGCATGGCACTACAAGATTACCTGAATGAACAATGTGATAGTTTGGGGTTAAAGTGGTTGACAGTGGTTGACAGTGATTGGTATTGATGGATTGACTCTTTGTAGCAGTGGTATTGATGAACAGTTTGAATTGGCAGCGCTGTTGCCTGATTGGATGGATACCAGCCACAATCTTGCGAAAGCGGCTCATCTTGAGAACGGCATGGGTTTGATTTGTTTGGTGCCGAAGACTGGAGGGTATTTGTTGCTGATGAAAGACTTTGAGGTGCGGGGTGAACGCATGTTTATATTGCTAGCAACGCCAAAAATTCCTGCAAAAGCTGTAAGGGTGGTGAAGGAAATTTGCAGTCAGGTGACAAATGCGCTTTAAAACAAGTCATATTGATGTCATATTTACTCATTAGGGGTTAGTAGAAATGGAAAACGTAGGTTTAAGTGAAGCGGAGATGCAAGCATGTCAACGGGAGTTGACGCAATTATTGTCTGAGCTTCCTTCCATTGAGGGCGCAGTATTGTCATCGGCTGATGGTTTGATGGTGGCATGTGAAGATAAAACGGGTGCTTTAGAAGGTGAGACGATTGCTGCCATGAGCTCATCCATGATTTCTTTAGCTGATACATTGGCAGGGCAGGCAGGTCGCCCTGAAGTGGATAATTTAATTAGTGAAGCTGAATCGAGCACACTTGTGGTACTTCATGCGGGGAATTTAATTTTAACGGTGATGGGGCAGCCTAAGGCTCAAATTGGCTTGGTGTTGGCAGCAGCAAAGAAAGCTGCCAGCCGTATTCAAGAAGTGAGTAGCCTTCCTCAATCTACTCAACAAGTGGCTCATGAGGGTGCTGTTAGAGGTTTGGATATTTTAAAGGACCCCGATGCTTTGCTAGAGCGTGTTAAAAAAGAAATGGAAATGATGAATAAGGAGAAATGAATAGATGTCATTAAATGATACACTAAAAGATTTAGTTGATACCGTAGATGGTGCATTGGGTTGTGCTGTTGTGGATTTAAGCTCAGGTTTGATTTTTGGCGCACACCATACTGTGCCTTATTTCACCCAAGCTTATATTGATGCCGTGGCAGCAGCTTCGGTGGAGATGTTTCGGGGCAATAACGTACGTACGGTAGAGAAGCTATTGGCAACGCAGCGTGGTGAAGGACAAGAAAGCTCAATTCAAGAAATTCAAATGACCACGGACAACACCTTTCACTTTATGTCTATTGTGCCAGGTAAACAAAATGCTTTGGTAGTCTTGATTACCAGCAAGAAAACAAACTTGGGTATGGGCTGGGCAGCATTGCGCCGCACTTTGGGAGAAGTTGCTCCGCACTGTCCTTGAATAATCATATGCTTGATGAAGAAGCCGTGCCTTTTAGGTGCGGCTTTTTTTATGCCTTGGGCGGAATATAGGATGCTGGTTTTTTGATGGTGAATGGAGCTTGCCCCCAAACGCGCATCACACATTCATCCACACTTTTCTTTTCAAGGGAAGCGTGGAAAGAACGGTCAACTTCTAACCAGCGCTGACAAATATCATCGCTTAAACCCTCAGCTAAAATAGCGCGTCTTAAGTAAATCTCACGAATATCAGACATTTCTTGGGTGATGAACATGTGCATATGAATAAATGCAGGAGGTTCACCTGTGTATAAGTTTTCACCACCAAAGGCTGCAACCATAAATTCTGTTTGCCCACGAACCAGTAAACGCTTGGCACGGTGATGGAAAAATCCGCCGATATATTCATCTTCATACAAATCATCATAAAATCGTTGGTGGACACGTGTGACCACTTCCGTGCCACCAATATCATCAATGAGTAAGGACTCATGGCTTGTCGTAACTGGTTTTTTCTTTTCTGCTTGGGGTGCATGTCGCAGCACTTCCGTCATGATGTTGGATACTTCTGCAAAAACAGTTTGCCATGCGAGCTTGAGTTCGGGTGTAAATTTGTCCTGGTATGTCTCTTCAAGTGCTAACAATAATGCCTGATTAAAATCATCAAAGTGTGAAACCTCTGCATGGTATGCAATGTGCCGCTTCGCCATGCCTTCTAAAGCGGCAGATATTTTATGCAGGTCATGCACGCTTTTGAAGGTGGCTAACATGCTGTTGAATTTACGATTAAGCATGCTTATGCCACCATTAAAAATATGGGTTAGGCTTGGATTGATGCGAAAAAGGTGGGTGTAGAAGCTGCTGCTTAAGCGGTTGATATTTTGCCCTATGGATTCGATGTGCTCTTTGACTAGGGCTTGTTGCTGCGCAAATGACATACTGTTCTCTCCCTTTGAAATATAAGGTTATTATGAAGCAAGGCAGCAAACAAGCAAGGCAATTTTAAGGCTAGGTTTGCTAGGGTTTGATGCTAGGCTTGGGGGTATGATGAATAAGAGAGGTGAAAATGAGCCAGTATCCTGAAAAAACATGCAGTATAGAGCGTTTGGTCAGTCATCCGAAGTTGGTGGAAGCAACCTTGGCAGGTAGGAAAACGGAGCAGCGTCGTGATGGTGTGTATGCCTATCCGAATGAAGAATTTGAGTTAGATGGTGTGAGTTTTATTGTAACAGATCTTAAAAGACAAAAATTGGGTGAGATTACCGATGCCGACGCACAAGCCGAAGGTTATCCATCCTTGGAGATGTATAAAGGTTTGATTCTAAAGATGCATAAGGGCATGACTTGGGACGAAGAATCTTTGGTTTGGGTACATTGTTTCAAAAGGAAGGCCTGAGGTTAGGGTAAGTGCAACTTCAAGGTAAACATATATTACTTGGTGTAGGTGGCGGTATTGCCGTGTACCGCGCTGTGGAATTGATGCGTTTGTTGATCAAACAAGGCGCAGAGGTTCAGGTGGTGATGACCAAGTCATCACAAGAATTTGTCACCCCTTTAACCTTTGAAGCTTTATCGGGCAATAAGGTGCATACCGACCTGTTTGACCTCACTGAACAACATGGCATGGGGCATATCCAGCTTGTGCGCTGGGCGGATATGGTGGTGGTAGCACCTGCAACAGCCAATCTCATCACCAAAATCGCCAGAGGCATTGCTGAAGATTTATTGACCACGCTTTTACTGGCTAGTGAAGTGCCAGTGTTGGTTGCGCCTGCGATGAATGCGTCCATGTGGGGCTCGGCAGTTAATCAAGCCAATATCAAATTGTTGCAGGAACGCGGGTTTTACATGGTTGAACCTGCGGCAGGCGCGCTGGCTTGCGGCGAAGTGGGCGCAG
>CAMZLG010000013.1 GCA_947311495.1 uncultured Zetaproteobacteria bacterium
AACAGTTCTGTTTCTTTAATTGCCCTAATGCTATCTTTAAAATGAAATCTATGGACGATTGAGTCTATTAGGTTTGTCTTTGAAATTTCATTTTCAACGGTTGAAATATAATCTACATACTGATTTTGTATTTTTAACATTTCCTTCTCCTCGAGCTTTTTCTATTTGATAATTGGTAAGGTAGTATATCTTGATGTTGCAGCTTGTAGGCATAGCGGACGACTTAGGTGGAACCCCGCTGTAATCGGTAGTCCACCCATAAGTACCTGTCAATGTCTGGTGCTTTTAACCGCACAGGAGCATCTTTAACCTAAAAGCTTGAACAGTCCACTTAATGATTCCCTCTTCATGGAAACCTTACACTTTGAGCAAAAAGATACCATTTCAGTAGGATTGATAACATCGCTTTTCGGACGAACAATTTTTGAATCCCCGCATTCAGGGCATCTCAAAATAAATGGGTTTTGTTTTATCATCTGACGTTCTCCTCATTATGTATCATTTCATTTACTAACTGGAATCCTAAAGTTATCAGTTTTAAACTGGTAAATTGCCTCATCAGCTTTGCGTTCTGATTCAATTCTTGCATATTTGCCTGCAAGAGCTTCAAGCGAATCTTTGAGAAACCTCGTAGCTCAACCCCATCCAACCATGTATATTTTCAACGCTATATTTTTAAAGAATCTGGCAAACGCCTGCACTCCAATAAATTTTAGTAAGCTAACCACAAAAAAGACACTCATCTTATAAAACATCAAGACTTTTTGTTGATAACAAATACTCCCCACACAAAGCCTAAGTTAAATCTCAAAACTTCACAAGCGCACCTCCTCGAAGAGGGTGCACTTGCTTAATTTCATTGCTCTAACGCTAATTCCCCTTAATCCAAGAAGGAACAGCATACATTGTATCCATTTTTTCAGGGCTTTCTGCGTGCTCAGGTTTTTGATTGGCTTGTTGTGTTGCAATGCTTTGAGCTAAAACATCATGAACTGCAATCATCACCTCGTGAATTTCGCTTAACTCAGCTTTTAGACCTTCAACTTCTAAAGCCATTTTTTTTATATCTTGAACATCCATTATCCAACTCCTTTTGCAATTTATTTGTCAACTTGTTAAGCAATTTTACCACATGAAACGTCAACCTGTGTCGCATAGAAACATCAGTGTTGATACATGTTATAATGTTCGCTAATTAACCCTGTGATTTCATGATAAAATCAAAGTAGCTTTCAACTGACATATTTAATGCCAAGCCGCTTTCAGGTACTCGCCCATATTGGTAATGCATATTATTACGAATCAAGCGTGTAAATTCAGGTTCGCTTAATTGATTGGAAAACGACTGCACTTTTGCATCATTGCAACCAACCTCAATGACAACGAGCCGTTTTTGTCTTGCTTCCAAGTCATCAAGCCATGTTTTTAATCGTGCTTCTTGTTCATCCATGCGAGTTGCATCAAATCGCTTTTGATTCATCTTGGTGACATACAGCATCATTTGCACCCCACATTTCGGGCAAGGTGGCATTTCAGCGCGCAGTTCACTCAAATAAATATCAAGTTCAACATTATTCTGAACTATGCCCAAGTCACAATCCGCCATGCATTGCATAAAATGCAGTGAACCATGCGCCTCAACAATACGCTGCTCATCCCAACCCGATGTTTGCAACAGCCCATCCACACGCGATGTATATGCGAAATAACCTTCAGGCTTAGTTTCAGCCAGCCTAAGCCATGATTGCAGGGGTTTATCTGCTTCGGCTCGGCGAGCCTGCTCCAAATAATCAGCATAGAATGCCCAAGCCATGTTCCCATGTTCAGCAAACATTTGCTCATCCTGAATGTTTATCATTGTCTTCGGGTTCTGATTTTTATATGCGGGATAAGCAGCGCAAAATTGAGAGGTAACAGGCATCTCGCCATGCCCAGTCTGAACATCAAACGCACCACCCGTTACAAACAACATCGCCTCAGCTTGTTGGATATAGGATAAAGCGCGCTGTTTTCGTTCAGGCAACGTCCATAATGTTTGCCCACCACTTTCCTCATGAATACGCTGCATCATCTTTTGATGAGCTGATAAATCTTCTTGGCGCACCTTAATCGCAGGGCGGCGTGTTAGGTTTGATGTTTCCCTTCGCTCTTTGAGCAGTGCCGCACTTGGAGGCAATTGAATATAGGAGGATACAGGACGTTCAAGTGTATCCAAACCCAAAGAAAATTGGCTTCCGCCTGTCATGCGTAAATACACTTCTGCAAGCAGTTCTGCATCAAGCAATGCGCCATGCAGCTGGCGGTGTTCACGTTGCACGTCAAATCGATCACACAAAGCATCTAAACTATTCCTGCCGCGAAACATGGATTTCGCCAATTCAAAGGTATCCACAACCATCATCGATGCCAAAACTTCTTTGCCCTTCTCAGACAATTCATTGATCAAAAAGCCCAAGTCAAAGGGTGCATTTTGAATCACCAGCACCCCACCTTGAATAAAGCTCAAAAATTCATCTTCAATGTCTGAAAACAATGGCTCCGATTGTAATCGCTCTTCGCTCAACCCATGCACACGAAATGCACCTTCCGAACTGGGGCGTTTTGGGTTGATATAC
>CAMZLG010000014.1 GCA_947311495.1 uncultured Zetaproteobacteria bacterium
CCAATTTCTGCCCGACCTGTGCGCGCAGAGACATAAGTGATTTCAGGAAAGTTCTCAATGAGCACTTTTTCTAATTTTTCACCTGTATCTTTGGCAAAGGGTAGGGAAGATGATGGTGCAAGCGTCACCCTGACTGCAATGGTGCCTTCTTCTAATTCAGGTACGAATTCTGTTCCTAAATAAGGCACAGTAGCTAAGGTTAATACAAAGGCTAAAACTGCACCACCAACCACGACTTTGCTTTTGCCCAATGCGGCTGCCAGAAGCTTGTGATACAAGTTTGCAATCGGCTTAAGCACAGGGCTTTCCTTGTGTCGTACACCCTTGGTAAACAAATAGGTTGCCAGCACTGGCATGACAAATAATGCCACCAAAAGCGAGGCAAACATGGCAAAACAAATGGATAACGCCATGGGGGTAAACATTTTTCCTTCCACGCCTTCGAGGGCGAAAAGTGGTGTGAAGACCAGTAAAATAATCAACACCGCAAACAAAACTGGGCGTGCTACTTCCTTGGATGCCTCGGCAATGCGCAAGGCTATGCCATGGTCTTCATCTTTAACCTTTTCCAAGTGTTTAAAGATGTTTTCGACCATAACTACCGAACCATCCACCATCATGCCGATGGCAATCGCAAGCCCACCCAAACTCATGAGGTTGGCTGAAATACCATAATGCTCCATCACTGCCAATGCTGATAAAATTGAAATAGGCACGGATAACAGCACCAAAAATGCAGCACGGATATTCATTAAAAATAACAATAAAATGATGATGATAAGTACAAAGGCTTCCATGAGTGCTTTTTCAACCGTCCACACCGCTTGGTCAATCAGTTCCGACTGGTCGTAAAACGGCTGAATGGTTACACCTTCAGGCATGGATTTTTGCACGATTTCAAGCCGTGACTTCACATCATCAATGGTGTTCTTGGTGTTGGCACCAAAGCGTTTCATCACAATACCAACCACCACTTCACCAAGTTGTTTGATGCTGCCATCATCCAAGCGTTCCATCATGGTGACCACACCTTGGCGAATTTCTCCGCCAAATGCGACATGGGCAACATCTTGGACACGGATAGATGTGCCATCCACTGTTTTGACAGGAATCATGTTGATGGCTTGTAAACCTTCATCGCCACTGGGAATCCAACCTACGCCACGAATCACCAGCTGTTCATCACCTTGCTCCAAATACCAACCACCAGCATTGCGGTTGTTGCCTTCTATCGCGCCTGCGACATCATCCACATGCAAGTTGAATGACAACAAAGCATCAGGGTTGATATTCACCTGATATTGGCGAACTTCGCCGCCATAAGACAAGATTTCAGTCACACCTTCCACAGGCATAAGCATCAATTTGACCACCCAATCATTAAGTGCTCTAAGGGTTAACGCATCATAGTGTGCATCGGGGTCAGCTTTGATAATATATTGAAAGACTTGCCCAAGACCTGATGTGTTCGGGCCAATTTTAGGTGTACCCGCCCAAGACGGTACAGTTTGACTGGCATCTTGCAGCTTTTGGAAGACCAATTGCCTAGCAAAATAAATATCCGTACCTTCTTTAAAGGATACGGTAATCACCGACAAACCCGTTTTGGAAATCGAGCGCACTTCTTCCACATCAGGCAAGGCATACATCACCGCCTCAATGGGGTAAGTGATGAGCTGTTCTACCTCTTCAGAAGCCAATCCTTGGGCTTCAGTGTTGATTTGTACCTGCACATTGGTGACATCAGGGAAAGCATCAAGGTTCAATTTTGGCACAACAAACATGGCATAAGCCATGGTTCCGACCAGCAATAAAAGGATTAAAAAACGATTCTGCGTCGCCGCATCTATAATTTTAGAAAACATAGTTCAACCTCAATGGTTATGCACAGCAAAGCCAGACTTTGCCAGCTCCGATGCAAGTACAAATGCGCCTTGAACAACAACATTTTCACCTTCTTTAATGCCTGAGAGCACAGGCATAAGCCCTAAGCTTGCCTTGCCGACCTCAACCTCTCGGCGCTCAAAATGACCAGGCTCTTCTTCAATAAATACAATCAACTCATTGCCTTGTCGCTGCACTGCATTTGTTGGAATCAATAATGCTTCTTCACCATCGCCAGCTTCAATTTGTGCGGTCACAAACATGCCAGGATGCAAAGTATCTTCAGGGTTTTCCACTTCCAAGCGCACGCCTACGGTTCGCGTGGTGTTATCCAGTTGATGATAGACATTGACCACTTTAGCGGGATATATATTGCGCTCATTTTTTAACATGACTACAGCCGATTTACCTGCATGAACTTGCGTGGCTTGATGCTGAGATAACTTGACTTCAACCCAAACGGTGGATTCATCCGCGATTTGCATCAGCCGTGAGCCTGCTGCGATATGTTGCCCTAAGCGAAAATCATCTGCGGTGATGGTGCCTGATGTGGGTGCGCGCAAGGTGAGTTGCCCGTATTCAGCGGCTTGACTTAATGTTTGAATATCGTGGCTACGCATACCGTATACCGATAAAGCAGCTTTGGCTGCAGCAAGGTTGGCTTTGGCAGCTTGAACATTGCTTTGTGCTTGCTGGAATCGTGCCTCGGATACAATTTTATCTTTGACCAAACCTTCTAGGCGTTGCACATCTAAGTTTGCCGTACGATACGTTCCTTCAGCTCTTAAATAATCCGCTTGGGCTTGCGCCAAAGCAGAGCTATTGAGCGTGAGCAAACGTTGTCCGCGTTTGACCATATCGCCAAGGCGTACAAAACGTTTTTCAATGACACCATCCACCAAAGTGGTCACATCCGATAGATTGTAGGCATTAAATGTTACCGTGCCTGGTGCAGTGATACTTTGTTTCATGCTTTGGTGCGTGAGTTTTTGCGTTTGAATGCCTGCTTGTTTGACTTGGGCAGGGCTTAATTCAATTGGTGCACCTTCTTCTTCATGCTCATCGCCATGCTCTGACCCACCATGTTGCGCTGTACTTTCTTCATGACCATGTCCATCTTCTTCAGCCATTAAAGGTGTATTGGTTAGTAATAACAATGTACTGATTATAATTATAATGTTTTTCATTTTTGAATTCCTTGTAAAATATATTCGGGGTGACCCAATGTGTAGGCAAGGTGAATACGTGCTAACCAAGCCTGTGTGGTGAGGTTTAAACGGGTGAGTTTAGCATCCAAGGCTTGGTTGATGTGCAAGACCAAGTCTTCAAGGCTTAATTCACCAGCATCAAAGGCTTTCTTTGCCAAAGCGGTGCTATCTACTGATGTTTGTTGGGTAAACACCTTGAGTACCTGCATGGCACTTTGATGATTGCTTATGGCTGCAAACACGTCTTGTTTTAAACGTTGCTTAAACCATGTAGCTTGACTTTGGCTGGCTTGCGCTTGGGCAAGTGAAGCTTGATACATTCCCTTGTTGTTGTTGGATAATGGAATAGGGAAGCTAACCCCTAGCTTTAACAGCTTTTCCCCAGCCTCTCTACCTGTCATTAAGCTGATGGTTGGGTCAACGTAACGTGATGCATTTGCCAAATCAGCTTGGGCATCAGCATGCTGCGTTTGTGCTTGCAGGCGTTTGATTTCAGGGCGTGAGACAAGTGCAATAGAATAAGCATTATTGGGTGTTTGCCATGCTATATCTAATGTTGGCAAGTCTGTGTTTATCGGCTGGCTGTCAAACTGACCAACAGCTTGATAATATTGATTTGAAGCTAGGGTAACATCTTGTTGGGCTAGGTTCAGCGCAGAGAGAGCTGCTGCATACGCTGATGCAGCAAGGTTGGCTTGCAAAAGGTTGGCATCACCAACATCAAGTTGACGCTGCACACCTTGATAAAGCTCCAAATATAAGGCGCTTTGCTGTTGGCGAATGGTAAGTACTTTGTCTGCTTCATGCAGTTGCACAAAGGCAGTGGCAACATCACGAATGAGCTGTAAACGTAAGATTTGCGTATCGTATTGGCTTTGTTGTAGCTCGGCTTGCGCAACTTGCTTGCGATAGCCCACTTTACCGCCCATCTCTATGCCTTGAGACAGACTGATATAATAGTCTGTATCTCGCCCGACACCATTAAGCTTTCGGTCTTGTAGCTCTAGCGACAGTTCAGGGTTATAGGCATAAGACCCTTGCGCGGATAATGATGCTCGTGCTGCATCTTGGTTGAGCATGGATGTCTGCAACCTTGGATGTTCTTTTGCCAAATTGATGGCTTGTACCAAGGTTGTTGGTTGTGGTTTGTTTTTGGTTTCAGCATGGGCTGATAACCATGGGCTGCATATCAGCAGCGCCAGTATAAACATCTGTTTTCGCACAGTTTCTCCTATGTTATATATGAAATGAAATGGAGAATGGCTGATTAAACAGGCGGATTTTGAGTGTCAATATCCGCGTGTTAAATAAAATCAGCCGTAATTATGCTTTGGGAGGGTATTCGATGGAGAAGGGAAGGCTTTTAAGTTTTGGCGTTGCCAAAGTATGCGTGGGTGCAAAAGCAATCACGGGTGAAACTGAAATATTTAACGCGGCAACTTCAACAAAAGTATGCGAAGTATGGACATGGCAACCATGGTCGGCTGTCTGTTCATGTGTACTATTTTTATCATGATTGTGCTGCGCAATATGCCCTATATCATTATTCATAGCATGCACATGAATAGCAAAGCCGCATGTAAATACGGACAGTTGAAGAGCAAAACAAGCGATAAGCACAAGTAAATGACGCATGGTGTAAAGGTAGGTCGTATGGTGATACTTGGCAAGTTTTGTAAAGTTTCACATAACCAATACTGGCAATATTTAGTTGTCTTTCCAGAAACGTTGCATTTCTAAGTAGAGAAATGAAGCAGACCATGTAATAAGGACTAGCCCAGTTACAGCCTCAATACCAACTAAGAATCGTAATTCACCATGTGGCTCAATATCGCCAAAACCAAGTGTGGTGAATGTTGTTAATGAGAAGTATACTGAATCAATCAGACTCCCATTGTAGTTACCTTCTATTTTACCCCAATTTGTATCATTGTGCATCCAGTAGTAGGCAAGGGCAAAAACCCAAACTTCTATAACATGTGCAATCATTGTACCAAACACGCCTAAAACGATACGGAAGCGGTCGGGCAACCTGCATTTGGGTATAAACAAAGTCATTTGATAAAGTAATTCGTAGTGAAGCATAACGACGAGGGCGACAATAAATGCATTAAAGATAAAACTAAGAATCATATACTCTCCTGTGCTTATCGCATTAGAACATTTCGAATTTGAAAATAAGCAATTAAAATTCAAACATTACAATATGGTTACAGCAATGGTAAAAGTGGTTATAAATATTGATAAAACCTTTGTGTTTTTTGAACTTAAACTTTTCTAAGCAATATCTTTGCCACATGTATATGCATGTGGTGACAAAGGGAACTTTTTAGTAAAAGTAAAGGTTTTTCCCTCATGGTTAAGCCTATTAAAGAATGGATATAGCAGTAGAAATAATGAGTATATAGGGGTTCAAAAGCTTTAATAAATAAAAGGGGTTGACACCTAGCTCAATTTTATGAAAGACCTGTTTGGAAGAATGTATCTGCTTGTTGTTGGGCTTTATCCATGCCCCGTTGAATACGTTTTGTGAAATCATTAATACTTTCTGATTCATTTATAAAAAGAGGCTCACCAACCACCACCACACCGTTGCAAAATGGTTTGGGGATATAAAACCTGTCCCATGAGGATAAGCGCCAATACCGACTACTTGCATAACACACAGGAACCACAGGTATATTGGACTTGCCACTGATTTGGGCAACACCAGGTTTTACAATTTGTACTGGTCCACGTGGGCCATCAGGCGTTATGCCTGGTGATAACCCTTGTTTGGCGAGACGAATCACATCCAACAATGCTTTCGCACCATTTTTACTTGATGAACCACGTGATGCTTGAATACCAAACTTTGCAAACACAGTTGCAATCAGTTCACCATCTTTATGGTCAGATATAATAAGTGGACCTTGCCATTTCCCTAACAAAAAGGGCATAAGCAGCAAACGGGCATGCCAACAACTGATAATGCATGGTGTATTTTCAGGACGAACATTGGAACCTAAATACTGCCAACGAATGGTTGCGCGAAGAAACCGAATAGTTAGTGTAACAATAGCAATAATTAAACGGTGTTTAAACGACATGAATGACCTTTAATCACCAAATTGTAATGCATACAATTCAGCATAGATGCCACCTTGTTCAAGTAATTCAGCATGTGAGCCAATTTGTACAATTTCACCCTCATCCAAAACAACAATTTTATCTGCATTACGAATGGTGGACAAACGATGGGCAATCACAAGCACAGTGCGCCCTAGCATAAGCTTATCAATGGCTTGTTGGACAAGGCGCTCAGATTCAGTGTCTAAGCTGCTGGTGGCTTCATCCAATACAAGAATAGGGGCATTTTTGAGCAAAGCTCTAGCAAGGCTTAAACGTTGGCGCTGACCACCTGATAAAATCACACCGCGCTCACCAACCAATGTGTCATAGCCTTGTTCCAGTTTATCAATAAATTCATGGGCATTAGCAATTTTAGCAATGCGAATCACTTCTTCACGGTCAATATCTTCATGCCCATAAGCAATATTGTGTAAGACGGTATCGTTAAACAGCACAATTTCTTGAGTTACCAGCGACATCTGGTTGCGCAAATCATTTTGCGTGATGCTTCTTAAATCACGCCCATCAATGTCTATCCCACCTTGTGTTGGATCCATAAAGCGTAAGAGCATATTGGCGAGTGTTGTTTTACCTGCGCCACTTCGTCCAACAAGCGCTACGACTTCACCTGACTTTATGTTTAAATCAATATGGTCTAACACAGGATTGCTTGCATTAGGGTAGGTGAGGCAAACATCTTTAAAATTAATTTCAGTACTAAATTTATTGATGGGCTCTGCTTCTTCAGGGTCTTTCACATCTATGGGAGCATCCAAGATGTCAAAAATGCGTTCAGCAGCGGCTAAACCTTGTTGAATTTCGTTGTTAGCACGCGATAAACGGCGCACTGGGTCATAAAGCATCAAAAGTGATACAATAAATGCCATTAACATACCAGCCGTGGCTTCGCCATCAGCGACCCTAAGCCCACCATACAAAAGGATGCCAGCAATCCCAAGCCCAGCCACCATTTCCATGACGGGAAAAGACAATGCTTGAACCTTTAATGCTTTAACTTGGTGTGTCATAAAGTCTGTGGTGATATTTTTGAATCGTTTGCGTTCATATTTTTCCATACCAAAAGCTTTGACCACGCGAATGCCACCAATACTTTCTTCGACAAGGCTAGACATATGCCCCATAGATACTTGTCCATCGTAACTTGCTTGGCGCATTTTTTGCCCGAAGCGAACAATAGGTAAAACCATAATAGGAAAGACAATAAGCGAGAGTAGGGCAAGCAGCCAGTCTTGATAAAAAATGACACCCAACAAAAAGATAATCGTCATCACATCGCGCATCAAAGAAGTCACGGTTGTGCTCACTGCACCTTGAAGAAGTGTAACATCATAGGTAATTCGCCCCAGTAGTTCGCCGGTTTTTCTATGCGTGAAAAAGCTTAAAGACTGGGCGGTTAAGTGCGCATAAATTTTCTTTCGTATATCATAAATAATACGTTGACCAATAAATGCCATAATAGATGCTTGGGTATAAAATGCTGTGCCTTTAATGATATATAGCCCAATAATGGCAATGGGAACCAAGTAGATATATGTTTTATTTTTTCCAGATAAAACTTCATCCAGCATGGGTTGCATCACCCATGCAAGGGCTGCTGTACAAGCGGCAAGGACAACCATGGCTGCCATAGCAATAAAAAGTTTGCCTTTGTAGGGCAAAAGAAATTGTAATAATCGACGGTACATCATATTCCTAGTGTTTTAAGATTGAGGCATACGCAAGCGTTGGCCAACTCTTAATGCTTGCTGTTTTAGCCCATTGAGTTTGCGTATATTGGATACTGAAACACCATACTTTTTAGCAATGCTCCACAAGCTATCACCTTGGTGTACGGTGTGAATGGTGGGCGCTGATTGATGCAAACGCCCCATACGTGCGAAATAGGATTTGGTTGCTGTAAACATAGCTTGAGCAAGCTTTTTTTGGTGTGCTTTCGTTTGCAATAATCGCTCACGTTTAGGGTTAGAGATATAATCCACTTCAACCAAAACACTGGGTATTTCTAATGCGGTGAGCACAGCAAATCGTGCATGTTTGGGTTTGCCATATTTGATAGGTAACCCTTGTTTTAATTGTGTTAAAACAAGATTGGCAAACATCTCTGAACTATCCAGACCATCGCGTTTTGCCATATCGCCCAAGATGTTACGAATAAAAGGGTCGCTGACTTCTTGTCCAGGCATCACACCACCAATTAAATCTGAAGCATTTTCTTTGGCGGCAAGGGCAGCAGCAATACGGTCAGGCGTTGCACCAGATTCAGAGAGTGTGTAAACACTTGCGCCTTTAACTTGCCGTTGTTTGACAGAATCTGCATGAATACTAATCATCATGTCTGCACCTGCACTGCGCACTTTTTTTACACGGTTTCTAAGTTTGACAAAATAGTCGCCGTTACGGACAAGCACAGCTTTCATCCCAGTTTGCGCATCAATCATAGCTGCAAGTGCCTTGGCAATGCCAAGTGTAATTTGTTTTTCATACAACTTGTTGGGTCCAATGGCGCCGGGGTCTTCACCACCATGTCCTGCATCAACCGCAATAATAATATCTTTATGTTTGCTTTTGGGTTGTTGAGCCTTGAATTTAACGATTTTATTTTGTCTTGGTGTAAGGTCTATGACCAAACGATGTGGTTTTCCCTTTGCCCTTTTAAGTAAAAATGAGCGGGGAGAGACACCATCTTTAACATCAAGGACGATACGTGTAGCACCTTTGTTCTGTTTACCGTGGCGGATGGATAATAATACAGGATCGGGTAAATTTAACTTGGAAACATTGGCATTCATTTTTGTTTTCTGAAGGTCGATGACCACTCGCTCAGGGTTGTGCAAACGAAATAAATCATAGGTTACGCTTTGTGATAAATCCAAAACAAGCCGTGTGTGGTCGGGCGCTGTCCACATGCGAATCGCATTAACCGATGCAGCAGAGACATGCGAAACATGGGTAAATAAGGTAGAGAAAGCTATCAAACCAAGCATAAAAACTGGTTTTGTGAATAGGGTTAATCGTAACCTTTTTATGAAATATGTTAATATCACTATCATGATGAGTGCTAACTCTGCACAGATATGATAAAAAATGGAAGTCACATCATTTTTTATTGACACATCTTATTGCATGCATACATTTCGATATATGTCGAACTATGGAAAAGAGAACATGCTGCGGATGGCAAATAAATTCAAAGCCTTATCGAACCCAACGCGTTTACGCTTATTTATGGAGCTGACGCAATGCTGTAAAGTAGGTGAAACATGTGATGTGCAGCGTTGTGTGGGTGAGTTGGCAAATATTGTCGATATTGCACCATCAACATTATCACACCACCTCAAAGAATTAAATCAAGCAGGGCTAGTCAATATGCAACGCTCAGGAAAAAATATTATGTGTAGCGTTGATTTGAAAGTTTTGAATCACTTATCCGACTATTTTAAATCTTAAACACTTAAGGAGAAAACATGAGTAAACAACAAGAAATGGATGATGTCCGCCAAAATGTGCGAGAGAGTTATGCCAAGGTAGCCGAGGCAAGCAATGAAGGTGCATGTTGCGGGGAAGTATCAAGTTGCTGTGGCGTCTCCGATGATGATGCTATCAACACGCTTATTTCAACACGCTTGGGTTACTCTGAGGATGATTTAGAAGCTGTGCCTGATGGAGCTGACATGGGTTTAGGTTGTGGTAATCCACGCGCTATTGCTTCACTTCAAGAAGGAGAGGTTGTTGTTGATTTGGGCAGCGGCGGTGGTTTTGATGCTTTCCTGTCGGCACGAGAAGTTGGCACAACGGGTAAAGTTATTGGCGTGGATATGACACCAACCATGATTTCAAAAGCAAGAAAGAATGCAGAAAAGGGTGCATTTAGCCAAGTTGAATTTCGCTTGGGTGAAATCGAACATTTGCCGATTGCGGACAATACGGCAGATATTATTATCTCAAACTGCGTAATCAATTTATCGCCAAATAAACAACAAGTGTTCAATGATGCGTTTCGAATATTAAAGCAAGGCGGTCGTTTGGCAGTTTCTGATGTGGTAGCCAGCGCTGAAATGCCAGAAGACATGAAAAATGACCCTATGCTTCATGCAGGCTGCATGGCTGGTGCTGAATTGATTGATAATCTTCACGCTATGCTTGAACAAGCAGGTTTTGTTGATATTCGAATTGAACCCAAAGATGAATCACGCGAATTTATTAAAGATTGGGCGCCAGGAAGAGGGGTTGAAGAATATGTATTGTCTGCATATATCGGAGCAGTCAAACCCGCTTAAGCTAAATAAAGCAAGCCTGATAGTTGCTCAGGCTTGTGTTTTGGCTTTAGTCTTGCTATATATAAATTATGTTAATATTAACGAGAAAAGAAGGTGAAAGCATAACTATCGGTGAAGACATACAAATTAAAGTCTTGGCTGTTCAAGGTGGGAAAGTGCGATTGGGTATTGAAGCGCCGCGTGAAGTGACGGTTAACCGAGAAGAGGTCTTGCTTAAATCTGAGAAGAAGGGTTAGAGAGCTTTTAAATCCCTTCACCCTGAAAAACAGTATCGTCTGCAAAGACAGGCGTACTTAAATATTTTTCACCACCATCTGGGAAAATACACACAATAATACCTGCTTGGTTTTGTTGGGCGAGTTGTTCTGCTGTTTGTATTGCAGCAGCCAAAGCACAGCCGCACGATTGACCACATAAAAGACCTTCTTCAAGAGCAAGGCGTTGTGTATATTCGTATGCAGATTCAGTGCTTATCCCAAGCTTTGTATCAAAACCAGAAGCATTATAAATCCCTGGAACAATGCTAGATTCCATATGTTTTAAGCCCTCAATACCATGAAAAGGTGAATCAGGTTCTGCAGCAATCACTTGAATGTCATGGTTTTGTTGTTTGAGGTAACGACCTGTACCCATTAAAGTACCTGATGTACCAATGGATGCGATAAAGTGGGTAATTTCAGCATGTGTATCACGCCAAATTTCAGGTCCTGTTGAATCAATATGTGCTTGAGGGTTGGCAGGATTATTGTATTGGTCAGGTTTGAAATAAAGCTCTGGGCTTTCATCATAAAGTTTACGGGCAAGTAAAATTGCACCATCTGAGCCTTCCAATGGGTCGGAATAGACCAAGTCGGCACCAAAGGCACGACAAATACGTTTACGCTCATCTGAGACATTAGCAGGCATCACTAACCTTACCTTGTAACCCATAGATGCACCAATCATGGCAAGCGCAATACCTGTGTTGCCGGATGTGGAGTCAAAAATAATCTTGTCGCGGGTAAGTTTGCCAGATTTAATACCATCTTGAATCATCCACAATGCGGCTCTATCTTTAACAGAGCCGCCAGGGTTGTGCCGCTCTAGCTTGGCTAAAATAGTAATGTCTTTGGGTAGATGTTTGGTGATGTGCTGAATGCGTACCTGTGGAGTATTGCCAATAAGGTCAAGGATAGTTTGGTTTTTATAGGGCAAGATACAACTCCAATTCATTTACAAAAAAGCGTATTTTCTATGTTTGTTTGATGATAGGCAAGGTTTAATCAAAATATATGAAACTGGTGCTCTCGACTGGAGTCGAACCAGTGGCCTACCGCTTAGGAGGCGGTCGCTCTATCCATCTGAGCTACGAGAGCTATTCGTTTGTTTAAAGTCCGCCGTTGATTTTCCAAACATCGTTTTCACGGTGGAACTTGAGTTGTTCACGCTGCACAATGTTGCGCCATTCTCCATCTGCCAACACTTTTAAGATATATGTTTGCTCACAAATGGCATGGTTTTCATCATTGATTTGAACCCTACGGTCACGTGAATTCATTTCAACCTGATCAAACCGAGAGAAAATCTGTTGCATACTTTGGACGGCAAGCTGACCATGTTCTTGCAAATAATTATCACTCAATAATGATGCGTATGCAGAAATATCTTTATGACTGATGCTAATGTCACGTTGGTCTAAAAGCGCATTGATTTCATCTTTATCACTGGTACAAGCCGTTAAACACAACAAGGCTATCAACAAGAGATAACGCAGCATTACATTAAGTTTTCTGCTTTTTTCTGCCACGCGTTTCCTGAAAATTGTTGTGATAGCGTAGTGATAACTTCTTGGGCATAGTCATGCTGCTCCAATTCAATATATGATGCTGCTAACCAATACAACGATTCAGGCGCAATATCCGATTCAAGAAAATCATTCTTGACCACAGTAAAACGGTTGGCAGCGCCCACATAATATTCGTGGTCAAAATAGAATTTACCAATAATCATTTCATGTTCAGCGATGCGGTTAATAATAATTTTTAGATTTGCCGTTGTTTCGGCGGCATAAGCATTATCTGGACTTCTTTGCAATAAATCTTCAAATGTTTTACGCGCTTTCTTGGAGAAGACTTGCTCGTGATGTTCGCTTTCAGATTGATGGAAGTAGCTCATGCCCAAAATATATTCCACATAGTCTCGTTCTGGATGATTAGGGTGAGCTTCAAGAAAACGGTTGGACAAGACTTCACTTAAAATAAACTCCTCATTCAAGTATGCTGCTTTCATATGTAATATTTCTGCTGGCGTAGCAAAGCGACTGTATGGATATTTTGCAGTAAACTTGCCCAAATAAAGGTTAGCACGCCCATAAAATTCTTCAGACATGAGACTTTGAGCTTTATGATAATCCTTTTCAGCAGAATCGGATAACGTTAAATCACTTGTTGTTGCACAAGAAGATAATGATAGAATTAGTACCAACAGAAATAATAAACGTTGTTTTAACATAATTTATCCTTTGCTGCTATTGATTTGTGTTAAACCACCCATATAAGGTTGTAAAACCTTGGGAATGTTAACGCTACCATCTTCTGACCAATAGTTTTCTAAAATAGAAACAAGTGTACGTCCTATGGCTAGACCTGAACCATTGATGGTAGCAACAGCTTGCGGCTTTCCACTTTCATCACGAACACGAATAGCTGCGCGCCGACCTTGGAACTGTCCGCAAGATGAACATGAAGAAATCTCACGGTATGTATGTTGACTAGGTAACCACACTTCTAAATCAAATGTTTTTTCCGCAGAAAAGCCTAAATCACCTGAACATAAATTGACCAAACGGTAAGGCAGCTCTAAAGCTTCAAGAATCACAATGGCATGGGATAATAGTTCATCCAAAGCATCCAAAGCCTTTTCAGGCTGAACGATTTGTACCAACTCAACTTTATCGAATTGGTGTTGACGAATCATGCCACGTGTGTCACGTCCTGCTGAGCCTGCTTCACGGCGGAAACAAGGTGTGTATGCACAATGTTTAATTGGAAGCTGTGATGCTTCAAGAATAGAATCTTGGTACATGTTGGTCACAGGCACTTCCGCAGTTGGGATAAGAAACAAATCTTCTTCTGCAAAGCGATATAAGTCATCTTCAAACTTAGGAAGCTGCCCAGTGCCTGTCATGGTTTTGCGATTGGCAATAGCGGGTACCCAGACTTCTTCATAGCCATGTTTATCGGCATGGGTATCCAGCATAAACTGCATCAAAGCGCGCTCCAAACGTGCGCCAGCACCTTTAAGCACTGAAAAACGACTTCCAGCAAGCTTTACACCAGTGTCAAAGTCTAAGATGCCTAATTCTTCGCCAATATCCCAATGTGCAGGCACTTCATCGTTACGCGGGTTTCCCCAAATACGAACTTCTTGGTTGTCATTTTCATCGTTACCTTCAGGCACAGAATCATGAGGAATATTGGGAATTTCTAGCAAGGCAAAAGAAAAGTCTGCTTCGGCTTCTTTGGCTTTGAGCTCTAAAGCTTTTGCTTCTTTTCCCACCTCACCCATACGTTGAAGCTCAGATGTAGCATCTTCGCCAGCACCTTTTTTTTGACCAATAATTTTTGAAACGCGATTACGCTCGGCTTGCAGACTTTCAGATTCTGTTTTGAGTTTGCGCTGTGCTTCATCCAAGGCAATGGCTTTAGCCCAAGCCGAACTCTCACCAACTATATCTTTTCCTCGTTTTTTTAATGCTTCTTCCATGGCAGCCGCATTGCTGCGCAGTGATTTGCGATCGATCATTCACTTGTTCCTTCTGCATCCGTAGCATCATTATCTTGTGTAGGTTCAGCTTTTGTGGGCTCAATGGCATCAAAATCACTTTCAACCACATCATAATCTTGGTCATCTTGTTTTTCAGCTACGCGAACAGCGCCAATGACACGCTCTTTTTTATTGCAGTCAATGAGCGTTACACCTTGTGTGTTGCGCCCAATCACAGATACACCATTCATGCGAATACGCACCAAACGACCCGTGTCTGTCATCATCATGACTTGGTCATCATCGAGCACTTGAAGGGCTGCAACCATATCACCATTGCGACCGCCAGTTTTAAGGGTGAAGACACCTTGTCCGCCACGTTTTTGGGCGTTGTATTCACTGACAGCCGTGCGTTTACCAAAACCATTTTCAGACACGGCGAGTAATGTTGCTTTATCAGCAACCACTGCCATAGAAATCACACGATTACCTGCGCTCATACGGATGCCTGTAACACCACGGGTACTGCGGCTGAGTGGGCGCGCATCTTTTTCACTGAAGCGAATGGCTTTACCATTGCTCGAAGCAAGCATGATGTCTTGTTCACCATTGGAAATCGCAACACCCATCAAATCATCATCATCATCCAAACGAATGGCGATAATACCATTGGCACGAATATTTTTGTATTCAGTCAGGCGGGTTTTCTTGATGATGCCATTGGTGGTTGCCATGATAATAAACTTGTCTTCTTCAAACTCGCGTACAGCAAGTGTTGCAGAAATTTTTTCATCTTTTTCCACTGGCAATAAGTTGACCAAAGCTTTACCGCGGGTTGCACGACCAGCTTGTGGAATTTCATAAACTTTTTTGCGGAACACACGCCCTTTGTCCGAGAAGAACAATAAGAAATCATGAGTTGATGCCACCATCAGCTGCTGTACAAAATCCTCTTCTTTGGTGGTCATGGCGGTTTTACCTTTGCCACCGCGACGTTGTGCGCGGTATAAGGTAGTTGCATTACGCTTGATATAACCTTCATTAGAAATGGTAACCACCATATCTTCTTCGGTAATCAAATCTTCAATGGATAACTCTGCTGTTTCGTCAATAATTTCAGATAGGCGAGGGGTGGCGTATTTATCGCGCACTTGCTCCAATTCCTCAACAATAACTTTCATCAAAAGCTTTTCATCAGCCAAAATTTCTTTGAGATAAGTAATTAAACCTAATGTTTCATCATGGTCGGCTTTGATTTTATCGTATTCTAGACCTGTCAAACGTTGCAAACGCATATCCAAAATAGCTTGGGCTTGTTTTTCAGATAATTTGAATGTGGTACAAAGATTCTCTTTGGCTTCGGCACCCGTTTTGCTGGCACGAATCAACTTGATGACGGCATCAATGTTGTCGAGAGCAATCAACAGACCTTCTAGAATATGAAGCTTGGCTTCTGCCTTTTTCAAATCAAACAAACAACGGCGAGTGACCACTTGGCGGCGGTGGTCTAAGAAATGGAGCAGAAGCTCACGCACACCGCAAAGTTTAGGCTGTCCATCAAGTAAGGATAAGTAGTTGCAGCTAAAGTTGCACTGCATTGGTGTTTGTTTGTAAAGGTTGTTGATGATGATTTCAGGAACTTCGTTACGCTTCAAATCAATGACCAAACGCATACCATCACGGTCTGATTCATCACGAACTTCAGAAATACCTTCGATTTTTTTGTCTCTAGCTAATTCTGCAATATGTTTATGCAGCTTAGCCTTGTTCACTTGGTAGGGAAGTTCTGCAATCACCAGGGATTCACGCTTGGTGCGAGCATTGCGCTCAACAACGACTTTAGCGCGCATGGTGACAGAACCACGACCGCTGGCAAATGCATCACGCATACCTTTGCGACCATAAATAAAACCCGCTGTTGGGAAATCAGGGCCAGGCATGATTTGCATCAGCTCTTCATCATCAATATCTGCATTTTTGGTCAGCGCGATAATGGCGTTAATCGCTTCACCAAGATTGTGTGGTGGAATATTGGTTGCCATGCCCACTGCAATACCTTGTGAGCCGTTGACAAGCAAATTAGGAAACTTAGCAGGCAATACTTTAGGCTCAGACAATGACTCATCATAGTTAGGACCAAAATCAACCGTATCCTTATCTAAGTCTGCTAAGAGCTCAGCAGAAAGTTTACTCATGCGTGATTCAGTGTAACGCATGGCAGCAGGGGAGTCGCCATCCACAGAACCGAAGTTACCTTGACCATCGACCAAGACATGGCGCATGCTCCAAGGTTGTGCCATACGTACCATGGCATCATAAACGGCTGTATCACCATGAGGATGGTATTTACCAATCACATCACCGACGATACGGGCAGATTTTTTATAGGGTTTATCTGCAGTGGAACCCAAATCTTGCATGGCATATAAAATGCGGCGATGAACAGGTTTTAAACCATCCCTAGCATCAGGTAAAGCTCGACCAATGATGACGCTCATCGCATAATCAAGGTATGAGCTCTTCATTTCGTCTTCGATTAAGACGGGTATTGCAGGGTTTAGGTTGTTGTCATCCATGGGTTCACTCCAAAAGGTGTTTCAATGGTCGATTATATTTTCTAAGCAGAAGCATAGGTAGCCACTGGTCTAATGTCTATGGATATTAACAAATAGCTTGCAGCAAAGTTTCTAAGGCTTCCATATCCATTTTTGATTCGCCTGGATTATCTGTTTTGATAATAATACCTTCTTTTTTCAGGGCGCTAGCTGCACGAGATATAGTTTCGCGGCTGGTGGATAGTTGGTCGGCAATCATTTGGTGAGTGGGTAGTTTTACAATTATCATGCCATCGGCATCTTCTTTGCCAAATTGAGTAGAGAAGTCTTTTAAATAATAATATAAGCGATGTGGTACATCCATGGTGCTAACGCGCTCTAAAAGCTGGCTGGTGCGGCGTAGGCGGTTGACCGTCTCTGCGAGAAGTTTGATAGAGACTTTAGGCTGTTGGAGTAATAGACGTTCAAAATCAACACGGCGGATTTGGGCAAGCTTGGAGTCGCTTAATGTGCTTACCGTTGCAGAGCGGGGCTGCTTGTCTAATAAAGACATTTCGCCGAAATATGAACCTTCTTTTAAAACAGATAATACAATTTCACGACCATCGGGAGCATAATAAGAAATTTTAACAGAGCCTTCGATGATGATAAATAAAGAACCACCATCTTCACCCTCATGTAATACCACTGTTTTTTTAGCCACATCATGATAGGTGATAAGCTTATTGACTGATTCAAGCTCCTCCGAATCCAACTCTGAAAATAATGGTACATGCGTTAAAATATCCTGCATTTTCCCTCCCCAAGGTTTAACTAGCTGGTTGTTCGTGCAGAAGCAATGGTAGCCATATTCACAATATCATCAACACTTGCTCCTGTTTGCAATACATGCACTTGATGCGGCAGCCCCATAAGAATCGGACCAATGGCAGTGGCATCACCCAATTCTTTAAGTAATTTATAAGCAATATTACCTGCTTGCATGGTTGGGAATACAAGTACATTGGCGCCATTTTGAAGCTTGGAAAATGGATATTGGGATAAAATATCTGCATTGACTGCGGTGTCGGCTTGCATTTCACCATCAACAAGTAAATCGGGGTGATTTTGATGCAGTAAAGCTACAGCATCAGCAACTTTTTGCGATTCTGGGTGGTGCGAGCTGCCAAAGTTAGAAAATGATAACATGGCAACTTTAGGCTCCCAACCCAAGGATGCTGCAGCTTCAGCCGTGAGCACGGCAACCTCGGCTAATTCTTGCGCATCCATATCTACATTCACGGTGCAGTCTGCCAAGAAGTAAGCATGTTCTTCCATAATCAGGATATACATACCGTAAACACGGTGATGTTGTCCTGTTTTTTCATCATGCCCCAGCACTTTTAGAATAGGACTGAGTGCATCAGGATAATGTTTGGTGCGCCCAGTAAGCATACTATCGGCAAAACCTTGGCGAACCAATAACGAACCCAGAATATTACGGTCATGCCTAAGGATTTTAACCGCTTCATGGCGTAATACACCTTGGCGTTTACGGTCAAAATATAAGGCATCGGCAAGGCTTGAGAAGCGAGAGTCTTCTTTATGCGGGTCAACAATTTCTACGCCGTCCATATTGAGGTGCATCATGTCTGCTTGTTGTTGAATGCTTTCAGGGTCTCCCAGTAGCATAGGCTGGGCAATACCATCTGCAGCAATCACAGATGCAGCATGGATGATTGTTGGGTCATCACCCTCAGGCAAAATCAGACGGCTTGGTTTTTGTTGGGCTTTTTCGGTAATCAAACGCATGAAGGTGCGAGATTGGTCAATGCGTCCTGCAAGGTCTTGTGCGTAGGCGTTAAAGTCTGAAATCGGCTGTCTGGCAACGCCAGTGTCCACTGCGGCTTTAGCAACGGCGGTAGGTACAACTTCAATCAAGCGTGGGTCAAAAGGTTTGGGTAAGATGTATTTCGCACCAAATCTAAGCGCTTTGTCGCCATAAACTTTAAGTACGGAGGCAGGCACTTCTTGACGAGCAAGTTCTGCCAAGGCATGGACTGCAGCAAGTTTCATTTCTTCATTAAAAGTGGTCGCTCGCACATCCAATGCACCTCGGAACAAGAAAGGGAAGCCTAAGACGTTGTTCACTTGATTAGGATGGTCAGAGCGACCTGTTGCCATAATCAAGTCAGGGCGCGCTGCCATAGCAATATCGTAATCAATTTCAGGTGTTGGGTTTGCCATAGCAAAGATAATGGGTTTAGCGGCCATGCTTTTTAGCATGTCGGCAGACACGATATTGCCTTGTGATAAACCAAGGAACACATCCGCATCGACAATAATTTCTTCTAAACTTGTGTTTTTATCACCATTGGCAAAATAAGCTTTGTGGAAAGGAAGCTCATCGCCTCTATTTTTATAAATTACGCCTTTACGGTCGAGAAAATACATGTTCTTTTTCTGTGCACCCAAGGATTCAATGAGTTTCATGCAGGCAAAACCAGCCGCACCAGCCCCAAGACAAACAATTTTCACATCTTCAATTTTTTTATTTTGCAAAATAAGTGCATTTATCAATGCCGCAGCGGTAATCACGGCAGTACCATGCTGGTCATCATGCAACACTGGGATGTTGACTCGCTTTTTCAGCTCTTCTTCAATAATAAAGCATTCAGGCGCTTTGATGTCTTCCAAATTGATGCCGCCAAAGGTGGGTTCAAGGCGAGCTACCGTTTCCACGAATGCCATGGGGTCGAGCTCATCAATTTCAATGTCAAACACATCAATATCAGCAAAGCGTTTGAATAAAATGCCTTTGCCTTCCATGACTGGTTTACTGGCAAGCGCGCCGATATTGCCTAAACCAAGCACGGCTGTACCATTACTAATGACACCCACCAAGTTGGCGCGTGATGTATATTCATCGGCTTTGGCAGCATCTTTTTCAATTTCAAGGCAGGGGATAGCAACGCCAGGGGAGTAGGCAAGTGCTAAATCTCGCTGGGTTACGCAAGGTTTACTGGGTTTAACGCTAATTTTGCCAGGCGTGGGTTTGCTGTGGTAATCCAGTGCTGCTTGGTCAAAGGCTGAAAAAGACTCTTGCTTGCTCATGATGAAAAGTGCTCCTGCGAATGAATTCGTGGACGAACACTAACCATGAGTGGCGCATGATGACAGTTACAATTCAAGCATGTTCAATTTATTTAGTTTATTTTCATGTAAGGTTGTTACGCTTACGCAACTTTTTATAAGTTATGTGCGTTTGATGCTGGAATAATAAGCAAGCTATGGAGTGCCTTTTGTGAGTGAATATATCCGTGAAATACCCTATAATTACACGTCTTATTCAGACCGTGAGATTGTTAAGCGCTTTCTGGGCGAGGCGATTTGGGATGACTTGAATGTGCTGCGTGCGCAACGGAAAACAGGGCAGTCAGCTAGGCTTTTGTTTGATATTTTGGGTGATGTTTGGGTGATTGAACGCAATATTTTCTTAAAAAACGACTACTTAAAACACCCTAAGCGACTTAAAAAACTGCGTTACCAGCATCAAAAACGCATTTTACGTATCAAAGCCAGTGCCGAAGATAATCCGCGTGCGACCAAAGTTGTTTGCTCAACGGAACGGATGTTAAAAGATTTTTACGCATGGTTTGAGCAAGAAAACAAACGTAGACGTAAGACTAAGCGTGCGCTCGCTAAACATACGCATAAAAACAATGTTCATTTTGATGCTTTTACCCTTAGTCATCATGCGACGGATGCAACCGACTGGCGTTCACACCTTCCTTTTTGTGTGTTAACCCCGGACACAGCTGATGAAATCCCGGGTTTAATCAAAGCTATTCGCGCTTTGGGGCTTGTGGTTATTCCGCGCGGCGGCGGCACAGGTTTGTGTGGTGGTTCCGTGCCATTATCCAATGATGCGGTCATTATCAATGTCGAAAAGTTTGATTATATTGGCAAAGTAGAACAGCAAAATATTGGTGACCAGGGTGAAGTTGCAACCATTACTGCAGGTGCAGGTGCAGTCACAGGTAAGGTGATGGATGTTTCTAAGCCGCATGTATTTGCAACCGACCCAACCAGCCTTTGGGCATGTACGATTGGTGGTAATGTAGCCTCTAATGCAGGTGGTAAACATGCTGTAATTTGGGGAACTTGCGCGGATAATTTATTGAGTTGGAAAATGGTCACCCCTGATGGTGATTGGTTGTTGGTTGAGCGCATCAATCATAATATGGGCAAGTTGCATGATGAAGATGAGGTGCAGTTTAAGTTGACCAAAACATCCTCAGACACGGGTAATGTTTTATCTGAAGAGACCTTAAACTTAGCAGGTAACATCTTTCGCCGTGAAGGTTTGGGTAAAGATGTCACGCGCAAAGCTATGGGTGGTTTGCCAGGTATTCAAAAAGAGGGCACGGATGGTTTTATCACCGAAGCGACCTTTATTTTGCACCGTGCTTATGATGTAACACGCACAGTATGCTGCGAATTCTTTGGGCAAAAGCTTGATGATGCAACCCAAGCCTTGGTGAACATCAAAAACCATGTGGATGCCATGGATGGCACTTACCTGGAAGGGTTTGAGCATTTTGACGAAAAGTATGTCAAAGCGATTAATTATGTGAGTAAATCAACGCGTAGAGAACGCGCCCGCGTGGTATTGTTGATTGATGTGTCTGGCGATGATGAAAAAGCCGTTGCCCAAGCTTGCGCAGATATTTGTAAGTTTGCATCTGATGGTAATGGCGAAGGTTTTGTGGCTGTTTCAAAAGAAGACAGGGGTCGCTTCTGGGGCGATAGGGGGCGTATGGCTGCGATTGCCAAACATACCCGCGCTTTTAAAATGAATGAAGATGTGGTGATACCTTTGCCACGCCTGTCTGAATACAATGACTATGTTGAGCTGCTCAACATCGAAAACTCCATTGCCAATAAGCTGGATATGCTGGATGCTTTGAGTGCATATTTTGAAGAAACTAAAGGTTTACTGGATTCCGAAGACCAGCTTGTGCGCCAAGAATTACAACTTGAAGATGATGTGTATTTAGGTGAAAAGCTGGATGCGTGTTTGGATGTGGTGAATCAAGCTGGGCAAAAATGGCGGCACTTTTTAAAATCACTGCATGAACCAGCAGCGTTGTCGAAACAGTATTTCGCAGAAGATGTGGTTTTTGATGAGTCCGATTCATTGTTCATGCTTATTCAGCGGGCAGGTTTGCGCATTTCATACCGCAAAGAGGTGGAAGCCCCTTTGCTTGAGCGCTTGCGCGGTAATGAAAATTTAATCGCACGTATCAAAGAGTCGCACCAAAATGTCTTATCTGGTCGGGTGGTTGTGGCAACACATATGCACGCGGGTGACGGTAATGTTCACACCAATATCCCTGTCAACTCCAATGACTATATGATGATGCGTAAAGCGCATTGTGTGGTTGAAAAGGTGATGCAAAAGGCGGAAGAGCTGGGCGGCGTGATTTCAGGTGAGCATGGTATTGGCATCACAAAACTGGCATACATGAATCCAGATGTGCTTGCAGAAACAGCTGCTTACCTCAAAGAAGCTGACCCAACAGATTTGTTTAATCGCGGCAAATTGCAACCTGATTTGGATTTAAGTTTAACCTATACACCAAGCTTTAATTTACTGGAGCATGAGTCGGTGATTATGGAAGCTGCTGATTTAACAGAGCTTTCTGAAGAGATTTCGCCATGTTTGCGTTGCGGTAAATGTAAACCTGTGTGTAATACGCACTTTCCGCGTGCCAACATGTTGTATTCACCACGCAATAAGATTCAAGCATCGGGTGCGATTATCGAAGCCTTCCTTTATGAATCACAAACGGGTGCAGGTATTTCTTTTGAGCAGTTTGAGGGCTTACACGATGTTGCTAACCACTGCACAATTTGTCACAAATGCGAAGCACCATGCCCTGTGGATATTGATTTTGGTGAAGTCACTGAAAAAATGCGTGCATTGCTTAAAGATAAGGGGCAAGCGCGCTTTAATATTGTATCCAAATTGTCACTGATGTTTTTGGTCATTCAACAGCCTGATTTGGTCAAAGTGGTGCGTGAAGTTGGTATTCGCTGGAGCTACAAAGGGCATCAATGGTTGCACAAAGCAGCGAAAATGATGGGTGTGATTAAAGAAAAGCCTGCTGCAACACGCAACTTAGAAGGTATTCAAGCGCAAGTGATTAACTTTGTTGAAAGACCATTGCCCACACTGCCGCTCAAAACATCACGACAAATTTTGGGTATAGAATCTCGTGATAAAAATATGATTCCGATTTTGCGCGATCCTAAAAAAGCCAATGGTCGGGCTGTGTTTTATTTTCCAGGTTGTGGCTCAGAGCGTTTGTTTTCACAAGTGGGTATAGCCACGCAAGCCATGTTGTTTGATTTGGGTGTGAACGTCGTGCTTCCTCCATCGTATCTATGTTGCGGTTATCCAAGTACGGCATCGGGTGATCATGAACAAGGCGATAAGATGACGTATGATAATCGTGTGCTGTTTCATAAGCTTAAAGCGGCACTATCTCACCTTGATTTTGAGGCAGTCATTGTGTCTTGTGGTACATGTTATGATCAGTTGGAGCGTTACCATTTGGAAGAAGTTTTTCAAGATGCGCCTTTGATTGATATTCATGAATACTTGATGACTCAAGGGGTGAGCGTGAATGATGTGCAAGGGGTGCAGTATATGTATCACGAGCCCTGTCATAACCCACTCAAGCGACATGGTTCGGAAGTAGTGATTGAATCACTGCTCAATAAGAAGTCTGTGGAATCTGAGGAATGCTGCGCTGAAGCAGGAACATTGGCTGCGGCACACCCTGAAATATCAGGAAAAATTCGCGCGCGTAAAGAAGAGAAAATGATAGAGGCGAGAGAAAAGCTGAAGGAGCTAGGTAATGAGCCACAGAAAATGCTCACGTCTTGCCCGGCATGTTTGCAAGGTCTTTCAAGGTTAGATGAACTTGTTGGTGTTGAATCAGACTATATTGTGGTTGAGCTTGCCAAGCAGTTGCATGGCGATGATTGGGAGAAGATGTTTGTAAAACGTATTAAAGATGGTGGTATTGAACGCGTCTTGATGTAAAGAGGGTGTTTCAAGGCTAAAATATGAATGAAAAAAGGCTCGCATTGCGAGCCTTTTTTCATTCGTTGGTTAGCCTGTTAACCAATGGTTTTATTAATCGTGCTTTTATTGGCTTTATGTGCCGCGGCTATCAATTGTTTTTCTAATGTTTCAAGAACTTCGCATACTTCTTCTGAAATATTTTGTAAGCGTGTAAACAATGCTTCAGCCTGTTTAAGTTGTTCTGCTTTGGCTTTGGCTTTGGCTTTACCACCAAACAAACGTCCAAATGCAGATACATCCGGCTCATCAAACAAAAGTTTAAAGATTTTCATGTATGTGCGGTGAAGCTCATCATGTGGTTTTTCCATGGCGTGGTATGCTGGAAGGTTGCGTAGCATTTGCCCAGAGCCATAGTACCATTTACCAAAGATACAGTCTGTTGGCAGCATAGGAATATGCTCTTTATCCACGTTCATACCAGCAATTAAAGCTTCCGCTCTAGCGACCCAAGCTTTATGAGCAGCGCGTGCATTTCTGAGTTGCGCAACGGCATCTGATAACTTCATATTTTTCCCTCTCGACAATTAAATCAGTCTTAATTAGTGTCGCAATGTAATATGGTGAGCATGTAATGGAAAGGAAAAAGACGAATGTTGATGATGGTTCGATTGCAACTTTAAAAGAGTTGTGCTTGATGCATGGGGATGACCCTACACTACATTTGCGGCTTGCGGAGTCACTGTGGAGTGCGGGGCGTGAAATTGCAGCGCTTGCAACGGCACGCA
>CAMZLG010000015.1 GCA_947311495.1 uncultured Zetaproteobacteria bacterium
ATTACAGGTGAGCGCGGTGGCTTCTTTTCTTTAGGCTCATCACTGACTTGGCGACATCAGCTTGGTGATACATGGTTGATAGATGCAGGTTTTTATCTTGGTGGTGGCGGAGGCGGTGGCGCAAACCAGCTTGTGGGTGGCGGCTTAACTTTTCGCCCACATATCGATGTGCTTTATCGCTTGGATGATGTTGCGCTTGGTTTATCTGCATCGCATGTTCGCTTTCCCACAGGCACAGTATCAAGCAATCAAGTTGGACTCACTTTCACTCATCAGCATGGTTTCTTTCTGGCAGACACGCAGCAAACAGGGCAAACCTTTGAAAAGGGTGGTTTAGGTTTTGACCGTATTCGTGGCGTGGCAGCGATATATCAAGGTGTGTTGCGCAGCGCTGGTAATACCAATGAGCGAGCAACCATGGTTGGTGCAAGGGCAGACCATTGGCTGAACCCTACAATGTATTGGAGTGCTGAAATTGTGGGTGCAGCAGGGGGCGAATTGGGTGGTTATGCAGATTACTTGGCTGCGCTGGGTGTGGAATACCCTGTGTTTCAAGATAGGTTGTTTGTTGGTGGGCGTGTTGGTGTAGGTATGGGGGGAGGTGGTGGCGCACTGACCCAAGGCGGGCTGTTGGCTAAGGTTGCGCTCAATACCTCGTTGTATATAACAGATGATATAGCCGTGACACTAGAAGGAGGCTATCTGAACGCACCTTTGGGTGAGATGCGGCTGCAATATGCAAGTTTTGAATTAAGTACGGACTTGGATAAACCTTTCCGAGATGAATATGAATATGATACGACCATGTATGAGTGGCAAGCAGGTGTGTTTAACTATCATACCGTAGTACCAAGTCATAGTGCATCTTCCATTCCATTTTCGGCATCAGAAATCACAGTAAACCGCTTTTTTACCGATAGCGCGTATTATGGCGTGCATATGATGTATGCAGCCAAGGGCGGAACTTATGGGGGTTATGGTGCGGCCTTTGTTAGCTTGGGATACAGTGTGGAGATAGCCTCTGATATATCACTTGCGGCAGAGGTCGCTGCTGGTGGCGGCGGCGGTGGGGCAACGGCTGTGGGCGGCGGTGCTTTGTATATGGGCAATATATATGCGGATTATTACTTCACGGAAAACTTGGGGCTGCGTTTGGGGCTAGGGCGAATGCGCGCCTTGCAAGGTGGGTTGGATACCACAGTGAGCGAAGCCATGCTGACCTATCGTTATCAGGTGTTGGAGCGGCGTTAGTTCCTTATTGACCCAAAGCCAGATTACATCATCATAGCATCACTTTGATTTAAGGATGTTTGTATGCCGCATTTGGTTTTGATTGATGGTCCCAACTATGTTTTTCGTGCTTTTCATGCCGTGAAACACAATTTAAACAATTCTAAGGGGCAACCAACCAATGCGGTGTTTGGATATGTACAAATGGTGCGCTCCATCCTTAAAGACCTTAGCCCAACTCATGTTGCCGTGGTGTTTGACCCCAAGGGTGGGACTTTTCGTAATGAAATGTATAAAGAATACAAAGCCCACCGCCCACCCATGCCTGAGGATTTGGCAGCGCAATGGGATTATGTGTATGAAGTGACGGATGCATTTAATTTTGCGCGAATTTGTGTGCAGAATTATGAAGCTGATGATGTGATTGCGACACTGGCTTGCCAAGCCGAAGCCAAAGATTGGGATGTGACCATTGTTTCCACAGATAAAGATTTGATGCAGTTGGTGGGTGATAAAATTTGGATGCTGGACACCATGCGCCGCAAAGAATACGGCTATGATGAAGTGGTGGAGAAGTGGGGTGTTGGCCCTGATAAAATTCAAGACTTATTAGCCTTAGCAGGGGATTCTGCGGATAATATTCCAGGTGTGCCGGGTATTGGTCCGAAAACAGCCTTGGAACTCATCAATACCTATGGAGATTTGGAAGGGATTCTAAGCCATGCCCATGAAATTAAACAAAACAAACGCAGGGAAAACCTGATTGAATTTGCCGATGATGCGCGATTGTCGTATGACCTCGTTGCCTTGGATGAAAACACACCACTGCCTTTAACTTTGGATGATTTAAAAGTGCAAAAGCCCAACCGTGATGCATTGGCGAAAGTGTTTGCAGAGCTTGAGTTTAGGCGACTTACGGCTGAATTTTTGGATGGTAAAGAAGTTGTCACGCCATCGGTCATTGCTGAACCGAAACAAGATGTTGAACAGGAAGAAGCGGAAGTGTTTGCAGCGCAAAAGCCGTTGAACACCATCACTGTGGATGAGCAAGGCAAGCTGGATGATTTGCTTAAAGTGTTGGATGCTGCTGATGTGATAGCTGTGGATACGGAAACGACTTCTTTAAACATTCATGATGCGGACTTGGTGGGTTTATCTTTCGCCGTTAAAGCTAGTGAGGGGTATTATGTACCTGTGGCGCATCGGGGGCAGGATTTATTGAGCGAAGCGCCGAAACAATTGACGAAAGATGTGGTGCTTGCTGCCTTAAAACCTTTCTTGGAAGATGAGACTAAAACCAAATGTCTGCAAAATAATAAATACGATAAGCAAATTTTGCGTGGCGAAGGTATCCAACTCAAGGGCGTGAAGTTTGATACCATGCTGATGGCGTATGTGCTTGATGCAGGTCAAGCGGTGAGCATGGATAAACTTGCGCTGAAATATTTAGGGCATGAATGTATATCCTTTGGAAGCATTGCAGGCAAAGGCGCAAAACAAATCACCTTTGATTTGATTGGCATCGAAGAAGCAGCCAAATATGCGGCGGAAGATGCGGAAGTTACCCTTCGTTTGTGTCAAACTTTACAATCCAAGCTGGGTGATTTAATAGCGAGGCACGATGATATTGAGTTGCCATTATCTTGGGTGCTTGCGGATATGGAATGGGATGGGGCATATATTGATATGCAGCAGTTGCATGTGCTTTCAAGTCAATTTGGCGAACGCATTGAAGCGTTGCAAACGCAAATCTTTGAAGCGGCAGGTCAAGAATTTAATGTCCAATCACCCAAACAGTTGGGCATACTTCTGTTTGAAACATTAGGCATTGAAGGTGGCAAAAAGACCAAGTCAGGGCAGTGGGCTACAGGACAAGAGGTGTTGGAGAAGTTAGCCGCAGAACATGAAGTGCCACGATTGATTTTAGAAGTACGCAGCTTATCCAAGTTGAAATCTACCTATACTGATGCCTTGCAAAAACTGGTGAATCAAAAAACAGGGCGTGTACATACTTCATACAATCAAGCCGTGACAAGCACAGGACGTTTGTCATCCACCAATCCAAACTTACAAAATATCCCCATTCGCTCCGAAGAAGGGCGGGAAATTCGTAAGGCTTTTGTGGCAGAACAAGGTAATCAATTGATTGCAGCGGATTATTCGCAAATTGAATTGCGTTTGATGGCGCACTTTTCGCAAGATACCAACCTTAAACAAGCCTTTGCTGATGGCTTGGATATTCATGCGGCAACAGCAGCTTCGGTGCATCAAATCCCCTTGGATGAAGTCACCGGTGAGCAGCGTAGGCAGGCTAAGGCTGTCAACTTCGGTATTTTGTATGGCATGAGTGCATTTGGTCTTGCCAAACAACTGGGGGTGAGTCGCGGCGAAGCCAAAGTCTTTATCGAAGCTTATTTCGCGCAATACCCCACCGTGCAAACTTTTTTGGATGAAACCTTAGAAAAAGCACGGGCGCAAGGTTATGTAGAAACATTATTGGGGCATCGCGTACAAGTAGGCGACATCAACAGCAGCAATGGTATGCAACGCGCTTATGCCGAGCGCACAGCTATCAATGCGCCACTTCAAGGCTCGGCGGCAGATATTATCAAGGTGGCGATGATTAACTTGCAGCCGCGTTTAAATGCTGAGTTCCCGCAAGCGCGTTTGATTATGCAAGTGCATGATGAATTGATTGTGGAGTGTGCAAGTCATGATGTTGCGCAAGTATCCGCATTGCTCAAAGAAGTGATGGAAGCTGCGGTGAGCTTGGATGTGCCACTGATTGCCGATATTGGGGTGGGGACTAGCTGGTTTGAATCACATCAACTATAATAGATAAAGTAAAACAGAAGCAGGGGATATTGTGGGCATATTTTCCTATTTTAATATAGGTACAAATGAAGAAAACCGACCGTATGAATATCGCATTCAATTGGTGAATGTGATGTTGGTATTGTCTATAGGTATTTTAACTGGGTTTGCATTGTTACACTTCTATTTGGGTCATGTGGCAATGGCAGGTTTTCAGACTGCATTAAGCATATTATATGCGTTTACATACTTTGATCCGTGGAAAATAATGCGCTACCAGCACAAAGAAAATATTGTGGTCATTGGTACAATATTATTGTTTTGGTTTCTTTTTGTGAATGGGGGCATTGAACATTCAGGTATTTTTTGGGTGCCATTTTTTCCTTTTTTAGTGTTCGCCGTGTCGGGGTTACAATCGGGTAAATATTGGGTTATCTTCTTTGCTTTGGGGCTTGTGGCTATAGAAGTGCTGGATTACCTCGATCTTGTTTCACTGGTCTATTCATCGCAAGAAACATTATTCTTTTTTGTCGCATTTTTCTTTTATGCGATTATTGCAGCATTGTTTGAAGTGTTAAGGGTTAAGCAGCAGCATGAGTTGGAAGCAAAGAATGAAAGTTTACAAAGTGTTCGAGAAACATTGAGTGAGACGCTTGGAACATTAGAACAAGAGATTGAAAAGCGAACCTATGAATTGAAAGAAAGCAATCGCAAATTGGCACAAGAAGTTGAAAAACATAAGGCAACCAATAAAGCTTTAAAAAGCTCTGAAGATAAATTTTATAAAGCGCAAAAAATGGAAGCCTTGGGCACATTGGTGGGTGGTATTACCCATGATTTTAATAGTATTTTATCGAGTATCAATGCCAACTTATTTCTTTTGCAACGTCAAATCAAAGATAAACCACAAGCCCAAAAACCATTGGATGATATTGAGCGTATGGTATTTCATGCTTCAAACATGACCAAGCAGCTTTTAACGTATGCGCGTAAGGATGAGGTTGAGAAAACACATTTTAACCTAAGCTTGCTTATGAAAGATGGGCTGAAGTTGCTTAAATCAACAGTACCTTCGCGGATTAAGTTGTCGGCAGATATAACAAGCACACCATTACCTGTGTTTGGTAATACCACGCAAACACAACAGGTGTTGATGAATTTGGTGAGTAATGCGCGGGATGCATTATCCAAGCAGGAACTTCCTGAAATTCATTTAACCATTGCTGCCTTGGCAGAAGCCAGAGACCAACGCAAAAAACATCCTGTGGATGGTGATGATTGGGTGTATATCGCTGTTAAAGATAATGGTAATGGTATTCAAGAAAAGGATTTGCAGCATATCTTTGACCCATTTTTTACCACCAAAGCAACAGGTGAAGGGACAGGGTTAGGGCTTGCCATGTGTTATGGGGCGGTGGAATCACATGGTGGCATGATTGATGTGGAGAGCAAACTGAAAAACGGCACAACCTTTCATGTGTACTTACCTTTAGCCAAACAAAAACAAGGTAAAACTGTTCAGCATAGCGTTAACCAAAACTTGCAAGGTCATGGTGAAGTGATTTTATTGGTGGATGATGATGTGGACTTATGTCGCGCCCAACAAGGTGTGTTGGAAAATCTTGGTTATCAAGTTGAGCTTGCTGGCAATGGTTATGAAGCCATCAAAGTGTTTGCGGAATCGCATATTGATATGGTGATTATGGATATTATGATGCCTGAAATGGGTGGTATTAAGGCAGCCCAACATATTAAAAGTATGGATGATCAAGCCAAAATTATCTTTGCATCAGGTTATGATAAAGATTCATCCACAGAACGTTTCTTAAGCGCTGATTTTGCCCAAATTGATAGTATCAAACGTTTGGATAAACCGTTTTCGGTTCAGCAGTTATGCGCTGCTATTCGTAGAGCCCTGGATGAAAGTTAAGTTGCCCCAATAAGCGGGGCAACTTATGCTCACATCTTTTTTAAAGCTTAAGCTTTGTGGTAAATCTCGCCACCTTTTTCATTAAAGGTTTCAGCCTGTTCATACATACCTGCTTCAATCGCTTTCATGGCATCAATACCATGCTCTTCTGCGTAATCACGTACATCTTGAGTGATTTTCATGGAGCAAAATTTCGGTCCACACATGGAGCAGAAATGCGCTACTTTGGAAGACTCTTTAGGCAAGGTTTCATCATGGAATTCTCTTGCTGTATCAGGGTCTAATGATAAATTAAATTGATCTTCCCAGCGGAACTCAAAGCGTGCTTTAGATAATGCATCATCGCGTTGCTGTGCGCCAGGGTGACCTTTGGCTAAATCTGCGGCATGTGCCGAAATTTTATAAGTAATCACCCCAGTTTTCACGTCATCACGGTTAGGCAAACCTAAATGTTCTTTGGGTGTGACATAACAAAGCATAGCACAGCCATACCAACCGATTTGAGCAGCACCGATGCCTGATGTGATATGGTCATAACCCGGTGCGATGTCTGTGGTCAAAGGGCCAAGCGTGTAGAAGGGCGCTTCATCACAATAATCAAGCTGTAAATCCATGTTTTCTTTAATCATTTGCATAGGCACATGACCTGGTCCTTCAATCATCACTTGCACGTCATGTTTCCAAGCGATTTTTGTCAGTTCGCCCAATGTTTTAAGTTCGCCTAATTGTGCCTCATCATTGGCATCGGCAATCGCACCGGGGCGCAAGCCATCACCCAATGAGAAGGACACATCATAAGCTTTCATAATTTCGCATATTTCTTCAAAATGAGTGTATAAGAAGTTTTCTTTATGATGCGACAAGCACCATTTTGCCATGATTGAACCACCACGCGATACAATGCCAGCTAAGCGGTTGGCGGTCAGAGGAACGTAGCGAAGAAGAACCCCAGAGTGAATCGTGAAATAATCCACGCCTTGCTCAGCTTGTTCAATCAATGTATCGCGGAAGACTTCCCATGTTAAATCCTCAGCAATGCCGTTTACTTTTTCCAAAGCTTGGTAAATGGGCACAGTACCAATCGGCACGGCGGCATTACGGATAATCCATTCGCGGGTTTCGTGGATGTTTTTACCCGTGGATAAATCCATAATAGTGTCAGAACCCCAGCGGGTTGCCCAAGTCATTTTATCCACTTCTTCTTCAATGGATGAACCCAATGCCGAGTTACCAATATTACCATTGATTTTGACCAAGAAATTGCGCCCAATAATCATAGGTTCAAGCTCAGGATGATTGATGTTGGCAGGGATAATGGCACGACCACGGGCGACTTCATCACGGACAAATTCAGGTGTAATCACATGCGGGATATTGGCACCAAAACTTTGACCGGGGTGCTGTTTGGTGATTTCGCGCAAATGTTCACGTTTTTGGTTTTCACGAATCGCCACATATTCCATTTCAGGTGTGATGATGCCTTGTCTTGCATAAAACATTTGTGAAACATTTTTGCCGACCTTGGCTTTGCGCGGTTGTTTCAAATGGTCAAAGCGTAGGTGGTCGATGCTGTCATCGGCTCTGCGCTCATTACCATACTTTGAGGATAAGCCCGTCAACGGTGCCGTGTCATCGCGCTCTTCAATCCAAGCGGAACGCACATCGGGCAAACCTTTTTGTAAGTCCAATTCAACATCTGGGTCGGTGTATGGTCCAGATGTATCATAGATAAGGATAGGGTGGTTCTCTTCAGTGCCATTCGATGTTTGCGTTGGTGAAAGCGACACTTCACGCATAGGTACACGAATATCAGGTCGGGAGCCCTCAATATAGACCTTTTTTGAGTTGGGGTACGGTTGGCGCGACTCTTTGTTTGCTGCGTCCATGTGTACTGAATTGCCTGATGATAAATCGCTCATGTATGTAAAACCTCTGCGTAGAAACTGGTCGCCAATCATAGCATTTTGCAGGCTAAGATATAGATAATAATCTTAGGGTTAGTGGATGTAAAAATAGTCTTTGCAAAAAAGGTGGTTAATTCCACTATGTTGCCATGAAAACATTTGATGTGGTGGTGATTGGTGCGGGTGCAGCGGGGTTGATGTGTGCGATAACAGCGGCATCGCGGGGTAAATCTGTGCTTGTTTTGGATAAATCAAACAAAGTGGCTGAGAAGATTCGCATTTCAGGTGGCGGTAAGTGTAATTTCACCAATTTGGATGTCACAGCGGATAATTTTCTCTCGCAAAATAAACACTTCTGTAAATCGGCATTGGCAGGGTTTAATCAGTGGGATTTTATCGATTGGGTAGTGCAGGCTGGTATTGATTACCATGAGCGGGAACATGGTCAGCTTTTTTGTGATAAATCGGCACAAGATATTATCAAAATGCTGTTAGATAAATGCGATGGTTATGCTGTGCAAATTGAAGTAGGCGTAGAGGTTAAAAGGATTGAGAAAGTAGATGTTTTCACCTTGCAAACGAGTTTGGATAGTTATCAATGTGATTCATTAGTTATTGCCACAGGTGCATTGTCTATCCCAAAAATGGGTGCGACAGGGTTTGGTTTTCAAATTGCGCGGCAGTTTGGTTTGAATGTGGTTGAAACCCGACCGGGGCTTGTGCCATTTACCTTTACGGGCAAAGAAAAGGATACGTTAAAAGAACTGGCGGGGATTTCATTGCCCGTGATTGTCTCGTTTGTGGAGAATAAAACAGCCCCAAGTTTTAAAGAAGCCATGTTATTCACCCACCGAGGGCTTTCAGGACCAGCGATTCTGCAAATATCGTCCTACTGGTTGCCTGGGCAGAGCATTCGTATCAATCTTATCCCTGATTTAGACTTGGTACGATTTATTGAAGAACAAAATGAAGAACGTCCTCAAGCATTGCTGTCTACAGTACTGTCTGCTTGTTTACCCAAGCGTTTGGTGAGTTTATTAAGTCATCAATTTGATATGAATATCAAGGTACAATCATTGTCTGAAAAAGACGTACTTCATTTAAAAGACTTTTTAGAAGCATGGCACATCAAACCCAGTAGCACCGAAGGTTATCGCACAGCAGAAGTGACGGTGGGCGGGGTGGACACAGCGGATTTGGATTCTAAAACCATGCAAGCCAAGAAAGTGCAAGGTTTATACTTTATTGGTGAAGTGGTGGATGTGACTGGGCATTTGGGTGGGTTTAATTTTCAATGGGCTTGGTCAAGTGGGTTTGCTGCGGGGAATAATATCTAATTGCTTCAGTCATTCCCGCGAAGGTGGGAACCCATGTTATTTAATGCGTAACAACCATTCAAAGTTAAATATCTTTGTTCATTTTTTGTGCAGCCATCCCCCAGGGGAGTTTCTCTTGCGTTACACGCAATTCACCTTCAAAACGAACCAAAAAGCTGCCCTTTAAAGCCTGCTTTTTCCTACGTTCTCAGAACAAAGCGGGCGCAAAACAAGTGTATTTTGCTTCACCCCTTATTTGTTCTTTCACTTTGGCGCAGGCTAACAAAGGGAGAGAGTGTCACTTCGACCGTAGTGGAGAAGTCTCAAAGGTGCTTCGACTATGTTTATATACCCCAAATACTTTGCGTTTCTCTGTGAAACTCTGTGTTCTCTGTGGTGAAAAAATAGAACTTAATCTTTAAGTCGCCAACCTGTTTGCCAAAGCTTCCAACATGCAAAAATGGTCGCCAGCGTAGCCATAGAAACAATGGCAATGGCTTGGCTTGGATCGGTATCGCCCACATTGAGGAAGCCATGACGGAAACCATCAATGAGATAAAAGAAAGGATTGAAGTGGTTCACAGCTTGCCAAGATTCAGGCAGTTGTTTGACCGAATAAAACACACCCGATAAAAAGGTGAGTGGCATAATGATGAAGTTGTTAAGCAGCGCCATATCATCGAATGTTTTGGACCACATGCCGCCAATCATGCCCATACCACCCATGATGATACTGCCGCACACGCCGTAAAATAAAATCATCCACAGATGTTCGATGTGCATGTCGGTGAAAGGTACAAGCACCAGCAAAAGCACAATGGCAACAATAAAGGCACGGGTTACAGCGGCACCCAAAAAGGCAAGGGTGACTTCAAATGCGGTGAGTGGTGCCATCATGAGGAAGATTTGCATATTCATCAACTTGCCCACCATGATAGAGCTGGATGTGTTGGCAAAAGCATTTTGCATCATCGCCATCATGACCAAACCGGGGATGAGGAAATTGAAGTAAGGTACATCCAAATCAGGCACTTGCCGCTCACCCATGGCATAACGAAATACAATCAAATACATTACCGCCGTCAGCGCAGGCGCAACAATGGTTTGCATCTTTACATTAAGGAATCGGCGGGATTCCCTTGAGTATAATGTCCAGCAACCGTACCAGTTCATGATTTGTGCTCGTTAGTCAAACGAAGAAATACATCTTCCAAATCTTCATTTTGCACAGACACAGATTGCGCTTCACCCAACACTTGGATGGCGGCTTGATATGCGGCATTGAAGTTGTTTTGTCCGCTTGTATCTTTTTTTAAGCATAAAAATATTTTGTTGGCATCAATGCGCGGTGAGAATGCTTCAAGTTTGCTTAGACTTTCATCTGCAATATCTTCAGCATACTCCAAGACCAAAGCCGAGCTGCCCACTGTGTTCAATAGACCTTTCATGGATTGGGATGTCAGCAGTTTGCCTTGGTTGATGATGGCAACATGGTCACACAACTCCTCGGCTTCTTCGAGGTAGTGGGTGGTCAAAAGAATGGTGGTGCCATTGGCGTTTAACTCACGCATAAAGCCCCATAATCGCTTGCGAAGTTCCACATCTACACCTGCGGTTGGTTCATCTAAGATAACGACTTTGGGTTTATGCACCAAAGCTTGCGCCACCAGTAAACGCCTACGCATACCGCCAGAGAGTTGGCGCGCATTTTTGTTGGCATGTTCGGATAACTCCAAACGTTCTAAAAGTTCATCAATCCAAACCATATCTGGCTTAACGCCAAACATGCCCGACATGATTTTGAGAATATCACGCGGGGCGAAGAAGGGGTCAAAAGCAATTTCCTGTGGCACAACACCCAAACGTTGTTTGCACCATCGGCGCTCACTAAATAAATCATGACCTAAAAAAGAGACTTGCCCAGATGAAGGTTTGACAGTGTCTGCCAAGATATTGATGAGTGACGATTTTCCAGCACCATTAGGACCTAAAAGAGCAAAAAATGAACCTTCAGGCACAGATAAATCCACGCCAGAAAGCGCTTTTTTTCCATTTTTGTAGGTTTTGGTGAGCCCTTGAACAGTGAGTGCGGCAGACATTACCTGAAAGAAAAGGTTTTAGTATTCAGCAGCATGCCCACAGCCAGCGCCAGTTTCGGCAGGTGTGAACGATTTACCACAGCCACATGTTGATGCAGCGTTTGGATTCTTAATCACAAATGATTCGCCTTGTAGCGAGGTTTGATAATCAACTTGTGAGCCTTTAAGCATTTCCATGCTCATTTGGTCTACTAGCAAACCCACACCAAAGTTTTCAACCACAGTGTCGTTATCTTTGATTTCATCATCAAATGTAAAACCATATTCAAAACCAGAGCAGCCGCCACCCGAGACAAAAATACGAAGTTTTAGTCCTTTGTTTTCTTCATTCTCAAGCAAGGCTTGAATTTTTGTTGCGGCACTTTCAGTTAATGATACAGACATAATGAATACTCCAGTGGTGCAAATATAAGATTTAATATCGCTTGGCACAAGTGTTGCTGAAACAACATACAACCCAGCCATCATCCAATGATGGCGAATCCTAATCTTAAAAGGTTAAATCATGATGAAGAATGAAGGTGCAGCTATGCATGATACTCAAGATAAACAACAGATATTGGATATGCGTGAAAACTTAACCGCCATCCATGTGGCAGCGCAGTTGATGTGCAGACAAAGCGAAGGTAGGCAGACCTATCCTGTGGCAAAAAGTATTGTGATGCTCACTGAACAAGCGTTGGAAACCTTAAAAGGGGTTGAACCTAAGGTGAAGGGCAAAGCGTAATGATTCTTAAAAAAATACTAAGGTTATGGGTGTTATAAATGGCAATCAATGCAATCACAGTTTTGCTCTGTGATGACCATCCCATGGTGCGCAATGGATTTAAACAGCTTTTAGAAAGTGTGCCTGATATTGAAGTGGTCAGTGAAGCTGAAACAGGCGAGCAGGCGTACCAAAACTACCGAAAACAAAGGGTAGATGTTATTATCTTGGATATATCTATGCCAGGTATGGGAGGTCTCGCCGCAGCAAGACATATATTAGAATATGATGCCAAAGCTAAAATCATGATGCTCACTATGCATGATAGCCAAACTTATGTGGCGAGAGCTTTGAAGCTTGGCGTTAAAGGGTATTTAACCAAAATGGCGGAGCCTGACGAGTTAATTAAAGCGGCTCGTTTAATGGATAGAGGGCGCTCATACATTGAGGCAACTTTGGCGAATGATTTGGCATTTGCCAATGCATCGGGTGATAGCGACCCGATTGATATTTTAAGTGCGCGTGAGTTTGAAGTATTTTCGGCATTGGCAGATGGACAATCGGTGAAAGAGATTTCTTGCTTGTTGCACTTAAGCCCTAAAACAGTGGGGGTGCATCGCACCAATATCATGAAAAAGCTTCAAACCGACAATCTTTCTGACATTACTCGCCTTGCTATTCGCCATGGAATTATAACGGCTTAATGCTGGACTTTAGAATATGGCACTATATTTGCTTTACGGTTGAATAATCCACACTACGCAGAAAAGTGAGAAAGTATCGTAAGCGTTTGTCTGAGGTGAGTAGAATGAGTAATATAAAACAATGGTTTGTTGAGCTGACAATTGTTGGACGGTTACGCTTGATTGGCGGAATGGCTATGGCAGGCATGTTGCTTTCGGGGCTGATTCATAACAATGCATTGCATGAGGTTGAAGCTGTTGTTGAGCAGTATACTAAAGCCAGCTTTAATATGGAAGATTTGGATATGCTCACAGGCGACTTGTATGTGGAAGAAGAAAGCGCGTTGCGCTACCTCAAGTTTTCCGACAGAGCAGCCAAGGATAAGTGGCTGGAGTTCAGTAAACATAATGATGAAGTGATCAAAAATCTTGCAGCGGCATTGCCAACACCAGAAATGGGGAAACAGCTTATATTACTGACTGAAGAAATGCAGCGCTTTGATCATTTATTCCTTTCCTCTGTCAGCAATAGAGAGGCGATTGGGTTTAATGAAAATGAAGGTTTGGTGGGTCAATTTAGAACCAGTATTCATGAGGTTGAATCTATCGTTAGGAGGTTAAAGAACCCTGACCTTCTTATTTTAATGCTGTCGATGCGCCGTCATGAAAAAGATTTTATGCAGTGCTTTGATATTATGTATGCCAACCTACTGCATGATGAGGTTTCGCATTTTAAACGCACTTTAAAGCGGAGTAGTATACCAGCAAAAACCAAATCGTTGTTACTTAAAACCATCAATGCCTACACAGTTACATTCTTGGAATACCAACAGCATATGTTGCGTATGTTTGAAGTGACACAAAGCTTGGAAGCTATATATACCCAAGAAATGCTTCCAGAATTGCACGATACGCATGCGAAGCTTGGGTCATATATTCAGATGCTTCAAGAAAAACATGATGAAATTCTGCAAACGCAAACGCTTATGTTTTGGGGTTTATTATTTTTTGTAATTCTCACTGTCGGGGTAGTGATTCAATGGATTGGGCGCACGATAACGGATCCTCTGAATAAGATTGCCCATGCTATGGATATATTGGAAGAAGGGAAAATTGAGAAGGTGAAGTCACCCATGAAAGGTGCTGTGGCTGAATTGCTGGACTCATTGGAGAAGTTTCAAACGCAGTCGGTAGAAACCTATTTGCTGAAGCAGGTGGTGGAGGAGAATCCACAAGCTACGATGTTGGCAGACAAAGATTCCCTTGTAATCAGTTATATGAATCCATCTGCGTTGGCACTGTTTGAGAAAATTGAGTCAGCTTTGCCGTGTAAAGCCAAAGACTTGGTGGGAAAAAATATTGATATTTTCCATAAAAACCCCTCGCACCAGCGTCAGGTCCTCGCAGATGAAAGCAAGTTTCCTATGGAAGCATCCTTTGAGATTGCAGGGCGGACGATTGAATTCAGTGCACATGCTTTGAAAAACAATCAAGGCGAATGGATTTCAATTATGGTATCTTGGGATGATGTGACGGAACAAGCAGCGCTTGCCAATGATTTTGAAGCCAATATTGGGGCTATGGTGGATGAATTGATTGCATCAGCCACAGAAATGCAACAATCATCGGATACATTGACAGAAATGGCAGAAGTCTCCTTGCAACAAGCCGATAGTGTGGCGGCAGGGGCAAATGAAGCCAACCATAACACCACTTCAGCAGCCAGTGCAGCGGAACAAATGTCTGATTCTATTCAAGAAATTATGCAGCAAGTGAAAATCGCTGTAGATATTTCAGTTCAAGCAGTGCATGAAGCCGAGAGTACCAACCAAACGGTGAGTAAGTTGTCATCTGTTTCTGAAGAAATAGGGCAAGTGGTGAGTGTGATTACGGATATTGCCGAGCAAACCAATTTACTTGCACTCAATGCTAGCATTGAAGCTGCACGAGCCGGTGAAGCCGGGCGTGGGTTTGCTGTGGTGGCAGGAGAAGTGAAAGAGCTTGCCAACCAAACTGCACGGGCAACCGAACAAATTTCAGCACAGATTTTAGCCATTCAAACCGAAAGTGGTGATGCAGCGGTTGCGATTAAGAAGATTGGGGAAACCATTCAAGAAATGAACCGTACCAATGAGGCGATTGCCTCAGCAACCGAGCAGCAAAGCCAAGCGACACAACAGATTGTGCAAAGTGTGCAGTCGGCATCAGTGGCAACAGAGCAGGTGAGCCAGGCCATTGATAGCGTGAGTTCCGCTGCAGATTCAACAGGTAGTGCGGCCCAAGAAGTGAATGTGGCAGCTCGCACGATTCATAGCAAAGGCGAGGATTTATCAGGTCGCGTGAGCCATTTTTTGGAAAGCTTGCGCAAAGGTTAGGGCGCAATACGCCACAACTTGCGCAAGCCAATGCTTTTAAAGCCCAAAGCGAGATTGATGCCGCAGAGCAAATTGAAGTTGCGGCAGAGATTAAGGCAGAAATGGCACCAACAACGCAAACAGGTATTGCGTATGCAAAAGAACCAAACGGTAGGTCTCAAATGTCTAAATGCTTAGATACGGTTACTGATGATATGACGGCTGAGGAAGAAGTCGCGAAAGAAACTGATACGGTAACTTCAAATCGTGAAGCGGCACAGGCTGCAGTAAGTCAACTTCAACAGCGCAAACCACCTGCTTGGTTAAAACAATTGCGTCAGTTTATCTCAGGATATCACTCCAAGCGTGAATGGTTATTGTTAGGCGAGCGTGTTTTTTCACACCCGCGTTATGCCGTGGTGGTGATGGCAGCTTTGGCACTTTGTTTCTTTGAGCGGTATTTGTTTGTTCTACTACCCATGGCACTTTTTTTTACCACAGAATGGTGCATGCGCTTTTGGCTGCAAAAAGAGCGAGGTTTTCGCAATAAGCTTGAACTGACTTTTTTGATTCTGGATGGTATTGCCACCATCAGCATGTATTTCTCGATTTTTATGCCAGTATCCATTCTTGAGCAAGGTATTTATTTAAGAGTTACCCGCTTGTTTCGTGGCATGTATATGTTGCGCATGTTGCGCATTTTTCGCTTTCTTACCTTCGATGCTATGGTTTTTTCTCTGCCTTTAGCGATGGGCACGATTGCTATTTCCGCTATCGCTTGGGGTGTGCCATCCATGGCTTTGTATTTGGGGATTATCCTGCTGATGGAAACAGCATACCGAGCCTATTCCATTCATCGTGTCTTACCCCAAGGTAAACGCCGAAAGTTGGAGTTGTTTTTTATTCCTTTGGATGTATTTGCAGCTTTTGCTGTGATGGGTTTTATCCCTGAGCTTAGTACAACATGGGTATTGTTGCGTCTCGCACGTTTCCTTATAGTTTTAAACCCTTTGGGGCGTATTGCCGAAGCGGCGAAACGCGTGTTGGTGTTACCTGAAATTAAACAAGAAGGCAGTATGCTGGCGGGTTTGTTTGTAGCATACATGATTATTGGCTCCATTGCGATGTGGTTTATTTATCCACATATGGACATGAATAGCGATAACCTCGTTGATGATACGGATTACACAGCCTATCAGGTGTTGTTGTATGTGTTTCGTTTGATGATAGACCCTGGCGCTGCGCCAGCGCATGCCTTCTCCCCTCTGGTTGCTGTGGTGACGGTGATATTGGTGATTTCAGGCGTGTTCTTCTTTGCTTTGGTGGTCAGCCTTGGTTCCAATGTGATGAAGTATATGTTGGATGAACTTGCCAACAGCTCACTTTCGGCTCGCGAACATATTTTATTTATGGGGCATAATGAACAAGCCTTACCCATCTTACATAAGGTAGGTCAATTGTGTGCACGTATGCAACATTCCTTTCCTTCAGTATGGGTTTTTCATGGTAAAGCCTTGGCGGGTGCAGGGCAAGTTGGTGGATGGTTAAGTGTACGCGAGGTGATGACGGGCACAAGAAATGTGGTTGAACAATTTAAAATCACTGGTGTTCGTCAATTGGTGATGTTCCTGCAAAAACAACATCAGCCCAAACCTGCGGAAGTGGCAGACATGCATCATTTGGCACGAGAATTGAACGTGGATGGTTTGTTGATTTCCGACAGTGCTATGCCTGAAAGCTTAAGTGAAGTATATACAGGTTCATTGGGTATGAAGGCTGTGGATTCAGCATCGGTTCGGGCGAGGATGTTGTATCAAATGCATCATTGTAGCCAAATGCCAGAATTGGGTATGCAAATGTTTGATGTGGTGTCGGGTGAATCGGGCTTGAATGCCATGCTTTGGTCATTTGAGATTCAACATACCAGTGCTGGAGCAATGATTGAGCATAAGGATAAAAAAATGTTGCTTGAAGCATGGCTCACCAACTGTTTTGAAGAAGGCTTAAATATACTTGCTGCTCGCCGTCATGATGGGTCGTATATTTTATTCAGCGATCTAATGCATGTATCGCATGATGAAAGCTTTGAAGTTATCATAGTTTTGGGTAGGGATAAGTTGCTTTGGTCAGGCATTATGAGCCAAAGCTTTAACCTTGGTGAGCGAGAACATATCAATCAACTCCAAGCATTTACATGGCCTGAAACATGGGATTTATCCATGATGTTTTTGGGCTGGCATCCCGGGCTTCCATCCATGATTGAAGAAATGGCTGAACGGCATCATAAATTAACATGTCATGTTTTTAGCACCTGCCCTCCCGATGATTTGACGATGCAAGCGGAAGCTTTGGCAAACGTAGAGAGCAAAGTGAATGAAGCAAAGGTCTGTGCTTTGAAGGTGGATGTGCATGCATGGGATGGTTTAGATGCAGCGGTTTTAGAAGCCAAGTTACGCGGCTGCAAAGTGATGATGTTTTATCCAGAGAAGCGAGAGGATGCAAGCGAAGACTCGTTGCTAGAGTTATGGTTACATGAAGTGGGAACCATGCTTACCAAGCGAAAAGAAAAAACCAAATGGTGGTCGCCACCCAAGCTCATGATTCTGCCACGCGATGGTGATTATATCGCCGATTTTGTTGATGCAGCGCAGCAATATCCACTGCTGGATATTCGCGTGGGTTCGCCTGATGCCTTTCACGATATATTTATGGCAAGGCAATTGCTTACACAAGCTAGAAAGACGCAATACCCAGAGGAGGCATTGACCGATGGTTATGTTTATGAATTCATGGATGACATGCTTGGTGATGCGGTGCTTGTTGAAGATATTGCATCAACCAGACTTTTGGAAGAAGGGAAACAAGCGGGCTGGGATGGTGTTTACCGCGAAGCCTTGCGTCGAGGTTGGATGCTAATGGCATACCTTAAATCGGATATGGGTGGGGGTAGAACGATGTTTTCTACCCTAGACCATTTGTTTCCATTGCATGCAGGTAAGGTGGGTCAGATGACATTGCTGGCAGGCTCACCTGTGATGGAAATGGATGTGCCGCAGCAGACGGTATCGTTATTTTTCTGCCGGCGTGGTGTATTAAATAATGATGATATAAACAATGATGTTCAGGAAGACGTTCAGGAAGAAATTAAAGAAGAAAAAGTTGCACCGGAAGCTGTTTCCAATGAAAGCAAAGATGTTGAAGAACACGATACTAAAATTTTAGAAGCAACCACCAATGTTTCAGAAAAAATAATACCCAAAGAAGAAGATAACCTATCAAGCACGGTAGAAGAAAGCACTGAAATCAGCTTGAAAGAAGAAGCCGCAGTTACACATGATGATGCTGTGCAAGGAGAAGTGATGAGTGAATCTGTATGGCCAAAACAAGCTGATAAACGCTTGCTCCGCGTATTACAAAAACAAGTTGAAGGCTCTGTGGAATTATTATCAAGCAGCAGTGAAGATGGTTTGGTGAAGTTGATGGGTATTTTGGATATGGGTGTGTCTGCTGAGGTGGAAGCTGCCATTATGGATGCGCTAACCGACTTGCAAAATATTGACCGCGTTAGCCAGCGCCTGAATAACGTTAAATCATGTTTGGATGATTGGGCAAGCGCACAACCCGATTCTGCAGGCATGGTACTTTGGGAAGAAGAAGTGTCCAAACGGTATGTGATGGAAGAAGAACGCGTGGTGTTAAGAGGTGAATTATGAGTGGTCCAAGGATATTGATTGTTGAAGATTCAACCATGGTGCGCATTACGGTGAAACGCACATTATTGTCGGTTGATTTTGGTGTGGAAGAAGCCAAAGACGGGCAAGAGGGCTTGGATAAGGCGCTACAAGCAGAGACACCTTTTGATTTAATTTTAACAGATTTAAATATGCCGAACATGGATGGCTTAACCATGATTCAAAAGCTTAGAGAAACCGAAAAGTATGCTGACACCCCCATTGTTATGCTGACCACAGAGTCGGGCGAAGATAAAAAAGCAATCGGACACAGTTCAGGGATTTCAGCGTGGCTGGTCAAACCTTTTGAGCCAGATGCCTTGATTGAGACTGTGGGTGGCATGTTATTTTAGAGCCAAAAGTATTGTAGGAGAAAATTATGGATGAAGAATTATTGGGCGAATTTTTAACGGAAAGCAATGAGAATTTAGCACAAATTGAGCAACAATTGATGGACTTGGAAGCAAGCCCTGAAGATGAGGAGCTCCTGGGTGCTATTTTTAGAACCATCCATACCGTAAAAGGAAGTTGTGGCTTCCTTAATCTCACACACTTGGAAAAAGTTGCCCATGCGGGTGAAAACCTATTGGACAAAATCCGTCAGTTAAAATATACAGTGAATGAAGATATTGTTTCCTTATTGCTTGAATGTGCGGATGCGATTACCCAACTATTAGAAGGGTTAGAAGCTGAGGGGAAAGAGCCTGAGTTAGACCATTCGGATTTGATTGCAAGGCTTCATGCTTGCGAACGCATGGTGTCAGGTGAAGCTGAAACAGAGGTTGCATCAGAAACAACGGTTGAATCAGGAGGTCATGCTGCTGTTATTACATGGTTGGATGATTTTGAACCACCTATTTTAGAAGCACTTCAAAGTAAAAATATGATTACTGCAGCCGATGTGATTGGGGCAGGGTTTGCAACATTGCGAGACATTGAACCCTTAACATCAGCCGATGCGCTTAAAATATTAGGTATTGCCCGTTCTGCTGTTGATTTACCAGGTCAAAATGAGCTAAGCGGCGAACAAGAGCAAGTTGCCCAAGATACAAAACCGAGTAAAGCACCCAAACGTGAGACAGCGGCTGAAGTGGTGAATGATGAAGTACCAACGGTTTCTGATCATGAGGTTAAAACAGCAGAAGTCACCCCAGAAAAAGTGCAACCCCAGAAAAAAGAAGCAGAAGCGACCACCCCTGCAAAAGCGAAAAAGCCACAAAGTAACGCCAGTATTCGTGTGGATATTGGGCTTTTGGATGAATTGATGAATCAAGTGGGAGAGCTGGTGCTGACGCGAAATAGCTTGGTACAAATGGTTCGCGCATCGGGTTCTATGGAATTGATGCGTGTGGGGCGTGATGTGGACCAAATCACAGAGCAACTGCAAGAACAATTGCTGCGCACGCGAATGCAGCCAATTCAAACCATTTGGAGCAGCGTACCTAGGATTGTACGCGACATTGGCAAGCAGTTGGATAAAAAAATAAAAGTGGTGATGCAAGGTGAGGATACAGAGCTTGACCGCACCATTCTTAATGCACTTAAAGACCCTCTTACGCATATCATTCGCAACAGTTGTGACCATGGGATTGAATCGCAAGAGATTAGACAAAAACATGGCAAACCTAACCAAGGCACATTGCGCCTTAGCGCCGAGCAAGAATCAGGGTTTATCTCCATTGTAATTCATGATGATGGCGGCGGCATTGATGCTGATGTGATTAAAAACAAAGCTGTGAAAATGGGTGTGTTAACCCAAGAGCAAGCAGCAAGTATTTCACAAAAAGCAGCGTTGCAATTGATTTTTCATGCAGGGCTTTCTACGGCTGAAAAGGTGACGAACTTTTCTGGACGTGGTGTGGGTATGGATGTGGTGCGTACTGAGATCGAGCGTGTGGGTGGTAGTGTAGATATTGATAGCACACTTGGGCAAGGTACAACGCTACGCATTCGGATTCCATTAACCCTTGCCATTATTTCAGCCATGGTTGTGGCGTGTGAAGGTCAACGGTTTGCTATTCCACAAATGAGTGTGCAGGAGCTTTTAAGCACACCAGAAGATTCTGAAGACTGGCGCACCATTGCAGGGCAACCTTTTTATCGTTTGCGCGGTAAACTGTTACCTGTGATGCGACTCAAAGAAAGCTTGGGTTTATCCGAGAGTGACCAACTTTCAGGTTCAATTGTGGTCGTGGATTTGGGTGACCGCACCTTTGGTATTTTGGTGGACCAAATCTTTGGTGCAGAAGAAATTGTAGTGAAACCCTTAGGCATACATTTCCAACAGCTCAATTTTTATGGTGGATGTAGTATTTTGGGTGATGGAACTGTGATTCCTATTTTTGATTGCAATGGTTTGGCTTCAATGATGCAGCTTTCTGCTGAAGTTGAATCTATCAAACATTTGGAAGAAGACACACAAGCAGGGCATGTTACGCCGCAAGAGCATAGCTTGCTGTTTAATCAATCAGGTCTGAACTATGCGATTCCGATGACTTTGGTGGAGCGCTTGGAGTATTTAAAACCAGAGCGCATTGAAAAAACAGCAACAGGCGAAATTTTACAATATCGTGGTGAAGTGATAACCGTGCTGCGTTGGTCAGATTTGCTGGGCGAACCTGCAAAACAACATGATGAAGATGAAGAAATTTATTGTCTTATTTTATCGGATGGTGATACAAACAGTGGCAAACGGATGTGTTTGCAGGTGGATGATGTTGAAGACATTGTAGAAGTAGCGATGGACGTTAAAAAATCTTCGGATAACCCTTTATTTTTAGGTACAACCGTGATTCAAGAGGTTGCCACAGAAGTTGTTAATGTATTTGAAGTGGTGCAAAGGGCAGACCCAGAATGGTTTGTAAATAGTAAACAAAACAATGCATCCAAAGTGTTGTTTGTTGAAGATGCCCAGTTTTTCCGTCAACTGGTTGTGCCTGTGTTAAAGAACATGGGTTTTGTGATTCGCCTTGCTGAAGATGGTGAACAAGCCAAGGAAATTTTGGCAACGTTTATCCCAGACTTGCTACTTACGGATATTGAAATGCCTAATCTCAATGGTGTTGAACTTGCTAGGTGGGTTAAAGAACAACCTGATTTGTCGCAAACCATTATTGTGGCACTTACAGGCAATCAAGATTTTGATATCAATGATGTGGGTAATCATGTTTTTACGGATGTATTATCGAAGGTGGATAGCCAAAACTTAGAAGAAAACATCACTCGAATTTTACAACAGCACCATAATATCTCGCAACATCTACCCCAAGCACAAGTCACAGCAGTTGCAGCCTAGGAGGCAATGATGGAACAAAATCTTACACCGATGAACGGAAAAGAAAGCAATACGGCAGAGCTTTTAACATGTCGTGTTGGTGAGCAATGGATTGGTTTTTGTGTGCAACAGGTTCGTGAGGTGGTGAAGCAGCAACCGCGAACACATATGCCTAAAGCACCTGAAGCAGTGGCAGGATTAATTAATCTAAGAGGGCGGGTTATTACTGAGCTTGAGGTACGGCAGGTGATTGGTTTACCCAAACGAGGACAAGAGAAACCTTTCCATGTTGCCATTGTAGAAACGATGAACGGCGAAGACTTTGGTTTAATTGTAGATGATGTGGGCGAGGTGGTGACCATGAATGAAGATGCATTTGAACCAACCCCTCAATCGTTGGAAACCGTATGGCGGCAAGTCAGTGATGGTGTTTTAAAACAGGAAGATAGAGTGCTTGTATTGGTGAATGTGGATAGGTTTATTGGTCTAACCATCCCAAACCTTAACAATGAAAGTCATCATGAAATGACGTTGCATTGATATGAAAGTTTTAGTGGTAGACTTTGAAGATGATTCTCGAAAAGCAATGGTGAAGTCCTTGGCACATCTTGGTTTTGATGTGTTTGAGGCTGCGGATGTAAAACAAGCACAACTACATATGTCTGAGCACCCAGATACGCATTTGATGATGTTAGACTTTAATTTGCCTAAAGTAAGTGGGTTTGACTATTTGGTGGAGCTTAGACTGACACCAGAGCATGTCGAAACACCTTTAGTGGTGATGGTGACAAATGAAAACAGTATGGGTTCGATGTTAAGTGCATTGGCTGCGGGCGCGAATGAATACATTATGAAACCTTTTGATGATGAGATTGTCGCAGGAAAGCTTGAAATGATAGGTGCTTTACCCGCTAGGCATAAGGAGCATATATGTCATTAAGTATGAACGCAGGGGCATGCCCTAATATTATTGCCATTGGTTCCAGCACAGGAGGCCCCAATGCTTTATCATCCATTTTTAAGGCACTACCATCCCATTTTCCTGTTCCCATTGTGGTCACGCAACACATGCCTAAAGTGTTTTTGGAGAAGTTAGCCATGCGCATTGCCAATGAAACTACCCTTGATTGTACAGTGGCTAAAGATGGTGATGTTTTACAAGCGGGGCATATCTATTTTGCACCGGGTGATATTCATATGAAAATTAAAGCCATGGGCTCTCGTTTGAAAGTGAAGTTGGAGGATGGCGAGAAGGTGAACCACTGTATTCCTTCCGTGGATGTGATGTTTGATTCGCTTGTGGAACTGTCACCAAGAATTAAAACGTTAGCTTTGGTTCTCACAGGAATGGGTGATGATGGTGCTAGAGGAGCGAAGAAATTGTTTGAGAAAAATAACCCAGTTATTGTTCAGGATGAAGCCACAAGCACAGTGTGGGGCATGGCAGGTGCTACTGTTCGTTTGGGTGCAACCAAAGATATATTGCCATTGGAAGCTATTGGTCGCCGTTTGATGCAGTGCGCAGAGTGTAAAGCATGAGAGATAATGAATTCAACTGGTTTAGAGGGTTTCTGGAAAAGAAAAGTGGCATTATTATCACATCAGAGAAAAAGTATTTGATTCAATCGCGCCTGAAACCTTTATTACGCACACATGCTATTGCAGACTTAAACACACTGGTATCGCGCATTAAACGTTCAGAATCATCGCCTTTGGCAAATGAAGCCGTTGATGCGATGACCACCAACGAAACATTGTTTTTTAGAGACCAATATCCGTATGAAGCTTTGGAAACATTGATTTTTCCAGAGCTTACGCATGGCATAAACGCCAGCAAAAGTGTGCGTATTTGGTCGGGTGCTGCATCGCGTGGTCAAGAACCCTATTCGATTGCCATTGCTGCAAGTGAATCCATTCCGCAGGCAAATAAACGGGTCAAAGTATTAGGCACAGATTTATCTGTGGAAGCCATTGCGTATGCGAAAAAGGGTGAGTATTCACAAATGGAAGTGCAGCGAGGTATGCCTGTTAAACGTTTGGTTCGCTTTTTTGAACATAACGACAAAGAAAAAGTATGGAAAGTTTCCCCCGATATTAAAAGCATGGTTCAGTTTCAAAATGGCAATTTAACGGATGATAACATTGTGATGCAGGCACGTCGTTCAGGGCCTTTTGATGTGGTGTTTTTACGCAATGTGTTAATTTATTTTACACCAGATGAGCGTAAGAATGTGGTTGATAGGATTGCACGCACCATGAACAAAGGTGGATATTTGATTACGGGTGCAGCAGAAATACCAACGGGCAATCACGCCAAGTGGGAGCAGGTGCTGTTTAAGGGTAAACGTTTGTGGAAACTTATTTAAGCTTTCTCAGTTGCTGTTTTAGGTAATAAGCTATCAATATACGCTTCAGGGTTAAAAGGCATTAAATCTTCCAAGGTTTCACCTACACCTACATAACGCACAGGCAGCTTAAACTTATCGCATAGTTGCAACACCACACCACCTTTGCCTGTGCCATCAAGTTTGGTGACGATTAAACCTGTGGTATGAATAATTTCACGAAATTTTTCGACCTGCACAACTGCATTTTGTCCTGTGCCGCCATCCACCACATGCCAAACTTCATGCGGTGCGCCATCTAAAGCTTTGCCAATCACGCGGTAAACCTTAGCCAACTCGTTCATCAAACTTATATCGGTTTGTACGCGCCCAGCCGTGTCGATAATGATGACATCATAATCTTTGGCGATACCGCGTGTGATGGTATCAAAAGCGACCGATGCAGGGTCAGCACCTTCGGCTTGTTTCACAATATCCGCACCTGCGCGCTCTACCCACACCGCCAACTGCTCCACTGCCGCTGCGCGGAATGTGTCCGCAGCACCAATCAAAACTTTTTTACCTTGTGCTGCATACATATTGGCTAACTTGCCAATGGTGGTTGTTTTACCCGTGCCATTAACACCTGCGACCAAAAGCACAAAGGGTTTGGCTTCTTGAATAGGGGTGTTGATATTGAGGGTTTGTTGCATGTTATCTCTGAGTATTTTCAAGGGTTGTTTGGACTTTTTGGCTTGTGCAATTAAATCCATGGCAAGTTGCGCACCACAATCAGCCATAATCAATGCATCTTCAATATCTTGCCATTCACTATCGCTCAATTTTTCTTTGGCTTGCCCAGGGAACATGGCTGCCAAACTGTTGCGGCTTTTGCTTAAACCTTGGCTAAGACGATTAAAAAACGACATACATACCACCCCTGAAATTGAAAGCACATGATTGTGATTTCATGTATCTTTTGCAAGCGCCAGTTTTCCTTATAGTTTGTTGCCATGTTTTCTCAGTTTGATATTTCCCTTGCCGTGATTGACCTTGATAACACGCTTTATGCTGCGGATAATGGTGTGTTTGCGCGCATGGATAAGAAAATGATAAGTTATATTCAGCGTGAGCTTGGTTTGAATGAAGCGGACGCTGATGACTTGCGTATCAAGTATTGGAAGCAATATGGCTCAACACTTAAAGGTTTGATGGTTCATCATGGGCATGATGCAGAACCTTTTTTGTTGGAAGCTCATGATGTGGATGCACATGAATTGCTGCAACCCGAACCCTCACTGCAAGCTATTTTGCAAGCCATGCCAATGCGTAAAGTGATTCACACCAATGGCACCAAGGAACATGCGGAAACAATTTTAAAGGCTTTGGCGATACGTGATTTTTTTGCTGAAATTTATGATGTGCGTTTGAATGCCTACACACCCAAGCCTTGTGTGGACACACTTAAACATTTGTTTGCTTTGGAAAATGTTGCTGCAGAGCAAGTGTTGGTGATTGATGATATGGAAGATAACCTGAGAGTAGCGAAACAAGCGGGTGCAAAGACAGCTTGGATTAGTCCGCAAGCATTGAATCAGCCCCATGATTGGGATATGGCAGCAGAATCGTTTGTAGATTTATTGATGAAGTAGTTTTTGATACTTTTGATTGTTTAAGTGAAATACTTTCGTTCATTTTTAGACAGCCATCCCCAAGGGAGCCTTTCTTGCTTCGCAATTCATCTTCAAAACGAACCAAAAACTGTCCTTTACAATCTGCTTGTTTCCTGCGCTTACTTATAGAAAAAGGGCGCGTGTTACTGCGCTTACCCTTTTGCTATAAGACACTTCGGCGCAGATTAACAAAGGGGAAAGCGAATCATGAATACGTTTACTTTTTGTTTTCTTCGTGCCTTCGTGGTGAAAAAGTAACGATTAAGCTTGGTCTAAACCAAATGCCGCATGTAATGCGCGCACAGCTAATTCCACATATTTTTCTTCAAGCACCACCGTGACTTTGATTTCACTGGTGGTAATCATTTGAATATTGATACCTTCTTTGGCGAGCACATCAAACATTTTCTTGGCAACACCTGTATGTGAACGCATACCCACACCAATGATAGAAATTTTAGCTACCGTGTTGTCACCGTTCACTTCACGTGCTTTCATTTTATCGCAAAGGGTTTGCAACAATTGCATGGTTGCATCAAAATCACTGCGCGGAACTGTAAAGGTTAAATCGGTTTGCCCATCTTCGGCGATGTTTTGCACAATCACATCCACATTAATATCTGCTTCGGCGACAGGGCCAAACACAGCCGCCGCAATACCAGGTTGGTCGGGAATACCTTTGATGGTTACTTTTGCTTCGTCGCTGTTGTAGGCGACACCTGAAATTTCTGCACGTTCCATATTACATTCCTCTTTGGTTACCCGTGTTCCTTCCACCAAATCAAAGCTTGAGCGCAAATGAATGGGCATATTGTAGCGCATACCCAGCTCAACACTTCGTGTTTGCAGCACTTTTGCACCCAAGGATGCAAACTCTAACATTTCTTCGTAACTGATGCTTTCCATCTTGCGTGCATTGGGTTCAATGCGCGGGTCGGTGGTGTAAATACCATCCACATCGGTATAAATATCGCAAGAATCAGCTTTGACGGCAATGGCAAGAGCCACCGCAGATGTATCCGAGCCACCACGCCCTAACGTGGTGGTTTCACCGTTGGCATCCACACCTTGGAAACCTGTAATCACAGGCACTTCGCCACGTTCCATATGTTTGATGAGGTGGTCGCTTTGCACATCTTTGATGCGTGCTTTGGTATGACACCCTTCAGTTTTAAAACCTGCTTGCGCACCACTGAATGAATACGCTGCTACGCCAAGTTTGTTCAATTCAATCGCGAGCAGTGCAGCGGTAACTTGTTCACCCGTGGCGACCAGAGCATCCACTTCGCGCATGGGTGGGTTGTCATTCATGCTGTTTGCCAAATGAAGCAAGCGATTGGTTTCACCGCTCATGGCAGACACCACGACCGCGACTTCATTGCCTTGCTCCAACTCACCCTTAACAATTTGAGCTGTGGCTTGAATGCGTTCGATTGAACCGACCGATGTGCCACCAAATTTTTGTACAATTTTCATGTTATTGCCCACCCACAGGCACAGTTGCAATGCCAACTTTACCCATGCCCAGTTCGCGTATGGTATCCAAGACATAAACAATACGTTTGTGTCTCGCTTCTGCATCAGCGCGAATCACGACGCGCATATTCGGGTCACCTTTGCTGATATTGAGAATACGTTTGCGAAGTTCGCCATCAGCTACAGGTTCTTCTTGGACAAACAACTGACCTTTGGCATCCACGCTCACGGTAACTTGCTCTATATCTTTATTGGCAGCTTGCGCTTTGCTTTGTGGCAAATCCAGTTTGATGCTGTTGTTGGCTGTAAAACTGGTGCTAACCATGAAAAAAATCAGCATCAAAAACACCACATCAATCATGGGTGTTAAATCAATGAGCAAATCGCTGCGTTTTTTGTTGGGGCGAAGGTTCATCCACGCTCACCTTTAAGTAAATCCACGAAATACAAGGCATGTTGCTCAATTTCAATCACATATTGATTCACTTTCGCTTCAAAAAAGCGGTATGCGACCAATGTTGGGATAGCCACCACCATGCCTGCAGCGGTGGTGTTCAATGCTTTGGAAATTCCCGCAGCCAGCACATCCGCTTTGCCCACACCTTCCACAGAAATCACCTGAAACACTTCAATCATACCGATGACCGTACCCAAAAGACCAAGCAAGGGCGAAATCGCAGCAATCAAGGCTAAAATGCCGATAAACCGTTCTAGGTGAGCCACTTCTTGTCTGCCCACTTCTTCCAAGATTTCTTTCATGATGCTGCGCTTCACACCACGATTTTTAAGTGCCACCCAAAGGATACGACTCATCGCAGTATTGTTGTTTTTGCAAAGTTCTAAGGCTTGTTCAACATTGTCTTCGCGGACTTGATTTTCAACCGCAGCAATATCGGCGGCAGGGATGACGGCTGATGCTCTTAAGCTCCAAAAGCGTTCAAAAATAATAGTGAGAGACACCAAGGAAGCCACAATCAAGATGTACATCACGATGCCACCTTGCGATATAAATTCGTACATGAAA
>CAMZLG010000016.1 GCA_947311495.1 uncultured Zetaproteobacteria bacterium
GGCACACGCTCTTCCACCTTGCAAACGGCTGAAGAAATTGTTGAGCGTGTCACAGCAGAACTGGGCAATATCCCCCTGCTTTATTTGCTTAACAAATCAGATTTAGAGGATGCCTGGAGCATTTCAGAATCGGATACCCAAAAGCTCAAAGATACAGGCAGCCCTGTTTATTTAACCAGTGCAAAAACAGGTGATAATGTTGAACTATCTTTTGCAAGCATTGCCAAAGCGATGTTAGATGGATGAATATTCCTGAAAGTGTTCGCCAGCACCTAACCTCACACCAAATAGAGGCTTTAAAACCGGCATGGGTTGAGCTGACATCAGGCAGCGAACACATCAAAAGTATTGATGGTGTTTGGCAAGTTTACTTTAAAGATAAACCACAGCCAGAACAAAGCATTTCAGATGTTTGTGAACTGCTGCAAGGGATGTTGCCCATTATTGAAGATTTTGAGCTTCCCCATATGCAATTAAATAATGATGCATACACCGACATCCTCGCCTTCAAAGGTGAGCAATCCGATTGGCTACTTTTTTTCGATGTCACGGACAAAGTCTTACAACTTCAAAAGTATCAACAGGTCGCCAATGAATTGAACCTACTCAAAGACCAAATGAGCAGAACCTTAGGGCGCTATGTTGGGCACGAAGTCAGTCAACGTGCGCTTGATGGCAAGCTTAGTTTTAAAGTGGAAGGTGAGCGCAAAGAAATTACGACACTTTTTGTTGATATTCGTGGTTTTACACCATTTAATGAAAGCCATGATGCGCAAGAAGTGATGAACACTTTAAACCAATATATGGATGGTATGTTAAGCCCCATTCTGGAGCATTATGGCATGATTGATAAAATTATGGGTGATGGTGCGATGGCAGTGTTTGGCGTGCTTCCTTCCGAAATATCAAGCGTTGATAATGCATTCCATGCCGCCTTAGATATTCAACGGCAAACCAAAGCCACAAACATGCTACGCAAAGAAGCAGGACAACCCATTTTGGGCGTGGGTGTGGGTATCGCCACGGGTGATGCTGTGCTTGGTATTTTAGGCTCACATGAGCGTAGAGCGTTCACCGCCATTGGCAAACATGTCAATCTTGCTGCAAGATTGGAGTCCAATGCCCGTGCGGGTGAAATATTAATGGACAGCACGACCTTATCAGCACTTTCTGATAAACCTCAGTGCCATAAGGTGAGTATTGAGCTTAAAGGCATAGGCAAAACCGAAGCCTTTGCCATTCTACCCTGCTAACTAATCGAGAATGTCACCCAAATAAAGATTCACATTACTAATATCCAACATGAAGTGACTTCCTTGCACTTGTGTTAAAATACCCGCTTGCGTTAGCTTCTTCAACTCTCTTGTTACAGACTCACGCTGACAGCTTAAAAGTTTGCCCATAGATGCATGGCTTGGCAGGTGAATGCCCATTTTCGTCCCCTCTTCCAATTTACCTTTTTGCTCCGCCAAAGTCTTAAAGTAATGACACAACTTCATGCCAATGTTTGGCTGACTTAAGCGACATACAACATCATGTGTCATCAAATAACGTTTTAGAAAGTGTGCTGTCAACTTTTCAACAAAAGCGAGTTTTTTCATATTTTTCTGAAATTCTTCAGCTTCAATTTCAATCATGTACACCGAAGTGGTGGCGATAACAGTTGCTGTGCGCACTTTCTTATCAAACATGGCAAGCTCACCCACCAAGGAACCTTCTCCCAACTGATAAAGCAATGTTTCATGTCCAGAGCCAGAAATTAAGCGGACGTCAACGCTTCCACTTAAGATGAGATAACAGCTTTTTTTACCTGCATCGCCTTCATAAAGAAACACATCGCCTTTGGCTAAGTGTAATTGTTTTGATTCCTGGAAGTCGCCTGTTACAAACGTTTTATTCAGTTGTAAATCTACCATCTCATCCCCTGATCACTATAGTCCATGTAATAAATGTCACGCATAGTAACGTTGCCCTCGAACATCGCCTGTAACAATTATCACTGTATTAATTTTCAGGCAACCATATCATGCGCCCCATCAAATAATGGCAGGGGTTCAACAGTGATACTATTGGTTGATGATGACTTGGATGTACTGGAAGCCTGTAAAACTATCTTAGAAGATCATGGCCTCCATGTTATGCCTTGTTCAACTTCAAACCAAGCTATCCAAGCATTTCATGACCATCAAGAGGAAATTAAAATTGTTATCACTGACTACAGGATGCCAAACATGGATGGGCTAGAACTCATTCAAAATATCAGAATGTACCAACCCAATATTAGAACGATTCTTATTTCAGGTGACTTTGACCGAGAACTTCCAAATAACATTACTTTCTTGCGTAAGCCATTCTCGTTTGAAACATTAATTCAGGAAATAAAGACTTAACCTAAGTCTTTTATGCGCTTCGCAAGCTCGGCTGCTTTGACTGCGCCGTCCACAAGCGCTGCCCGCACAAACCCAGCCCCTGCATTGATGCCTTTGTCATCTTCTGCACCCAAGTAACTACCTGGCAACAATTTAACGCCCTGCTCCACATAAGCGCGTTTCACAAATGATTCTTCATCATCCACTGGCAACCACACAAAAAATGAACCTGCTGGAATATCGCCATCGTACACATCAAAAAAAGCATCCAAACTATCGCGGTAGACTTGTAAATGCTGCTGCACATGACTTTCATCAGCCCATGCTGCAGCAGCAACATGTTGCAGTGGTAATGGTGTCGCGGGTCCTGTATAACTACGGAGTTTGGAAAACTGCTTAATCAATGCTGCATCACCCGCAATCAAACCTGAACGAAGACCAGGTAAAGCCGAACGTTTGGACAATGAATTCATCACCAAGCAACGTTTGTAATCCGTGTTCCCCATGTTTTGTGCTACTTCTAATA
>CAMZLG010000017.1 GCA_947311495.1 uncultured Zetaproteobacteria bacterium
TCGTTATGATGAAGTGATTGACCGTGAATCGGCATATGAACTTTTGAAACAGCGGGCTGAAGAGGAAGAGCGGGTGGCAGCGGCAGAAAAAGCTGAGCAAGCGGCAGCCACATCGAACAGCGATGATGTTTGGCTTAAACCCAAACGCACACGAAAAAGAGCAAGCAGCAGGCAAAGCTTTGGTGAAGCCATCATGAAAAGTGCAGCGCGCAAGGCAACGACTATGCTTACAGGTAAGCTTGTACGTGGTCTTTTGGGTTCTTTATTGGGTGGGCGCAGATAAAGTTAGATGCTGCTCTCTCGCGCATCAATCTTGGCTTGAATAAACTCACCATGATACACGCCAATTAGCTTGGCAAGCTTGCGAATCATGTGTTCCTCATACGAATCAACTTTACCATCTGCCATCGCAACCATCCAAAGCTCTTTGAGAATATCAATACGCTCTTCAGTGCTGAAATGGTCGATAATCAATGATGTAAACTGGTGCAAGTCCATGGCTTTGTTTTGCGCATCGGTGGCATCTTCGATCAGTGTTTCCACTTCGGCATGGCTAAGGTCAAACCGCTTTTCAATGGCAGTGAAGATAGTGTGACGCTCATTGGCATCGATTTCATCATCAGCTTGCATGATTTCAATCATTAACGCTGTCACCGCCAAGGCAATGGTGTGTTCCTTTTTTTCTGGTTCTTTGCTTTCTTCTGCGAATAACGCTTTGATTTTACTGAACATCATAGCTCCTTATGATAATTGGTCTAAGTTGCGCACAGCACCTTTATCGGCTGATGTGGTTAAAGCCGCATAAGCTTTAAGTGCTTTGGATACTTGGCGTTTGCGACCCACAGGTTTCCACGCATCAGCGCCTTTGGCATCCATGGCTTCGCGGCGTTGCTTCAACTCATCATCAGAGATTGCCAAGTTAATCGAGCGATTTGGAATATCAATGTTGATGGTATCACCATCTTCAATCAAACCAATCGCACCACCTTCAGCAGCCTCTGGGCTGGCATGACCAATGGATAAACCTGATGTGCCACCAGAAAAGCGACCGTCAGTTAAAAGCGCACAAACCTTGCCCATACCTTTGGATTTAAGGTAGGAGGTTGGATAGAGCATTTCCTGCATACCAGGGCCACCTTTGGGGCCTTCATAGGTGATAATTACGATGTCACCTGCTTTAATTTTATCATTTAAAATGGCTGATACCGCATCATCTTGGGATACAAAGACGCGGGCTGTGCCATTAAACTTCCAAATGGATTCATCCACACCTGCGGTTTTCACAATGCAGCCGCGCTCAGCAATATTACCAAACAACACGGCAAGCCCACCTTCTTTGGAGTAGGCATGTGCCATATCACGAATACAACCGCTTTCGCGGTCGGTGTCCAAATGTTTCCAACGCTCAGATTGTGAGAATGCAACTTGGGTTGGGATACCGCCGGGCGCTGCACGGAACATTTCACGCGCCGATGTATTGCTTTCATTCACAATATCGTTGGCATCCAAACCTTCACCCAAGGTTTTGCTGTGCACAGTAGGGATGTCGCGATGAATCAAGCCACCTCTGTCTAACTCGGCAAGAATAGAAATCACGCCACCAGCCCTGTGTACGTCTTCCATGTGATAGTGTTGCACGGCAGGGGCGACTTTACATAAGTTAGGCACTTTGCGACTCATGCGGTCAATGTCTTTCATGGTGAAATCAACTTCGCCTTCTTGAGCAATGGCTAATAAGTGTAATACCGTGTTGGTGCTGCCACCCATGGCAATATCCAGCGCCATGGCATTTTCAAAAGCTTCAAAGGTGGCAATCGAGCGGGGTAGTACACTTTCGTCATCTTGCTCATAATAGCGTTTGGTGATGTCGACAATGGTGCGCCCAGCTTGCAAGAACAGTTCTTGGCGGTCGCTGTGTGTTGCTAGCAACGAACCATTGCCGGGCAATGCCAAACCCAAAGCTTCTGCAAGGCAGTTCATGGAGTTGGCGGTAAACATACCCGAGCATGAGCCGCATGTTGGGCAAGCTGAACGCTCAACAGATGCCACATCTTCATCGGATTCGTTGTCATCGGCTGCCATGACCATGGCATCGACCAAATCAAGATGTTTTTCACGGTTGTTGATAGTCACTTTACCCGCTTCCATAGGGCCACCCGATACAAACACCACAGGGATGTTTAGGCGAAGTGCTGCCATAAGCATACCCGGTGTAATTTTATCGCAGTTGGAAATGCACACCATGGCATCAGCACAATGGGCATTCACCATATATTCCACAGAATCCGCAATGATTTCACGGCTTGGCAAAGAATACAGCATACCGCCATGACCCATGGCAATGCCATCATCCACAGCAATGGTATTAAACTCTTTAGCAACACCACCCGCACCTTCAATTTCACGCGCCACCATTTGCCCCAAGTCTTTGAGGTGAACATGACCCGGCACGAACTGGGTGAATGAGTTGACCACGGCAATGATGGGTTTTTCAAAATCATCATCTTTCATACCTGTAGCACGCCAAAGCGCGCGCGCACCTGCCATATTTCTGCCTGCGGTGGTGGTTCTGGAACGGTAAACTGGCATTTTAATACACCTCTTTTTCTTTATTGGCTGTGCTTGGCGCATCAATATCCGTTATAATTCCCGCTTTAGGGTCGTTAAACACATATAAATCCAAGCCCTTTTCACTGTATGCGATAATTGTGCTCACAGCTGCATCACCTGTGACATTCACAGCGGTGCGAATCATATCCAGCAATCTATCCACGCCAATGATGAGCGCAATACCTTCAACGGGTAACCCCACTTGATTGAATACCATGGCAAGCATAATCAAACCCACACCGGGTACACCTGCTGTGCCAATGGATGCGAGCACAGACATGCCAATCACAGTGATATAACCCATCAAACCCAAATCAATGCCATAGACATTGGCGATAAAAACAGTGGCGACACCCTGCATAATTGCTGTGCCATCCATGTTGATGGTTGCACCAAAAGGCACGGTGAATGATGCAATAGATTCATCCACACCCAAGCGTTTCTCCACGGTTTGTAGTGTTACGGGAATGGTAGCATTGGAGCTTGATGTACTAAAGGCAAAGACTTGAGCTGTGCCCATTTTTTTCATAAAAGTGATGGGATTAACTTTGCCGAACAGCTTTAACAGCAACATTAAAGTGCCTGAAACATGCAGAAGTAGGGCAAGCACCAGTACACCGAAATAACCCAACATGGGGATAATTAAATCTAAACCTTGTTGGGCAAAAGTTTTCGCCATCAGTGCAAACACGCCAAGTGGTGCCAAATACATCACTACATTCACCACTTGCATCATCACTTCATTCATACGCTCAGATAAGTCCATCAGTGGTTTTGCGGCTTTGCCCACCATGAGCATACACGATGCAAACAAAATGGTAAAAAAGATGATTTGAAGCATATTTCCTTCTGCATAGGCAGCCACAGGGTTGGACGGAATCAAATCAATCAATACTTGTGAGAAAGGGGGCGCTTCAGGTGCAGTAAACGATGAGCTTGCTGCACCTGCCAATTTAAAACCTTCACCCGGGGCAAAGAAGCTTGCCAAGGCAATGGCTAAAGTGATGGCTAAAGCTGTGGTGAGCATATAATAAGCAAAGGCTTTACCGCCCACGCGACCCAGTTTACCAATGTCTCCAATGCCAACCACGCCACAAATAAGCGAAAAAGTGACCAGTGGGACAACCAACATTTTGAGCATGCTGATAAACATCGCACCCAAAACATGGAATATACCCATGACTAGATAATCTTGAACCCAAGCAATATCGTGAGCAAAGGTGTTGATAAGGCTACCTAAAATGAGCCCTAGCAACATGCCGCGCAGAATTTTTTTGGTCATACTTGTTTTGTTGCCCATCACCACCGCCTATGCATCACAAGCACAAACGATGATAAGAATGTGTCGAAGTTGCAAGGTGTGGGATAAGTGATTGATTCGACTATCAGAATTGGTTAGAAGTCGCTTATGATTTCTAGTGTAATGTTTATTTCTGCGGGTCTCTTATCGTTATTGGCTGCTTGGTTGATTGTGGTGTGTATGCGCGCTGGCGGGAATGGTGAAGCGATTCAACGCAATATTAGCCTGCTTGTTGGTGGCTCAATTATTTGTACCTTGATTGCTATTTTAGAGCTTGGTTTTATTGCCACCGCTGGTTTGACGCTCACATTAATTACCGTGGCAGGTTTCACGATTCTTTTGATTCAAAACTTATATTTATTGGGTATGTGGCAACATGGTGTGCGTGGTTTGGGGCTGCTTCTTTTGCCCATCACAGCAAGCATATTGTTTATTTTGCCCTTTTTACCTGTGGCAACATCTGACCACTGGGTGGAAGCTTACTCCTTTTTGCAAACAGGGCATTTGCTGTTATCGGTGGTGGCATATGCGATGTTAACCATGGCTGCTCTGTATGCTATCATGCAGTTAAAGCTTGATAATGCTTTGAAAAACAAGCAGATAGGAAAGTTTATGCAGGCAATGCCTCCGCTTTCTGACATCAACAATTATTTATTTGCGCATGTGCGTTGGGCATCTTGGTTGTTGGCATTAAGCATCTTGACGGGGCTTGCATGGCAATGGATTGAAATGCATCACTTTGCGTTGCTCAATCATAAAGTTCTGTTGGCAATTTTTGCTTGGATGATGCTGCTGATGTTAAACTACCTGCGTAGCAAAGCAGCATGGCATCATAATCGCGCCAGTAAAATGGTGCTGATTGCTTATATCACGCTTATCTTAGCTTACTTTGGTGTAAAAATTATACATAACTTAAACGGTTAATATGTCTTCATCTGAATTATCGCTACCTGTTGTTATCGGTTTATTGTTTCTGCTTTTATTGCTTTCAGCCTTCTTTTCAGGCTCAGAGACAGCGTTGACCAGAGCTAGGCGTGCTAGGCTTAGGATTCTTCGTAAAAACGGCAGTAAAGGCGCAAAATACGCTGAACATCTACTCAAAAAACCAGAACGTATGCTGGCATCCATTCTTTTGGGTAATAATTTTGTGAATATCGCAGCATCCAGTTTAGCAACGGCCTTGTTTTTAGCCGAATTCGGTGAGGCTGGTATTTTGTATGCCACGATTGCGATGACCATAATTGTGTTGGTCTTTGCAGAAGTTTTACCTAAAACCATCGCTGTTGCCCATGCTGAAACCATCGCTTGCCGTGTGGCTATGCTGCTCACGTGGTTTCAAAAGCTTTTCTCGCCTTTGGTGAATTTATTGATGCTGGCGATTAAAAGCATGCAAAAGACTTTTCGGGTTAAAGAACATCAAGATATGGCATTTAGTCACCAAGAATTGGCGATGATGATTGATATGAGTGCAGCAAGTGGTGAGCTGGATAAAGCGCGCGAGCAAATGTTGATGAGCGCGTTGCAGTTGCATGATATATCCATTAAAACTTTGATGACTCCACGCAAAGACATGGTGATGTTGGATGCAGCCGATACGGTTGAGAAGTGTTTGGAGCAGGCAATCAAACATCCGCATTCACGTTATCCTGTGTATCATGGTGATACAGATAATGTGTTGGGTATTGTTCATTTGCGCGATTTATTAAAAAATAAACGCAAGGATGTGCCGCTAGCCCAAGCGATGATTTGGAAAACCTTAAGTTTTGTACCCACCAGTCGTAATGCCTTAGCGCAGCTATTTGAATTTCAAAGTAAACATCAGCATATGGCGATTGCCGTGGATGAGTTTGGTGATATTGATGGTGTGATTACGCTTGAAGATATTATTGAAGAAATTGTGGGTGAAATCGTAGATGAATCCGATGCACCCTTAGCAGCAGATATTTGGGCGCAGCCTGATGGCTCTTGGGTTGCTTCAGGTACAGCCAATATCCGCGACTTAAATCAAATGATGGGCGCAGAACTGCCGCACCATGGTGCCACTACGATTGGTGGGCTTGTGGTTGAAGAATTTGGTGATGTCCCTGAGGGTAAAACGTGTTTGGATATTGGTCATGTTAGCGTTGAAGTGCTCAAGGTTGAAAATGATAGGATACTTAGGGTGAAATTGACCAAAAAAGCAGATGATATGTCAGGTATCTTTGAAACCCATGAATAAACTGAATGTATATCAGGTTGATGCGTTTGCATCGGATATCTTTCAAGGTAATCCAGCGGCAGTTTGCCCACTAGAATCTTGGCTTGATGATGATGTGATGCAAAAGATTGCGGCGGAAAACAATCTTTCCGAAACGGCCTTTTTTGTGCCTCATGCTGATGGTTTTGACATTCGATGGTTTACGCCAAGCGTTGAAGTGGATTTATGCGGTCATGCCACATTGGCTTCAGCCTATGTGTTGTTTGAACAGCTTAGTTTTAAGGGCGATAAACTTGTATTCCAATCCAAATCGGGTGAGCTAAGTGTCCAAAAAGAAAACAATAAATATGTTTTGGACTTTCCCAAGCAAACGCCCGTGCCTTGTGATACACCGAAACTTATCGCACAAGCTTTTGATAATGTTGTGCAAGAATGTCTGCAAGCAGAAGATTATATTGTTGTGTTAAAAAACGAAGCGGCTGTGTTGAATGCAAACCCTGATATGACGCTGCTCAAACAACTTGATTTACGTGGTGTGATTATCACAGCCCAATCGAACGTGCATGACTTTGTATCCCGATTTTTTGCTCCCAACTGCGGCATTGATGAAGACCCTGTCACAGGTTCATCATTCACCCAGCTTGCGCCGTATTGGGCAGAAGTTTTGGGCAGGGATAAACTTCATGCTAAGCAGATCTCACAAAGGGGTGGGGAAGTATGGTGCGAAGTCTTGGCAAGCCGTGTTAACATAGCAGGCCACGCCATATTATATCTTAAAGGTAAAATTAGCGTAAACAACACCGCTTAAATTTAATGCCTGAACCACAAGGGCAGCTGTCGTTGCGGGAAATATCCGACGTGCTGCTTTCTCCATCCACATACAACCAAAGCCCGTCTTCTTTTACAAAATCGCTGACTTCATCAAGGGTTTTACCTTTATTGCCCCCAACAAAGCTGGCAATAAAATGAATCCTACCTTTATCATCTGTATGGCTTCCTGCTTGGCAGTCCACAATCTTTAAATCAATCCACTTTAAACCCAAGCCACCCAAGATTTCCAAGTCTGGGCGAGTTGTTTCATGCCATGTTTTCCAAATATACTCGGGCAGGTTCAACACAAAGGCTGAGTAGCGGCTACGCATCAAGCTTTCGGCAGTCGGTGCATCCACTGTACCGTCATGGTATGGTTTACAGCAATTTTCTAATGTTTTTCCCGATTTACATGGACAGCTTACAGTGTTTTCAGTGCTCAATCGTTATCCCCCTCATCATAAAATGAACATGAAACATGGCTTGATGCAGATAATTGTCAATGACCTGAGACTGCCTCTAGCAACGAAGCTTTTGTGTAGCTAGTCTGCGCTGCAATGTCATATTCAGATTATAAACAAGAACATACTCGCAACTTTTCCATTATTGCCCATATCGACCATGGTAAGTCCACACTTGCCGATAGGTTGATTGAAGAAACAGGCGCGTTATCCCACCGCGAAATGAAGAAACAAGTCTTAGATTCTATGGAGTTGGAGCAAGAGCGTGGTATTACCATCAAGGCGCAAACAGCCACCCTTGAATATAAAGCCAATGATGGTGAGCAATACAAACTCAACCTGATTGATACCCCAGGTCATGTGGATTTCACCTATGAAGTGTCGCGTTCATTGCAGGCTTGTGAAGGTGCACTGTTGATTGTGGATGCCACCCAAGGCGTGGAAGCGCAAACGTTAGCCAATGTTTACCTTGCCATGGAAAATGACCTAGAGATTATTCCTGTCATCAATAAAATTGATTTACCATCTGCGGATGTGGAAGAAGCCAAGCGGCAAATTGAAGATGTGATTGGTATTGATGCATCTGAAGCCATTGCAGTGTCTGCCAAGACGGGTGAAGGCATTATGGATGTATTGGAAGCCGTGGTAACACGCATTCCTGCGCCTGAAAACAATGATGAAAAACCTGTTCGCGCATTGATTGTGGACTCTTGGTTTGATTCTTATGTGGGTGCTGTAGCACTGATTCGTGTGTTTGATGGCATGATGAAAAAAGGCGACCAAATCAAGCTGATGTCCAACCACAAAAAGTATGGCATCAATGATTTGGGTGTGTTTACACCTGCGCCTGTCTCAACAGGTGTGCTTACATCAGGTGATGTTGGTTTTATGATTTGCGGCATTAAAACTTTAGCTGACTTACGTGTGGGTGATACTGTTACTTTAGAGAAAAACCCTGCGGCAGAGCAATTGCCCGGCTTTAGAGAGCCTAAAGCCATGGTATTTTCAGGCTTGTATCCTGTGGATTCCAATGATTATGCAGAATTGCGCGACTCCTTGGAAAAGCTCAACATGAATGACCCATCCTTTACCTATGAAATGGAAAGTTCATCTGCGTTGGGGTTAGGTTTTCGCTGTGGTTTCTTAGGTTTGTTACACATGGAAATTATCCAAGAAAGATTAGAGCGCGAATACGACCTTGATTTGATTACCACTGCACCATCGGTGGTCTATAAAGTGACCACAACGGATGGCGAAACCAAAGAAATATCCAATCCAAGCGGATTTCCTGATGTGTCTGAAATTAAAGAAGTGCAAGAGCCGACAGTGCTTGCGAATATCTTTATGCCAGAAGAGTTTGTCGGTGTGATGATGAAGTTATGCCAAGAGCGGCGTGGTCTTCAGCAAGATATGAAGTTTATTGGTCAGGGTAGGGTGATGTTGACCTATAATTTACCTTTAGCTGAAATGGTGATTGATTTTTATGATAAATTAAAGTCTATTTCACGTGGTTATGCCTCCATGGATTATGAATTGGCTGATTTCAGAACCGAATCTGTGGTGAAGTTGGATGTATTGGTACATGCAGAACCTGTGGATGCTTTATCCTTGATTGTTCATCGTTCAGTCGCTGAAATTCGGGGTAGAGCTTTGGTGAAGAAGTTACGTGAATTGATTCCGCGACATCAGTTTGATGTACCTGTGCAAGCGGCGATTGGTGGCAAAATTTTAGCACGGGAAACGGTTAAAGGCGTGCGCAAGAATGTGACAGCAAAATGTTATGGTGGTGATATATCACGTAAGCGTAAGCTGTTGGAAAAGCAGAAGAAAGGTAAGAAACGTATGAAGGCAATTGGAAGTGTAGAAGTCCCGCAAGAAGCATTCTTGGCAGTCTTGAGACTTGGAGATGATACATGAGTGAAATCATGAAAGATTTGGCAGACACAACAACAGCTAAAAAACCAGCATGGCGCGAATGGATTGAAAGCATGCTGGTGATTGGTTTGTTTGCGATAGTGATTCGCAGCTTTGTGATTGCACCCTTTGTGATTCCATCTTCGAGCATGGTTCCAACCTTGTTGGTGGGTGATTATTTATTTGTTAGCCGTTATGACTATGGGTTCAGAATCCCATTTACGGATATTCAATTGTTGGCATCCGAAGCACAACGCGGTGATATTGCGGTATTTGATTATCCTGAGGATAGAAGCAAGGATTATATCAAACGTATTGTAGGTATTCCTGGTGATACAATTGTTTATAAAGATAATGTATTGTATGTGAACGGTGAGAAAATGCCGCTTGAAGCTGTGGGTCCATACACTTATTTCATGGGTAATAAATCATCTGATGTTTCTCAAGAATATAAAGAACAGTTGTTTGGTGTGGAGCATTCAGTGCTGCGTAAGTCTTACTCCATTCGTGATGGGCAGTGGGTAGTGCCGGAAGGACATTATTTTATGATGGGTGACAATCGGAATAACTCCAGAGATTCAAGGTTTTGGGGTTTTGTGCCACAGGAATATCTGGTGGGCAAGGCTGTGGTGGTTTGGTGGTCTTGGAATAGTGCTGCATCACATATTCGCTGGGATAGACTTGGTAATTTACTGCATTAAGATATACAGTTGCAAAGGGGATACATATGTTTAAATGGTTGTTTTGGTTAGGCTTAATTGGTGGTGGTGTATTTGTTGGCGGGCAAGTCATTCCTGTTTATTATAACAATTTGAAGATTCAAAATATTTTTGAAGGTGTTACTCAAAATTTAGAAAACAAGCCATTAGATGGACTAGGAAGAAGAGTAGATGAGCTTTTTTCAATCCAAACGGTTGATGAAAAGATCTTGCCTCCTGAGTTTCACGAAAACTTAAGTATTATTAATGAAAATGGTAAAATAAAAATTGGCTCAGAGTACCATGTAACCTTGTGGTTGTTGGGTAAACCAACCAGCGTGAACCCTGACGAAGAATATGCTGAGGTGGATGTGAAAGGTATGGACAAGCTGCGACTTCGGACACGTTTGGACTTTGATTTTGCGCCGTATGCAGAGACGCCTTGAACCTAGGAACATTCGAACACACGACAGGCTACACTTTTAAGCAGCCTGGTTTACTGAAAAGGGCGCTTACGCACGCTTCCAAATCAATAGAGCACCTTGAAAGACAAGAGTTTTTGGGTGATGCTGTTTTGGGTTTGGTCATCGCAGAGTACCTATTTCAACAGTTTCCAGACTCCGATGAAGGTGATTTATCCAAGATGCGTGCTAATATGGTGTGTAAACAAGCATTGTTGAAGGTATCCCAATTTTGGGAGCTTGGTGCTCTGCTTGAAGTCGGTGACGGAGAGCGGAATAAACATGGTGGGCTGAAATCCATATCCATCGCTGCCAATGCCGTAGAAGCTGTGATTGGTGCAGTGTTTGAGGACGCGGGTTTTCAACAAGCCAAAGACATTGTGTTAAAGGCATGGAAACCATTGTTGAAAGACGTTCAGCCTATCAATTTGCGTGATGCGAAAAGTGCGCTGCAAGAGTTGACGCAAAGTAAAGCTTTAGGGCTGCCTCACTATGTTATTAAAGATTTTGGAACACAGCATTCGCCACGGTTTCAAGCTGTATGTTTGTTAGGTGAAAAAAAGTTGGGTTCAGGTTTGGGTGAGCGCAAAAAAGCAGCAGAAATCAATGCAGCTCAAGATGCTTTAAACAGTAAAGCATTTAAAAGCCTTATGGGTTGATTGGAAAACGTTTCAGCACTTTATTTTCTTTGCCCAGTGTACCTGCTGCAAACAATATATGATTGCCTTCCAAAACTTCTAAAGCTCGAGGGTTGCCTGCAGTGAGCACCAATTTAGCACTTGTATCAATGATGCTAAAACTTTGACCTTTTTTGAGCAGAACTTCACGCAAAAGTTTAGGCTCGCCAAACTCATCAATTTCAGACACCTGAAGCCAAACATCATTGGTCGCTGCAAAAAAGGAGTAGGTTTTTTTAACAGGAATGGGTGCATCGGGTTTGCTTTCTTCTACGAGTAAAGCAGATGGTTCCATATGATTTTCTGCATAGCTGTCGCTAGCAGCCACAGTGTTTTCTGGTTCAGTTAAAGTTACTGTATCAGTTTGCGTTGTGTTTGTAGCCCTATTACTTTGTTCTTTATCATCTGTGTTTGATATATTGACGATGAAGATCAGTGCAACAAAAAGAGCAATAGCGATATAAACCCACTTTTTATTGGGCGAAATAGGGACATCGGGGTATGTTTCAGGGGCTTTAAGCTCAAATGATTTGCTTTTGATGCGCTCTACTTCAGCGCTGACATCCAAATCGAGAAGTGCTGAGTATTGCCTCAAAAAGCCAATCGCATAAACTTCACCGGGTAAGTTTTCCCAAGTGCCATCTTCCAATGCATTTAGAAATGTTTTACTGAATTTGAGTTCTTTGATGACATATTCAATGCTGATGTTCTTTTCTTCGCGCGTTTGTTTTAATTTGTTACCAATTTCGCACTGCAAGGCTTCTTTGGCAAAAGTATTGTCATCCACTTCGGTGTTTTTCTCATTATTTTGCATTATCAAGAACCTTGAGAAAGGAGTGCCAACTCATCTTTTGCCCATGCCTGCTGAAGTTTGTCAGGAGTAGCATCGATGAATGCTTGGATATATTTTCGCAAAACATTGTCTTGCCCCGCACCTTTGAGAAGGGTAATCAAACCTTGCAAAGCTTCTTGATTGGCAGGTTCACGCCTTAGAATGGTTTCATACAAGGCTTGTGCGTAATTGGGACGATTAAATGTGATGTAAGCTGCTGCTTCCTTGATTTGAGGTTGTGTCCAATTGGGGGAAAGGATGCGCGCTTGTCGATATGATTTCACAGCCTTTTCTAATTCTTTCAGCCCAACATAGGCATCACCCATATTCATGAATATGAGTGATTGATTACGATACCTTGGGTCTTCTAGCGCAATGGTTAAATTATCTAATGCTTTTTGATATTTTCCTAAACCAACCAGCAAACTACCGAAATTGTTGTATGTTGCAGGACCTGCATCATTACGAATGGCTTTTTCATAAAACTTTTCAGCTTCTTTATCTTCGCCGCGCAAACGCCACGCATAGGCAATGGCATCCAAAGTGTCAGGGTCGTTAGGTTTGATTTTATCTGAGATATAAAGCTCTTCAAAAGCCTTGGGCACCAAACCTTTATGAATAGCATCCAAACCAAGCTGATAATGCAATTTGGCGCGTTTATCGGCATTATCATCCAACCGCTTTTCTGAAGCTGTTTGACAGGAAGCTAAGGATAGCAGCAAGGTTAAGACTATTGATTTTAAAACTGTTGTTTTCATAAGAATCGTTTCACCAGCGCATAAATAGGGCGCAAACTTTCATCATTTTGTGCTTTGAGGTCTGCAAAAATACTATATTCTAACGTCTGTTGGCAAGCACATGTTGCATCTTGGCTATGATGGTATTTAAAATATGTGAGTAACATTGCTTTTGCCTTGCTTACATTGCTTTGCATCACTTCAATCACAGAAGCAACAGACACATCATCTTCAGTTTCATGCCAACAATCATAATCAGTACACATCGCAATAGTTGTGTAACAAATCTCAGCTTCTTTGGCCAATTTGGCTTCTGGCATATTGGTCATACCAATGACATCCATCCCCCAACTTCGATACAGTTCAGACTCAGCTCGCGTTGAAAACTGAGGGCCTTGCATCACCATATATGTTCCATTTTTGTGAGTTGTAATGCCTTCATCTTTACATGCTTGGTGCAGCCTTTGTGCCAAAGAACCGCATATAGGGTCTGCCATGGATACATGCGCCACCACAGGACCATCAAAAAAGGTTGAAGCGCGTTCTCGGGTGCGGTCAACAAACTGGTCTACCAATACAAAATCACCAGGTGCGATGTTTTCACGCAAAGAGCCTACGGCTGAAACCGAAATGATTTGTGACACACCAGCAAGTTTCATAGCATAAATGTTTGCACGGTAATTGATTTTATGCGGTGGAATGCTGTGTGTTTTGCCATGTCGGGGAAGGAACACGACTTCATGTCCGTGAATCGTGGCAAGGGTTAACTTGTCCGAGGGTTTGCCAAAAGGTGTGTCGATATCAAGCTCATCAATGACTTCAATGCCATCGATTGCATATAAACCACTACCACCAATTATTCCGATTCTTTGCATCTTTACCCTGTTTTTGCTGTTTTGAGTTGCCCACATGCTGCCATGATGTCATCGCCGCGAGACCGCCTTACCGTTGCACGAATACCCTTAGAAATCAAGGACTTTGCAAATTCATCTGTGACATTTGTTGCGCTACCTTGAAATTCGCTGCCAGGGTAGGTGTTAAAACGAATCAGGTTAACCCGCTCTCGCTCTGGATTGACAAACTTTATCAATGTCTGCAATGATTCTTCGGTATCATTCACACCTTTTAACATCACATATTCCAAAGTGATATGGCGACTCTTGGCAAGAGGGTAGGTGTTTAAACACTTGCGAAGGCTGGTTAAATCATGCTTTTGATTAATAGGCACAAGTACGTTTCTTTGCTCGTTAATGGCTGAATGCAATGAAATAGCGAGGTTGACGGGTGAATCTAAACCCAAACGTTCAATTTGTGGTACTAAACCCGATGTTGACACCGTGATGCGTCTGCGTGATAGGTTCAAGTAAGCTTCATCCATCAATAAATCCAATGATTTAAAGACTTCGACTTCATTGGCAAGAGGCTCACCCATACCCATATACACAATATGTGAGACTTGATTATGCAGCTCATCCATCATGGGGTCATCAAGCAAATCAGCTTTAACTGCAAGCACTTGCGCTATAATTTCGGCAGCGGTTAAGTTGCCTTCAAATTTTTGTGTTCCCGTATGACAAAATGGACAGTCCAACACACAGCCTGCTTGCGATGAAATGCAGACCGTGCCTCGGTTTTCATCAGGAATAAGCACGCTTTCGATGTGTTTAAGGCTTTGGTTCTCACGTTGCAAAGCAAAGAGATACTTGCGTGTGCCATCGGTTGATTTTTGTCTACTTACAAGTTTTAAAGGTTGGGTTTGAATGTGTTCTTCTAATGTTGCTTTGACTTGATTGGGGATATTTTTCATTGCACCCAAGTCTAAAATACCTTTGTTTCGCCAGTCCAATAGTTGCTTGGCACGAAAGGCAGGCAGCCCCCATGTTTGCATCAGGTTTTGCAGTTCTGCTAAGGATAAGCTGGCCAGTGAAGGGATATTCATGGCAGGGATATTAGCGGCATGAAAAAAATTGGGTAGGGTGGGCGCATGACATTAGCCACGAAAGTACCCGTACCGATTAAAGTAGAAGATTTTAATACCATGTTAAACTTCGCCAAAACGATTGATAAACTTCAATATGAGCCTGCTTATTTGAAGGCATTAGACCTTGGTTTACCCGAAACCATAGATGTGCAACCTGAGCAGCCCTCGATATTGATGGGTTATGACTTTCACTTAACACCTGATGGACCCAAGTTGATTGAAATTAACAACAATGCAGGTGGTTTGTGGGAAAAAGATGATGGCTGGATTCCACAAAGCCAACATGTTGCGCTATCGGATTCGCTTGAACAGAGATTGTTGGGTATGTTCGACAAATCATGGCAAACCATTGCCATTATGGATGAAGACATTCAATCGCAATATATGCTTCCTGAAATGCAAGCTTATGCCAA
>CAMZLG010000018.1 GCA_947311495.1 uncultured Zetaproteobacteria bacterium
ATCAGGTGTCCACATATGGAATGGAGCAACGGAAACTTTGAACGACAGACCTGCCAACACAAACAACATACCTGTAAGCACGGCTAAACGCGCATCTTCACCACTGGCGGATATACCAGAGCCCATTTCGCCAAACATCAAGCTACCTGTGCTGCCGTATAAGAATGTGATACCATACAACAGCATACCCGAAGACAATGCGCCAAGGATGAAGTATTTCAATGCAGCTTCAGTCGAGCGCAATACATCACGTTCATACGCCACAAGGACGTACACAGACAATGCCATCAACTCTAAACCAAGATACATCACCACAAAGTTGGTAGCCGAAACCATCAACATCATACCCAATACTGCAAAAAGCATTAGCGTGTAATATTCACCAACATTGGCAACATCTTTAATATAATTGAGTGATAAAATCATGGCAAAAATCGTAGCCACTAAAATTAATACTTTGGCATACGATGCAAAGGCATCCAACTCAAAATAACCGTAAAAGGTCATGCTTGCATCTTGACCTGACACGTTCAACACGACTGCAATCACAGCCACACATGTAGCCATGGATGTCCAAGCCACGATATTTTGTTTTGATTTGGAGATAAACACGCTCATCATCAACACAACCATACCCATGACTGCCATAATCATTTCAGGGTATATCAAATCCAAATGTTCTGGAAATGGGAATGGAAAAACTACATCAGCCATATGCCTTTAACCTCAATGCGCAGCGGCGCTTAACGCCGATGATTGTTCTAGTAGTAGTGCTGCAGTAGCATCTATTTTGCTTGTTGTCGATTGCTCAATCAAATGGGCAACTGACTCATGTAATAAATCCAATACGGGAACAGGGTAGAATCCCACCCATAAAGTAAGAATAATTAAGGGTACAAACAGCGCAAACTCACGTTTACTCATCTCACCCATGGAACGAACTGTATCTTTAATCACATCACCCATAATCACACGTTTATACATCCAAAGCGTATAACATGCGGATAACACCACACTGATGGTTGCCGCAATCGCAATCCATTTTGCGGAGACTGAAAGGTGAACCGGGTCAGCAGCAAATGTACCCATCAATACCATGATTTCACCAATAAACGCGGATGAACCCGGCAAGGCAATGTTTGCCATGGAGAAAAACAACATAATCGCTGCAAAAATTGGCATCTGATTGACCACACCACCGTAATCACCAATTTCTCGTGTATGCAATCTATCATACATCACACCCACGCATAAGAATAATGCTGCGGCAATAAAACCATGAGAAATCATGCCCATCACCGCACCTTCCAAGGCTTGTGTGGTAAAGACAAATGTACCCAGTGTTACAAAACCCATATGCGCAATGGATGAATAAGCAATCAATCGCTTCATATCACGTTGCATCATGGCAACCAATGATATGTACACAATCGCGACAAGGCTTAAACCAATCATCATGGGGGCAAAATATTGTGAAGCATCGGGCAGCATAGGTAATGAGAAGCGCAAATAGCCGTATGCACCCATTTTTAACAAAATACCCGCAAGAATAACTGAACCCGCAGTTGGTGCTTCGGTATGCGCATCAGGTAACCAAGTATGCACCGGCCACATAGGCACTTTCACTGCAAAAGCGATAAAGAAAGCTATGAAAATCCAAAACTGCCATTGGAAGTTAAACGGATAATCCATCAAGTCCAACATGCTGAATGTGTGACCTGCTTCGAAATACATCGCCAACACAGCCACCAACATCAAGACAGAACCAGCTAAGGTGTAGAGGAAGAATTTAACAGTGGCATAAATCCGATTTTTGCCACCCCACACGCCAATCATCAAGTACATAGGAATCAAAAGCGCTTCCCAGAAGAAGTAAAACAACATCACATCCAAGGCTGAGAACACACCAATCAAAGTCGTTTCAAGGATAAGGAAGGAAAGCATATATTCTTTCACACGGGTTTGAATACATTTCCAAGCCGATGCGATACAAATAATAATCAATAACCCCGTCAACACGATAAATGGCATTGAAATACCATCCACACCCAAGTGATAGTTTACATTAAAGGCTTCAATCCAAGGGTGAAACTCTTCAAACTGCATATGTGCTGTTGATGTATCAAACATGAAAATCAAAGGCAATGTGACAATAAATGTTGCCACGGATGTTAATAGTGCTGCCCAACGCACCGTATTTTCATTGTTGATAAACAACCAAATGATAAGCGCACCAAATGTCGGCAGAAAGATTGCCAAAGACAAGATTGGGAAATCAAGTATGTTATTCAATTCCATCATCAATCTTCTCCCCTTACGCGTTTAACATCAAGTATGTTAACAAACAAAACACACCGATAACCATGGCGAAAGCATAATGATACACCAACCCACTTTGAATATTACGCATGAAAGATGCGCCCGTTTTCACTGAATTCACAATCACACCGTGAATCAAACCTTTATCAATCATTGCCAAGTCACCTTTCTGCCAGAAGAACGTGCCCAGAGAACGGACGGGTTTTACAACGGTGACAGCATAAAGCTCATCCCAATACCATTTATTCAACAAGAATTTGTAAAGACCTGGGAACATGTTTGCCAATTTGGCAGGCAATGGACTTTCTTTAAAATACATAAAGAAGGCTAAACCAATTCCAGTCAAAGCTAAAATAAGTGCGCCATACTCAAGCCAGAAGTGAGACTGCGTATGATTTTCTTCTAACAATTCAAGTTTCACAAAAGGATTGTGTTCCTCTAAAACAAAAAGAGCATCGCGGAAGTAACCATGCGCAAATTCCTCACTGGTCATATGCAGTCCCCAATCTCCCCACATACCTGCACCCACTGCGCCCACAGCTAAAATCATCAATGGAATCGTAATCACTTTTGGCGATTCATGCAGATGTGCTTTGGTTTCAGCAGGTACTCGGTCAGAGTTATGGAAGGTTAAGAGGAACATACGGAATGTGTAGAATGCGGTCATCACCACACCTGACATCAACGCATAATAAGCAATTTCACTCACCCAACCCATATCACGCGCATAAGCTGCTTCAATAATCAAATCTTTGGAGAAGTAACCACCAAAAGGAGGTATTCCAGACAATGCCAGACCTGCCAGTAACATCGTGATGTATGTAATCGGCATATATTTACGCAATTGACCCATCAAACGAATATCTTGGTTGTGATGCACGGCGTGAATCACAGAGCCTGCAGCAAGGAATAACAAAGCTTTAAAGTATGCATGCGTCATCAAGTGAAAGATACCCGCAGGGTATGCAGATATACCCATAGCAACAAACATATAACCCAACTGAGAACATGTAGAATATGCAATCACCCGCTTAATGTCCGTTTGCACAAGACCAATGGTGGCACACATAAACGCCGTAATCGTTCCCACAATAGTCACCACCGCAAGCGCAACTTCAGAGTATTCAAACATCGGCGACAACCTACCCACCATAAATACACCTGCCGTCACCATGGTTGCCGCATGAATCAATGCTGAAATTGGCGTTGGACCTTCCATGGAATCAGGAAGCCAAACATGTAGAGGCACTTGACCCGACTTACCC
>CAMZLG010000019.1 GCA_947311495.1 uncultured Zetaproteobacteria bacterium
GACAGTGAAGAAACACCCATCATTGCCAACCCCGACATCGCCGTGCGTGGTGAAATCGCATCATCAGAAGCCTTTATCGGCGAACATGCTGCCCAAGACGAAGAAAAAATGGACGAGTTATACCTTCAATTCATTGCAGGCTGGCTCACCCACCTGCAAACAAGGCGTTTATCCGTGTTTATCCCCGAAATCAAAGACATACACTCGCTGGATGAATGTGTTGAAAAAATCAAGGCATGGAAGCATGAGTAATATAAACAAATTGATTAAAAGAAGAGTGTTTGTTTTCTCAGTTTTTGCATTCTTTATTAGTGTTTTTATTATTTTACTAGCATACCCAAGAGAACATAGCTTTTGGGGGGAATCTTTTTTTGGGATACCTTACCTTTTTTCACTGATAATAAATCCTTTGGTTACTTCGCTAATTACCTACTCTTGTTCATCTTATATTTTAAAAAATATTTCTGCCTCTTCACACTTCAGCATTGGTGCACTCATCTCTTGTCTTTCGTTTATAGGTTACGCTCTATTTCACTCAATAATAGCAGGTCTTTTTGAAGCATATAACTCTTTTGAGTTTGGCTTTAGCCTTGCCCTCACATTGTTTGGAGTAATTCTTATGTTTGGTGGTATTTTTATTTTGCCTATTCTAATTACATTTAGTTCTCTTATTTCTTATATTACTTACAAATCTTATATTTCTAAAGCCAAGGATTTATAATAATGTTCAACTCGCCTATAGAATTCATACCCATCAATATTCGTGCTATTTGTGTTCAACATATAAAGGTTAAACCATAACAATGATTCTAGAACCCACACCCATATTACTCGAAAACCTATACTGGATTACCCTGCTTGCAGTGATTGTATCCTCTGCATCAGGTGTGCTTAAAGCGGGATTCAAGCAATTTGACTTGTTTGGAGTGATGATTATTGCCATCAGCACAGGTTTGGGTGGTGGTTCGCTGCGTGATATGTTGCTGGATAGAGATGTGTTTTGGGTGTTTGACCAAATCTTCTTTATCGCATCCATCGCTGCGGCACTTGCCGTGTTCCTTGCTGCCCGATTTATTAGCATCAACCCTAAATTCTTCCTCATCGCTGATGCCGCAGGTCTTGCCAGCTTTGCCATAGCAGGCACGTTAGTCTCGCTCATGCTTGGTATACCGCCGCTCATTGCCAGCTTTATGGGCGTGATTACAGGTGTGATGGGCGGTGTGTTCCGCGATATATTATGCAATGAAACACCCGTGGTGTTTACCAGCCCCTTGTATGCCACGGTCTCATGGGCTGGCTCACTGTTGTTTATCGGCTTAATGATTCTCGACATTGACATCACTTGGGCAGCCATCATAGCTGGCTCTGCAATATTCATCACCCGCTTACTGGCGTTGTACTTCAAACTCAGCCTACCCAATTTTAAGTTCAAATCATAAGGATAACCCATGACCCTCACTGCTAACACAATATCGCCCAACACCTTCTCACCCAAACAAATCATGACCATCAATATGAACGGTATCCGTGCCGCCACCCGCAAAGGATTCTGGGATTGGTTTGCCCCGCAAGATATTGATGTACTTTGCATTCAAGAGCTGAAAGCCAAGGAAGAACAAGTCCCCGATGAAGCCAAACCTGAAGGTTATCACCGCTATTATCATATTGCTGAAAAAGCGGGTTATTCAGGTGTGGCGCTGTATTCCAAAGTTGAACCCGATGCCGTGCATGTAGGTTTAGGCTCGGTTGACCCTGATGTGGACTGGAGCGACATGGATGCGGAAGGTCGTTTTGTCATGGCTGATTTTGGCAAGCTTAGCATCATGAGCGTGTATTTCCCTTCGGGTTCAAGCTCAGATGAGCGACAAGCCATTAAAATGACATTCTTGGAACGATTTTTACCTTTATTTAACCGCCTCAAAGATGAAGGTCGTGAGTTGGTGTTGTGTGCGGATGTGAATATCTGTCACAAAGAAATTGATTTGAAAAACTGGCGCGGTAATCGCAAAAACTCAGGCTTTTTACCCGAAGAACGCGCTTGGATGGATAAGTTGATTGAAAGAAGCGGCTTTGTGGACACCTTCAGAACCCTTTACCCTGAAAAAGAGCAATATTCATGGTGGTCGAATCGCGGGCAAGCCAGAGCCAACAACGTGGGCTGGCGCATTGATTATCATATCGCCACACCTGCCATCGCAAGCAAGTTTGAAAAAATCGAAGTATATACCGATTCATGGTTTTCCGACCATGCGCCTGTGCTGGCTACACTGAAAGACTAATGCCTGAGCTTCCTGAAGTTGAGACGGTTGTTCATGGCTTAAAACCACAAGTTGAAGGTAAAATATTGCTCTCCGATAGCAACAGCGGCAAAAACCTTCGTTATCCCCTACCCGACTTTTCAACATGCCACGGTGCGACTTTGAAAAACATCGAACGCCGCGCCAAACACTTACTTTTCCACTTTGATAACGGCAAAATATTGATGTGGCACTTGGGTATGACGGGTCAATTTCATGTACTCCCTACAAGCGAGCCTAAAACCAAACATGAGCATGTTTGCCTTACCTTTAGCGGTGATTGCACATTACGATACCGCGATACGCGCCGCTTTGGTTATGTTGGTTTATGCCAAACCAGCGAATTAGAATCACACAAATGGATTCAAAACCTCGGCATTGAGCCGTTAACAACAGCCTTTGATGGTCAATATTTAAAAGGTAAACTCAGCACCCGCAAAACCAGCATCAAACAAGCCATGATGGATAATCATGTGGTGGTTGGTGTGGGTAATATTTACGCATCAGAAAGTTTGTTTCGGGCAAAAATAAACCCCAAACAGGTTGCTCAATCGCTTAGCACAAAAAAACTAAATACCTTGGCAGAGCATATCAAACATGTGTTAAATGAAGCCATTGAAGCTGGCGGTAGCACCATTTCTGATTTCGTCAAAGCCGATGGTCAACCTGGTTATTTCGCACATAACTTTAAAGCCTATGGCAGAGCGGATAAACCATGTTTAACTTGTGCCAAACCTATAGAAAAAATCGTGCTTGGTGGCAGGGCTTCCTTCTTTTGCCCCAAGTGCCAGAAGTTAAAGTGAAATTCACTTGCTTGTCACCCCGAACACCGTTAAGGGGTCTCATACTACGAGATGCCTCCACCACGGTCGGCATGACAGCAGGGCTATAATCATGTGGATTGAACCACCCCGCCCATTAAATGAGCTGCCTACTGAACCTGGTATTTATCAAATGTTGGATAAGAACCGCAAGGTCTTATACGTGGGTAAAGCGCGAAATTTACGCAAGCGTGTATCATCCTATTTTCAGCGCAAATCAGACTCTTTGCGAACACAAGCTATGGTGGTGCTTATTCGTGATATTGAGTTTAACACCACTCCATCCGAAGCCGATGCATTGGTGCTTGAACACAATCTGATTAAACAAATCAAGCCTCGCTATAATGTGTTGCTCAAAGATTCCAAGTCTTACCCCTATATCCTATTGCGTGATGAGAAATTTCCTCGTTTACAAATGTATCGCGGGGACAGAAGCATATCAGGTGAATACTTTGGCCCTTTTCCTCATGCAGGTGCGGTGCATACCACTATCCATTTGATGCAAAAGGCATTCCAACTTCGAGATTGTGAAGACAGCACATTCCGCAACCGCTCTCGCCCATGTATGCAACATCAAATTGGGCGTTGCTCAGCACCGTGCGTAGGTATGGTCAGTCAAGAGGAATATGCCAAGCAAGCCAGCGATGCGCGTTCCTTTCTCAAAGGGCAAGACCAAGCTTTATTGGATGATTGGCAACAACAAATGCTTGAAGCTGCTAACAAAAAACATTTTGAACAAGCCGCCATGTTGCGCGATAGAATTGCCGCTTTACGCACAGTTTTTGCAGGTGGTGAACAAAGCGCATTGCCAGATAATGCCGATGTGCTTGCGATTATTAAGCAAAGCAATGGTGTGATGGCTGCGATTGGTGTGCGCCGTGGTGGACGTGATTTGGGCATACACACCATTAAAGTGAACCAAGCTTTGGATGCCGATGATTTGGAAATTTTACAATCACTTATCATTGAACGCTACCGCCATGAGCAACCGCCAACACATATCTTATTGGCTTGCGATGAAGCCAATCGAGGTGCCTTAAAACATGTGTTCAGCCCGCTTTATCCCAAGCTAAAAATACAACTC
>CAMZLG010000020.1 GCA_947311495.1 uncultured Zetaproteobacteria bacterium
ACACTGATTGATTTGGAAACCTTTCTTTTGCCCAACGCCCTCACCTTTCCGGGCATTGTCGTTGGTTTAGCGTTTGCTTGGTATTTTGGCTTCTTATCCGATGCTATGTTGGGTGCAATCTTAGGTTACGGCATCTTCTGGTTGGTCGCCAAACTCTTCTTCACATTCACAGGCAAAGAAGGCATGGGTCAAGGCGACTTCAAACTTCTTGCTATGCTTGGCGCATTTATGGGCTGGCAAGCTTTGCCCTTTATTATCTTATTGTCTTCGTTAACAGGTGCTATTATTGGTTCCATTACATTATTACTCGCCAACAAAGGATTAAGGGCTGAGATACCTTATGGTCCCTATTTGGCAGCAGCAGGTATGATTTGGTTCTTCTGGGGCAGTGAAATCTTAGATTGGTATCAAGGTTTCATCGGTTTGGCATGACAACCAAGTTTTACGGGCTTACAGGTGGCATCGGCGCTGGAAAATCAACTGTTGCCAAGGTGTTTGCTGATTTGGGTGTACCAACCCTGGATTTGGATAAAGTAGGCAGAACATTATTGAATGACGTACACATTCAACAGCAACTGGTTCAAGCCTTTGGTGCGCCCATCATTCAAGATGGCAACATCAGTCGGGATGCCTTGCGCAGCATTGCCTTTCAATCCAAAGCCAACACTTTAGCTTTGAACAACATCATGCACCCTGCCATTCGTGATGCAGAGATGACTTGGCGAAATAAACAAACCGCACCATCGGCTATCATTGAAGCATCCGTCTTGATTGAATCGGGTGGTGTGGAGCGTATGGATGGCTTGATTGTCGTGCTTGCAGATAAGGATATACGCAGACAACGCGTACTAAAACGCCCTAACTTTAACGCTGAAACTTTTGATAATATAGTAAAGCAACAAACGACTGATGACATACGAAAAGAGTTTGCTGATATGATTATTGAAAATAACAAAGACTTATCACACCTACAAGAGCAAGTTTATCATCTTTATAACAGACTTACCCAACATCATTAACCACCGATACTTGTCATGCCGAGCAACAACTGTCACCTCGAGCGTAGTCGAGAGGTCTCCAGAGATTTCTCCATGCACTTCGTTTGGTCGAAATGACAAGCTATTTATTCTGTCACCTTGAGTGAGCAACACCTGTCACCTCGAGCGTAGTCGAGAGGTCTCGAGATTTCTCCACGCACTTCGTTTGGTCGAAATGACATCCATGCGCTGCGCTTGGTCGAAATGACAAAGAAGCTACCAATCCTTAGACAAGTCGTCCCAGTTTGGGTTTATCGCTTCAACAAGCTTATTCTTTTTATCCCTACGCCATTTCTTCAACTGTTTTTCTCTTTCAATCGCTGACTTTACATCCGATGTTTCTTCGAAATAAACAAGTTTATTCACATTGTATTTATCGCTAAAACCTTCGACCAAATGGTGTTGATGTTCATATAAACGGCGCTTTAAATCATTGGTCATACCAATATACATCACACTGTCCAATTTGTTCACAAGAATATAAACAAAGTATTGGTGTTGTTTCACTTAACAGCCTCCTTTGTCATACTTAACGGTAAACTGTCATATCCAGTAAAAACTGTCACCTTGAGTGAGCAACACCTGTCACCTCGAGTGCAGTCGAGAGGTCTCCTGAGATTTCTCCACTTCGCTGCGCTACGGTCGAAATGACATACATGCGCTGCGCTTGGTCGAAATGACAAATGAGTAGAGACACAAAAAAAAGGGAGCCCGAAGGCTCCCTTTCTCAAGTGATTACAACTTTTAGCTTTAAACTAACTTAGATAAGTAGTTCGAAGTCAAGAAGTGTAGTTTTTGTAGTTGTTGCAGCAGTTGTGTCAAATGCAGAGCTTTTTTCTTCATTATATGACAATGATACTGCAAAGTTTTGGTAAGCTTCCCACTCAACACCAACCAAAGTTTTGTCAATTGTAATATCAGCTTTGTCTTGACCGATACCAGCTAGGATAATGATGTTGTGTGTAGGCTTAACAGATGCACGGAAAGAATAACCAGTACGGTCACTTGTAGAAGTTGCATAAACATTTGTAGCAGACTTAGGTGCTGTAGCATAATCAGCAAATACACCGATTTGCATATCGCCTACTTCACCAAATGCTTGAACATCCAAACCAGTACGCTTGGTGTCAGTTCCTTTTTGAGAGCCTGTTACAGCAATCAAACCAAGACCAACTTCCCAATCACCAGCTTCCAAGAAGTAGTTACCGCGAAGTACTGGAGCCAATGTGAAGCCACCTAGACCAGCAACATCAACCATAGCCAATTGTGCAGCCCATGTGTCAGTACCTGCCCAACCAGTTACACCAACACCACCTGCAAGACCAGCCATAGCGCCATTGATTGTTAGTGATTTACCACCAAGCATACCACCGTGTTGACCCCAAACAGACATCAATTGAAGACCAGAGTCTTCACCGAAACCGTCAGCCCAAATGGTAGCACCAACTTTCATGTCGCCCATATCCCAAGAGTTGAACATTTGTGCGTTGGCATATGGTTGACCACCACCTGCAACATCAGCAGCTGCAAACTCAATGAATACACCAGTGTGCTCGCCGCCACGACCACCAACCATGAATACTTGGTCAGCAAAGGCAATTGAATTGGTTTTTGTTCCATCTACATCTTGGCCTTGAAATTGTGGGCGAACCATTGCTGTCCAGTTTACCACTGCTGGAATTGAAAGATGTTCATCTTCAACCAATTCTTGTGAACCAACATCAGTCAAGCCGCCCATTTTAAATGCACGACCATAAGCCGACAAAGTTGGGAATGATTGGAAGTGACATGCTAGGCATGCAGAACCAGTTTGGCGCGCGAACGCCGGAATTGCTTCAGATGTAGTTGGTG
>CAMZLG010000021.1 GCA_947311495.1 uncultured Zetaproteobacteria bacterium
CAAAAATGGGAACGCCTTCGCCGTCACCAAAGTGCGCGGGCGGTGGCACCCCAAACATAAAAAAAGCCTCTGCGTAAACAGAGGCTTCATAAATGGTGGCGCTTCAGGGACTCGAACCCCGGACACCCGGATTATGATTCCGGTGCTCTAACCAGCTGAGCTAAAGCGCCAAGTCTTACAATTTGTGGGATGCGCACTTTATAAATCCTTAGCTACACGTCAACCCTTATCATGATAGCCTTCGATTATGAAAGCCTGCAATCACATTCCACAATACTTTGTAAATGCGTGAGCGCTAAAATATAACGCAACCGCTGTTGCTCTTCACTGATGGGCGCGTCGCCTTCTATCGTTTGCACAAGCGTGCTTAAATCCTCTTGCAAGGGATGTCGTTTCCACTCGGCTAGCAACACATGCCTTTGTTTGCTCGTGCGCGACACCCATAACCGCGCCGCATGAATTTTAAGCTTACGCAAGCGGTTTAACCACTCCCTACGCAAAGCATGCGCCTCATTGTCCGCCCAAAGCGGTGTGCGCAATGCTGCCTCTAAAGGTGCAAACGGAATCACCTGCAAACAATCTGCAGTGGCTTGCAAACAAAGCGCGAGTGACTTGTCCGTCTGTTCTGCCAACACAATCGCTGTCACCAATGGCATCAATGTTAGCCTGCCTTGTTGACCCGCATAGTGCTGCAGTGTTTTTTGCGTGCGCGCTAACCATGCCACATCCACGCTCATGATGTCAGGAAGTGCCAACAAACCTTCCGCAAAACTCAATACATCTTGCTGCACCTCATACCACCCACCAATGCCGCGTTCTGCATCTTGAATGGTTGTTTGATATAAATCATCAACACCCAGCAAAGTATCGGCAATCAAAAGCGCCTGCACAATATGTGGCACACTTTCTAACGTTAGGTTCTCTAAATAATGTATGCTGACAATGCCATAACGATTGATTAAGTGGCTGGTGATTCGCGTGTGTGCAATATCCGCTGCCAAAGCATGATTTTGCATTTGTGTTTGAAATTTTTTGCGCAACACCTTGGGAAAATACGCGTGTAAGTATGTTTCACCAAACGTACTTTGCTGATAAAATTGCTTATCATCCAAAGCTTGATGCACACGATTTTTTTCATATCCCAACCACTCTGCCAGCACGGGGCGCAAGGCAAACACACTGTCATCCTCTGCTTGTAATATATAACCCTCATCAAGCAAGGTTTGCTGCAAATAGACCAGCCTTGGCGCATGTTGAGCCGCCGTTTCCTCCGCAAATGATAGGGCTATGGCTTGGGTTTCATTATCCGATAAACATTGCGCTTCCACATCCTTGGCAGCTTTTTTCAGCCATGTATTACGCTGTTTAAATGATACATCAGCAAGCAAAATTTTGAGATTCACCTCATGGTCAGACATGTTCACACCCGCGGCATTATCAATCGCGTCTGTATTTATCATGCCGCCCCGTCCTGCATATTCTAAGCGCGCAGCTTGCGTGAACCCTAGATTTCCACCTTCGCACACCGCCTGACAACGCAGGCTTTTCGCATCAATGCGCACGACATTATTCGCAGGGTCCTGTGCATCAGCATCGGTTTCTTCGCTTGCTTTGACATACGTGCCAATGCCGCCGTTATACAACAAGTCCACTGGTGCTTGCAAAATTGCACGAATCAAAGCTTCGCCCGACAACTTCGCGTCGGTAATACCAAGCACACCCTGCATGGCTGCTGAGACTTCAATGCTTTTGGCATTGCGCTCAAACACACCACCACCTTGGCTAATGATTTGCGTGTCATACTCACCCCAGCCCAACACCGCTTTGAATAAACGCTGTCTTTCAGCAAATGCAGCTGAAACATCAGGGTTAGGGTCCAAGAAAATATGTTGGTGATTAAAGGCTGCAACCAACTGCATATTGGGGTTAAGCAACATGCCATTGCCAAATACATCCCCACCCATATCCCCAATACCAACCACACGAACTTCATCCTGCCATAAATCAACACCAAGCCTTGCAAAATGATGCGCTGCCGCCACCCATGCACCTTTGGCGGTAATGCCAAATGCTTTATGGTCATAACCAAAGCTGCCACCGCTGGCAAAAGCATCACCAAGCCAGAAATTGGCTGCCAGCGCTTCAGCATTGGCATCATCAGAATAACGCGCCGTGCCTTTATCTGCGGCAACCACCAAATACGCATCATCTTTATCTTCATCAGCCACTTTCACACCTTGAGGTGGCATAAGTTTACCCGCCACGCGATTATCGGTAATCGAAAGCAAGGCACGAATAAATTGATGGTATTGGTTTAATACATCGTCTGTATCCCGAATAACAAACCCACCTTTTGCACCCGTAGGCACAATCTGCCCATTTTTCACCACTTGCGTTGCCATAAGTTCCAATACTTCAGTTCTAAAGTCGGTGGGTCTGTCTGAATATCTAAGTCCGCCACGCGCAATTTTCCCTGCACGCAAATGCACACCCTCAACATGTCTACCATGCACGAAAATTTCTCGATACGGTTTAGGCTCTGGTGCGAAAGAGATGCCAGATGTGTCCACTTTAATCGCCAAAGCTTCGCCGACTTGCCGCTGCCAAACATTGGTACGCAAGCTTGCTTGCACCAACTCCGCCAAAGCACGCAACCATGTGTCTTCCTGCAAGCTTCGTACTTCACGCATCGCAAATTCAAAATCTGCTTGAGCTTGCACCTGCAATGTTGCCGGCATATTTGGGCGATGTTTGCCTTCAAACATGCGAAACAACGCCACACTAACTTTTCGATACTTGATAAGGATTTGCGACAATGCGCCCACCGAAACGCTGGGCATCAATTGCGCCAAATGATTGCGCAGTGAGATGACCACCTGCACATCTTGAATGGTTAAACCGCACAAAATCACCAAAGCATTCAGCGGGTCATGGTCAACGCGCTGATTAAACACACCTTCAATACCTTGGCGCAGGCGCGGCAGCCCTTCATGGTGCAAAAGCTTAGGTGCTTGGCAGCGAAATTTACAAATATGAATGCCCTGCTCACCTTGCCCAAAAGGCACAAGCGCTTGTTCCATGGTCACCAATGAAAATGCATTCAACTGCTCAGTCATTTGGGCAAGCGGCATACTGTGTTTGGACAACACCTGCACTTCCACCATTTTTTGTTCGCCATTATTAATAGCTGTTAAGCGAATAAAGATATTTTCTTTAGCCCCTATTTTCTCGCACATCAACACATCTTGCACAAACTGCTCAGGCGAAAACAAATCTTGGTAAAGATGGCTGACTTGGCTGAGTGACAGCAATGCTTGGGGCAGCCTCTCCGCAGGCAAGTTCTCTGCCAAAATCGCTGCTTTAGCTTTATCCATCCAAAAAATAATACACGCATGAATCGCATGGTATAATCTGCGTTGATGCGGCCAAACTTCTACGCTCACCGCAGCAAACATCAACTGCGTATTGCCAACTACATAACCTTCATAACCCGCTGTCTGCACGCCCAAAGCTGCCAAAGACTTTAACATTTTCGCACAAATTTTATCGCCAAACCGATGTTGGTTCACCGCAATCAGTAAATATTCAACATCGCCTTGCTTAGGCTGTAATCGCGCAACCACAACTTCGGTTGGGCTATGCAAATCAATCTTGGCTTTGAACGGCGCAAGCCATTGTTTGCTATCAATTGAATGCATCAGAGACTTGGGCGCACGGTCAACCAGCAAACGCATTTCCCGCTGATAAAATGCAGATTGCTGAAGCACCGCATCTTCAACCATCTTCAACCAAGCATTGCGAAACACGGGCAGTTGCGTGGTATTGGTATATCGTGCGCTTCGCGAAAAGTGCCCCAAAAGAATAAGGCTGCGCATCTTGCCCCGCTCCCGCCAAGTGAGCTGCACGGCGCGCACATTGGTGTGCGCATAAATATGGTTAAACAATGCGCCAAGGTGCAACCATTGCATACCCGCATTTTTGGGTGTGGTGATGCCATCAAGCGCCTCTAAGGCTTGAGGGATAATATCGGAAAGAAGCCGTTTTCGCCTGCAAATGCCCATGTTTCGGCACGTGGTTTGCACATGAAACACACCGAACAGCAAGTAGTGGTCATCCAACATCCAACGCAGTAAATCCGCTGTTTCAGCGTCATCTTCTGCAAGGTGAGCTGCGATATTCTCCAATGTGCCGAGCATATCGGGGAAGTCAGTTACCGAAGCTTCAACGCCCTGCAAAATATGGGTCACAGATTGCTGAACATATTGAATGCTTGGCAGGGTCGCAGCGGCAAAATGGAAGATGAGCAACAGCCCATGCCCGTCCTTTTTATCCAAAAACTGATGTGGATATAACACCGAATACTGTTGCAAAGGCTGAATGCCCTGCTTTTGCAAATATGCGCGAACCGCATCGGGATAAAATGCTTGGTCGGGGCAAGCAATCACCATGATATGCCTGTGCGTCGTTTCAAAGGATAACAGCTCGCTATATACCGCGTGTGTTGCGCCATTCAGCGCCAACAACGCTTGCTCTGCGATGTGCAGCTCCACATCTTGTATGGCTGTGGGCGGCAAGCTTCCGCGCTGCCACACATCTTGAAATAAGGGTAACAACTTCGCACTAAGTTTTGGCATCACCACCTCCCCTTTCACATGAAAAGCTTCATAAGCACGCAATCACTTGACGAATATAACACAAATCTCATCATCGCTCTACCATGCGAAATATTCATCACTACCAACCACCGCCAGACAACGGCGTTCGCTACCTTTTTGAAGATGAACATTTGTTGGTCGTTGATAAACCCGCAGGCTTACTCTCCGTGCCGGGCAATAGCCCAGAAAAGAAAGATTGTATGGAATCGCGCTTGCAGGCTGAATTTCTTGAAGCCTTGACCGTTCACCGCTTGGATATGTCCACATCGGGTATTTTATTGTTTGCAAGAAACAAAACCATGCACAGTGCCATGAGCAAGTTGTTTGCCAATAGAGAAGTAAGCAAAACATATATTGCCGTGGTTGATGGGCTGTTGAAACAAGATAAAGGTGAAATTAATGCGCCGCTGATGGTCGATTGGCTCAACCGCCCTCGGCAAATGATACATGAAGATGGCAAACCATCGTGCACGTTTTATGAAGTCCTCAGCCGCGATGAAGAAGCCAACACCACACGCGTCCAGCTCACCCCCATCACAGGTCGCTCCCATCAACTAAGGGTGCACATGATGTCCATCGGTCATGCCATTTTGGGTGATGAATTTTATGCCTCGGATGAAGCGTTTAACAAGGCAGACAGATTATTGCTTCATGCCGAAAAATTGGCATTTACCCATCCTATCACGTTAGAACCTTTACATATCCAATGCCCGCTTTTCTTTTAAATTCAACGTCTTGGCTTGACCTTTGCACCTATATTTGAGATTATATTGCTGTGACTTTTTGTTTACCATGGTCTAACGGAAATCGCTCTACATATTCAATCGCAAAAGGATGCACGCCTATGTTCGGACGCTTTAGCACAACACCTTACGCCTTGTTCCTTCCTTTGATACCTATCATGCTTATCACTGCAGTGAGCTGGCTACACCCGACCCCACAGTACCAACGGCCTGACCAAATTCCTTATTGGGCTTTCTTCTTTGGTCTGCCACATATTCTATCAAGTTTCCAAACCATGTGTGACAAAGAGTATCTTTTGGCTTACAAAAAACAAACTCTAATCATACTCTGCTTGTTTGTTTTCCCCTTTCTCGTATTCAATTCTGTAGTGCCCTCGCAAATCATATATGGTACTTTGTTTGCACTCACCATCCATCATATCGTAGCACAACAATATGGAATTTGCTTATCTGTTGCTCAACTTCGCCCTTCTATTATTTCGGAAATTTTCAAATGGTGCACAATAATATTGGGTGTCTTACTATTTTTTCGTGCCAACTTTTTTGGCAACCATGCCTTCTCCCTAACGCTTATATCTTTAACTGACTTTATTAGTGCTCCTTTTTTGGTGATCATTGCTGCCTTAAGTTGTCTGTTGATTTGGCGGGCGCGTCAGAATCTGATGGGGGCCACTATGATGGCGTTCAATGCCGCGCTTCTTACCGGAGCTTTATTGCTGGTTTTAAATAATCATCAATTGATTGGGTTTATGATATTCAGAATATTCCATGATACTACGGGCTTTATTGTGTATATAAATCATGATATCAATCGGAATTCGCCTGTTCGCAAGAACTTACTTTACCGTTTATTTCCACTTTTCCCTGTTTGGGCGCTCAATATTACATTGGCATTTACGTTTGCCGCAGCTTTAAGCTACTTGGCAAGCTATAGTGGCTTTATTGCTTGGCTTCTAGTTGGCATTGCTATAGCTCACTACTATATTGAAAGTGTTATTTGGCGTGGCAACACCCCCCACCGACAACACGTAAACTTGTCCTTTGTGTAATGGGCTTATTATAAGTGAGCTAATCACCACACGCGTCCAACTCACCCCCATCACTGGCCGCTCCCATCAATTAAGGGTGCATATGATGTCCATCGGTCATGCCATTTTGGGTGATGAATTTTATGCCTCGGATGAAGCGTTTAACAAGGCAGACAGATTATTGCTTCATGCCGAAAAATTGGCGTTTACCCATCCTATCACACAAACATCAATGCATATTCATTGCCCTGCTGATTTTTGAACCACCTTTTTATTCTGAAAAACACGGTTACACTCGCCGTATGTCATCCCAAATGATTCAACATGCCGTGATTGGTTTAGAAGGTTTAAGCTTAACCGACCAAGAAAAAACTTGGCTTAAAAAGCACACGCCCAAAGGTGTGATTTTATTTGCCCGTAATGTGCAAAGCCCTGAACAAACCAAGGCTTTGTTGGCTGATGTACGCAAATACGCAGGCAAAGACATTTGGGTTGCCATTGATGAAGAGGGTGGTCGTGTGCATCGTATGCCTTGGGCTCCGTTTAATGACCGCACCCAAGCCAATGAATATGGGAAGTTATATAAAACTGACCCTGATGAAGCGATTAAACAAGTGTTTAACGATAGTTATCAAGCTGGCAAGGCACTCAAAGACTTAGGATTTACCCATAATTGTGCGCCTGTATTGGACATCTTTTACCCCCAAGGCGACCCCATCATTGGTAATCGTGCGTATGCTAAAGATGCAGAGACCATCGCTGTGTTGGCAACCGCATGTATGTTTGGCTTGCATGACGCAGGCATTGAGGCGATTGGTAAACATTTCCCTGGTCACGGCAGGGCCAATGCCGATTCACATATCGCCATGCCTGAAGTGGATACCAATTTGGATACGATTTTGCAAGAAGCCCATGCTTTTCCCCAATTATTCGCCAAGGGCTTAAAACATATCATGACGGCGCATGTGGCATACCCGAATATTGATGACGATGTAGCGACGTTTTCCAAGTTTTGGCTGCACGATATACTCCAAGACAAGATGAATTTTAAGGGCGATATTTGGAGCGATGATTTGTGCATGAAAGGTTGCGGTATGCCGATTCCTGAAGCAGCAAACAAGGCTATGGATGCGGGTTGCACGGTATTGTTGGTGTGTGAACCTGAAGGTGTGCAAGAATTTATGAGGGCTTTCGCTTAAATGGCTGCGAAGTCGTTATACATTTGTGGGTCCTGCGGCTCAGAGCAGCGCAAATGGCAAGGCCAATGCCCCGACTGCCATGAATGGAACTGTATTTCCGAACAAGCTGTGGAAGTGGGTGGCTTTCGCAATCAAAAACAAAACACCATCGCCAACGCACTAAGCCCAGAGCCTATCACTGAAATCAATAGCAAAGATGCACCGCGCCGCAATACAGATATTGAAGAGCTGGATAGGGTGCTTGGCGGCGGTTTGGTGCGTGGTTCTGCCGTGTTGATTGGCGGTGACCCCGGCATTGGTAAATCAACACTATTGTTGCAAGCCAGCGCAAAATTAGCCGAACATCATGGCACAGTTTTGTATATCACAGGCGAAGAATCGGCTCGCCAAGTCCACCTTCGAGGCGAGCGCATTGATGCCTTGCATGAAGACTTGCAACTGACCACATCATGTGAACTTGAAGCCATGCTTTCCACCATTGCCAAGTATAAGCCGCACACCGTCATCATTGATTCTATTCAAACCACAGTCACCAAACAATTATCTTCTGCACCGGGCACGGTGTCTCAAGTACGCGATTGTGCTGCAGCTTTGATTGCCAGCGCCAAACAACTTGGTCACGCACTCATTTTGGTGGGGCATGTCACCAAAGACGGTAGCATCGCTGGCCCTCGCGTATTGGAACACATGGTGGATGCCGTGCTTTATTTTGAAGGTGATAGGGGGCATAACCACCGTGTGCTGAGAGCTGTGAAAAATAGATTTGGTCCTGCGGGTGAGATTGGTGTGTTTGAAATGAGCGACAAAGGGTTAACGGGTATTCGTGATGCCTCGCGTTTGTTCTTGGCTGAAAGAGCTGTGGATGTACCGGGTTCGGTCGTGGTCGCATGTATGGAAGGCACTCGCCCGATTTTAGTCGAAATCCAAGCTTTGGTTGCGCCAACAGTGTATGCCACACCCAAACGCTCAACGGTAGGTGTGGATGCCAATCGTGTGGCGATGTTGACGGCTGTGTTAGAGCGCAGAGTTGGGATTCCACTCGGTACACAAGATATTTATGTGAATGTAGTGGGTGGCGTAAAGCTCTCTGAACCTGCATCAGACTTGGGCGTGGTGCTTGCCATTTTATCTGCATTCCAAGAAAAAGCACTGCCATCTGATTTGGTGGTGTTTGGTGAGATTGGGCTAACGGGTGAAATTCGCGCCGTGGGTGCGCCCGAAGCCAGAGCCAAAGAAGCCGCCAATTTAGGCTTTAATCAACTGCTGTTGCCGCAGGGTAATCATACAAGGGTGCAGGAAGCAAATATCCCTGCTATCCTACGCCCATCACAACAAGACAATGGGTGGCAAGCCATGCCGGCAAAGCATTTGAGCCAAGCAGTACAGCTCGCATTTTAGGTCATAAAACATGAACTTTTTTGATTACATCCTGATTACCATCGTGGGGCTTTCCATGGTGTTATCCCTTTGGCGCGGCTTTGTACGCGAAATCATCTCGCTTGTTGGACTGGTGCTTGCCTTCTTTTTAGCCAGCCGCTTTGCGGGTGATGCCAGCGGTTTGCTCGACCAATGGATTACCCAAAACAACCTTGCCAATATCGCAGCCTTTGTACTTATTTTTGTTTTGGTCATGTTTATTGTGGGTGCGGTTGGATTTATCGTGCGCAAACTTGTGGATTTAGCAGCGCTGACTGCAACAGACCGCACATTGGGCATGTTTTTTGGTGCTGCACGCGGACTTTTATTGATTGGCACTGCCTTTTTAATGTATACAGCCTACGCCAAACCCGACCAACCATGGATGCAAAAAAGCTTGCTCACGCCTTATGCCATTGAGCTTAGCGCATTTATTGGCAAAACCATACCTGCAGATTATCCGTTTTCCACGCAAGAGGGCGGCTCAGCCCCTGATATACCTTCAGCGGGAGATATGATGAAAACAGCTGCGGACAAAGCCAAAGACGCTATCACCCCTCAAGACCAAGAAGCCATGAAAGAACTACTGATGAACACCCTCAAGGATAAACAGCCATGACCAGCCCAGCGAACCATTCCTGCGTAGAAACCCATTATGATGATGACCATTTTCGTGATGAATGTGGTGTGTTTGGTGTTTTAGACCATCCCGAAGCAGCCAACTTAACCTACCTTGGTTTGTA
>CAMZLG010000022.1 GCA_947311495.1 uncultured Zetaproteobacteria bacterium
ATTGGTTTGCTGCAACGCTATGACTGGCAGGGTAATGTGCGTGAGCTAAAAAATGTGATGCGAAGGCTTGCCGTGCTTACACCAGGTGCGAGCATCACCATGGCGGATGTGGCATTGGCTTTGGGCAATGATGAAGATAATCATAGCCAAGAAGATGACACGCTTTCAGGGGCAGTGCATCGCTGCATCAAACGCTATCTCGACCAGTTGGGTTATGCCGATGTGCAAGGTTTGCATAGGCATGTGTTGGAGCAGGTTGAACCGCCGCTGTTAAAACTTGTGTTGGATAAGGCGGAAGGTAATCAGCTTAAAGTGTCGGAGATGTTGGGTTTAAATCGTAATACAGTGCGTAAACTTCTCAAAAATTATGATATCGACCCTACTGACTATAAACGCTAAAAGTGTGATATGTGCAGTCTCTTTTTGGCTGCACCTGCGTTAAAAACCATGCTTCGCCCTCATTTACAGAGAGTAAACTTCGGACTTCATTATAATTTTTGCCTTGGTTCGCTCAAAAATAAACGCACATATCCAACTTTGGAAAACTATAACACACCGTCTTCCCAAGTTACCTTAGGGTGTTCTCTCCGCTGCGGCACTCACCTTAAGGCGGGAGTCCATCAATGCTGTCACTTCGACCGATTAGGTGAATGGCGTAAGCCAGAGAGTATCCCCTGGGGGAAGTGGAGAAGTCTTAGAGATACCTCGACTACGCTTAAGGTGAATGCCGGAGGCTGAGAGAACACCCTGGGGTGCGGCATGACAAATTATAAAGAATCTGCGTGTATCCGCTTATCTGTGGCAAACCCATTGCAGAAAAGCCCAAACCCTGCCACGATTAGCACATGACTATTCCATTTAACATTTCCCTATCCAAACGCCTATCCAAAGTAAAACCATCCGCCACTTTGGCAATCACAGCCAAAGCCGCAGAGCTTAGAGCCGCAGGCAAGAATATCATTTCATTGTCGGTGGGTGAGCCAGATTTTGAGACACCCAAAGCCGCAAGAGATGCTGGCATCAAAGCCATTGAAGATGGTTTTACCCGCTACACAGCCGTGCCGGGTATCCCTGAATTGCGCCAAGAGATTGCCGCCAAATTTAAGCGCGACAATGATTTGGATTATACCCCTGAAAACATCTTGGTCAGCACAGGTGGCAAGCAGTGCATTTATAATCTGCTCATGGCAATCATTGATGCGGGTGATGAAGTGATTATCCCTGCGCCGTATTGGGTGAGTTATCCTGATATGGTATTGCTCGCTGAAGGTGAGCCAGTGATTGTGGAATGCCTTGCTGATGCGGATTTCAAATTGACTGCCGCACAACTCGAAGCTGCCATCACACCCAAAACCAAGATGTTGTTCCTCAATTCACCATCCAACCCCACAGGCATGGCATATTCTGCCGATGATTTGAAAGCTTTGGGTGCTGTGGTGCGTAAACATCCGAATATCGTGGTCGCTACCGATGATATGTATGAAAAAATCATGTTTGATGGCAAACAGTTCGCCACATTTGCCCAAGTGAACCCTGATTTAATCAACCGCACGGTCACGCTCAACGGCGTATCCAAAGCCTATTGCATGACAGGCTGGCGCATTGGTTTTTGTGCCGCCCCTGTGGATTTGATTAAAGCCATGAGCAAGATTCAAGGGCAAAGCACATCCAACCCATCATCCATTGCTCAAATAGCAGCCCTTGCAGCCCTTCAAGGGCCGACCAACGAACTGGATGAAATGGTGCGCACCTATGAAACCCGCCGCACATGGTTGGTCAATGCCCTCAATGCCATTGATGGTATGGATTGCATCACGCCCGATGGTGCGTTTTATGTGTTCCCAACCATTACTGATTGGCTTGGCAAAACCACGCCTGAAGGATTAACGCTGACCGATGATGTAGTGGTGTGTGAATGGTTGCTTGAAGCCGCAGGGGTAGCTCTTGTTCCCGGCACAGCTTTTGGCTCACATGGGCAAATTCGCTTCTCGTATGCAGTCTCGCAAGACACTCTGGAAGATGCGGTGAATCGTGTGGCGGAAGCTGCTGCAACATTAAGTTGAAAAGGAAGGGTGAGGTAATGCGCGAAACAAGACCCGCCCGATGGTGTTGGTATGCGCAACTATCTTGAATCAGAACAAGAACAACGCACGCAATTGGGTGAGTTTTTAGCTGTGTGAAAAGATGAATAACATGTTTTATATCAACAATTTAGAGATAAATGGCTCTGACCCCTTTTTACGGAAAAGCGGCTTTGAAACTAGAGCCTATTAAACGCGATAAGAGAGCTCAACAACAACGACAGGCAGAATTAAAAGAACAAGCAATTCAACGTCAAAAGGTAAAAGTAGCTTGGGGTAAATATTATGAACCGTTATACAACTGCAAGTACCCTGACTCAGATAAAGAATTTGTTTGGTGTCAGAATTATTTGATGCGAGAAAAACAAAAGTTTAAGAAGCTGGTTGCAGAAGGAAAATAAAGCTTGGATGAGTGGTTCGACTTTTTGGTATATTAGACAAGCCTATGGTCTACTAGCATAGTAGGCCTTTGAGTATTTTCTTATAAGCTGTTAAGTATGAAATAAAAGGATAAAGAATGATTGATTTCACGTTTAAAATGCAGGCATCTTTTTTTGGAGATATAAGCAGAGTAGCACCTACTCCGAGTACCATTAAGCGTGTTATGGACTTGTTTAGTGACTTAGAACTAGTGCCGGGGACCTTTATGGAAATTGGTAATGCTGGCCCAGGTCAGCAAAGTCGCCTTATGATGTCTTCCCCTGAGGCAGGTATAATAATTAACTTTGCAACAAATAGAGTGGATATTCAAAAGCAAATAGTAAACCGCTCTCAAGGTCTTGGAACAATAAAAGATTTTTCTAACCTAGCCGCTGACGCAGCCTCTAGAATATCAGAAAATTTTAATATTAATTATAATAGAGTAAGCTTAGTTGCTGATCACATGTTGGAATTAATGACCTCTGAAGAATTGGATAGTGCCTATTCTAAATTAATTAGGTCACACTTAAATATTGGTGATGGAAGACCTGCTGAATGGAATATGAGAAACTCTGTAAAAGATGTAATTATTGTGAACGATATTTCAGAAGAAATAAATAGTATTGTTCAAATTAATAGAATTCAAGGTGAACTAGAGATCTCAGGGGAAGTGGAAATTTTTGACAGGCTTCAATTAATTTTAGATATTAATACCGTTGCAGAAAATAGTAATACGCGTTTCAATAAAGAGAATATTGACAGTTATTATGAAGGTGCATCTCAAAGATATGAGCAATTAATGGCGCTTGTAAAAAACTGGTTGGATAAATGAACGCTACTTTGCCCGACTCAATTAGGTCTTCAAGTCTTGTTCAGCTAGATAAAGTTTCAGAAGTTATTAGCTCGACTAATGTGCAAAAATATAATGTTAGGTTTGGAGCAGTAAGGGGAAACCGTCTGACTACAGGTGCTATGTGGCATAATAATAGTGAGTATAAGGGTGATATTCAGTACTCAGAGCTTGCTCAGTTAGATAGAGTTTCAGAAGTTATTAGCTCGACTAATATTCGGAGCTATGATGTTAGATTTGGAGCAATAAGGAAAGGCCGCCTGACTACAAGTACCTTGTGGCGAGATAGTAAAAGTAGTGAACATACAAAGACTTTTTGTAAAAAGTTTTTGGAAACCATAGAGGTAGATGACTTTGAATTCGGTTTATCTTCACAATGCGAGAATTTAACTAGAAAATGGCTTCAAGAAGCGCCGATGCTAACTCGCGAAGCTCTAAATGATTTATACCTGAGAAATATTGCAAATGAAAAAGTACTGTTAGCTTTGTTAAAAGTGATCGCGCACTTTGATTATGACGAAGTATTCCCTGTTGGACAGACGATGGCTCTTGCAGCTATTTCTCATAAGAGTGTTGAAGTAAAAGAGTGTGGCATAAGGGCATATGAAAATTGGGAGCATACAGAGAGCCTCGCAATTCTAGGACAAACTGAAGTTCAACCAAGCTGGCTTAATCAGTATTTACTTGATGTAGTATCTGACCTTAAGGAGTCTATTGGTGCCGCTTCTAGTTAGGAAGATTAATAAAGCGAAATGGGTGAAAACAGACATAGCTTCTGGTGTCCCTGTTTGTGCTGATGCAATTACAAATTGCTTAAAGACAACCAATAATACTCTATCAGTATGGGAAATTGATGATATATCAAAAATTGATGAGGCTGCGCTTGCCATTGTTGGGTCACATACCAGTCTTGATACTATCGATTTAGTTGCTGTGGACGAGGCCTTCATAAAGGAGGAAGGTATTTGTATTGAAGAAATTGCAGGCTTGACTGCAATTGATGAGTTGAAAAATTCACATAGAGATTTATCTGATTTAAATTATAAGGATTTAGGGTTAATATCATCCCAGGTTGTCTCAGCAATAACTAACGACAAAGTTTATAGGTACACAAAGGGTGCGTTAAAGAAACTTCTTAATACTGCAATTATTAAAAATATGGTTAAGAAGGAAGATTTACCAAGCTCTATTCAATTAAAATTATAATTAAAAAAAGGGGGCGCTACCCTTTAGCGATATAATTCACGCTTGGTAGTCCTTTAAAATCAGCATCTTGCGTCCAAAATTCAGCATGGTGAACATGAGCAGTGGCAAGAATCATGCTATCTGCCATGGCAAGCTTATACTCCAAACCAAGCTTGGCTGAATACATGGCAATATTTTCATCCACAGGAATGATGGGGAACTGTTGCAACACGCCTGCCGTGGCTAAGGCAGAACTTTCGTTGGCGCTTCGCATCACCACCTTAAAAACTTCATGTAAGATAATGGTGGGTACAATGATGTCCTGCTCTTGTTCAATCATGGGTGCGTAATGCTTTGCACCCTCACCATCGAGAAAATATTCCAGCCAACATGATGAATCGAGTAAAATCATATGCGGTCAGACTTGTCTCGGATTTGCGTCATATCCAAGTTTTCACCTTTGAGAAAACCACGCATTTCTTTGATGGGTTTGACGGGTACAAGCTGAATATGTTCACCATAAGGCATTGCCATCATTTTTTGCCCTGCCTTAATATGCAGTTGCTCTCGCACACTTTTGGGGATAACGACTTGAAACTTGGGTGA
>CAMZLG010000023.1 GCA_947311495.1 uncultured Zetaproteobacteria bacterium
AATCTGATATTTATTTGTCTGATACTGATCGTGAAATGTTTCTGGATGTGCTTACACATGTGGTTGAGCGGTTTGGCTGGATTTGCCATGCTTATTGTCTTGGAAAAGGGGACGCTACCCTTTAAATCGTAAAAGATGCCAATGGAAATCTCGCATTTAGGTATCAATATGATGCCGCAGGGCATATGGTCAAAGAATTGCGACCTATGGGCGCATTTACAGCGTATAACTATGATAGCGAAGGTCATCTTGTATCGTCCACTGATGCCAACAACAAAACCACTGCCTACACCTATGATGCAGCAGGGCGTGTTACCGCCATCAATTATCCTGCTGCCAATGGTGTGCCTGCCAAATCTGTGAGCTTCACCTACGATGCCAACGGCAATTTACTCGCCTACAACGATGGCACCACATCGGGCAGCTATACCTATGATGCCAACAATCGCAAGCTGACAGATGCAGTCAACTACGGTGCGTTTACGCTCTCATCCAGCTACACGTATTATAAAAACGGGCAGAAGAAAAGCTTTACAGGCGCAGATGGTACGGTTATAAAATACACCTATGATGCAGCCAATCAATTGCAAACGCTTAACATCGCGGGAGAAGGCACGATGGTTTATAATGGCTACAACTGGCTTGCCCCCACAAAAATCATCCTGCCCGGCGGCGGCAGCAAGAACTACACTTACGATGCCCTGCTTCGCCCAACCCTTATCCACATGAAAGACCCTGCCAATAACACACTTATGCGCTATGCTTACGCCTATGATGCAGCAGGGAATATCACAGTGAAGAACACCGAGCACGGCGCTTATGCCTATGGCTACGACATCGTGGACAGGCTCACCAGTGCCACATCCCCCACTGCGCAAGAAGCGTTTGCTTATGATAAAGTGGGCAATCGCATCAAGCATAACAATGGCAGCCCTTGGGCGTATAACGCCAATAATGAGCTCACATCCCGCCCCGCCATCAGCTACCAGTATGATGCCAACGGCAGTCAAATCCAAAAGACGGAAGGCACCACTGTCACCGATTATATCTATGATGGCAGCAACCGTTTAAGCAAGGTCAAGCAAGGCGCAACCACCATCGCCAGCTATGCTTACGACCCGTTTGGCAGGCGCATCAGCAAAACCGTGAACGGCACCACCACATATTACTATTACAGCGATGAAGGTTTAGCCGCAGAAGCAGACAATACAGGCGCAATCACGCAAACTTATGGTTATGCACCCAACAGCATTTGGGGCACCGACCCAATCTACACCAAAGCAGGTGGCAGCTATCATTATTATTTGAATGACCATCTGGGCACACCGCAGCAGTTGGCGCTTAAAAATGGGGCGAAGACTTGGAGTGCGGTGTATGAGGCATTTGGCAAGGCGACAGTCACCACTTCCACGATTACCAACAACCTACGCTTTCCAGGGCAGTATGCCGATAGCGAGACTGGGCTGAACTACAACTGGAATCGGACGTATGACAACCAAATTGGCAGGTACACCAAGGCTGATCCGATTGGGTTGAGGGGCGGCATAAATACTTATCAATATGCCAACTCATCACCTACAATTCGAATAGATAACTTGGGCTTGTTTGTTAACGGCCCCTTTGGACCAGTTTGTGGTTCAGGACCATCAGCCTCTTGGATCCCTGATGGATTCTTTGGCTTTGACTTCACTCCAGCTTGTCAACAACACGATGATTGCTATGGTGACTGTAAAACACCTAAGGAATAAAAGGGGTCAGAGCCCTTAAATTGAATTGCCATAGGTGAACCCACACCCTGTTCTGGACCTGATACTTGTCAGTTGATTGAACCTTCATCATTAGAGGCATGATTATTTTGTTTCAAACTCGCCATTTTTGAGTTTGGCGAGATAGTCTTTGAGGGCAGTGCCGACTTTATCTTGTAGGATATATAAGCCGATAAAGTTAGGCAGTGCCATGGCGAGTAGAAGTAGGTCGCTGAATAAGAGAATATTGTCAGCGCTGCCTAATGTTGCAAGAACGATGAACGATAAAAAGGTAATTTTATAAACCATCGTAAATTTCTCTCCAAACATATATGTCCAGCAACGCTCACCATAATATGACCATGAAATCATGGTGCTAAAGGCAAACAACACCACGGAGAGCGACAGGATACTGGAAAACCAAGGCACGACTGAACCAAAAGCAACGGATGTGAGGGCTGCACCTTGTTTGGCTTCAACGAGGGCGGTGTGTTCGGGGGCGTTGTACACACCTGTCACCACAATCACCAAAGCTGTCATAGTGCAAATGATGATGGTATCAATGAATGGCTCATACAAGGCAACCATGCCTTGACGGATTGGATATTTAACGGCTGCGGTGGAGTGGGCAATCACGGCAGAGCCAATGCCTGCCTCACTGGAAAATGCAGCACGTTTAAAACCTTGAACAATAACACCCACCAATGCACCTAGACCTGCATCCAAAGAGAATGCGCCATGCCAAATAACCGCAAATGCATCAGGTATTGCTGCGATATTGGATAAAATAATCCACAAACATGTGACCACGTATATAAGTACCATGGTCGGTACAATAGCTTCGGCAGCATGAGCAATGCGTTTGATGCCACCGATGATGACAAAGCCGACCAACGTTGCCATGATGATGCCAAACAGTATGGGGTAGTCATTAAAGAAAGATATTTCACCTTGAACCGCACCCATAGCTTGGGAAACTTGGAAAGCATTGCCGCCGCCCAAGGATGCTGCGACACAAAGGAAGGTAAAAAATACTGCCAATACTTTACCCATGCCTTTAAGTCCTTTTTCAGCCAAGCCTTCGGATAGGTAATACATCGCACCTCCCATCAGTCGTCCATCGGGGCGGGTTTGGCGATAAAGTTGCCCCAGTGTGACCTCAGTAAATTTGGAGCTCATGCCAAAGAAACCTGCAATCATCATCCAAATGATTGCGCCTGGTCCACCGATGATGATGGCAATGGCAACACCTGCGATATTACCCAAACCCACCGTGGCTGAAAGGGCAGTGGTTAAGGCTTGGAAGGGGGTGACTTCGCCTTTGTCTTCAGGGGCTTGGTATTTGCCACGGATGACATCAAAGGCATGACCAATCATGCGTAAATTGATGAACCCAAAGCGGAATGTCATATAAATTGCACCAGCACTTAACCATGCCACGATAAAAGGAAATTCCACATCGCCAGGCAACACATTAAAAAAGAGAATGGTGATTAGGTAGTCGTTCATGGTGTTGAACATATTATCGACGAAGCTTGTGTCAGCCGCGATTGCAGGTGTAGCACAGGTTATGGTCAGCAAGCATAAAGAAAAAACAGTTGAAATTCTTGAAAACATGTAGTCACCCCTCAATGACAAGATAATTTTGTTGTCGCTAGTCTGCCTTGATGTGTTTTTGGTGCAAGGTTGTTGATTTGTGATAAGCATTGCATATCAAAGGTAACAATTTACGATACGACCATGACGGTTTTGTTTCGCTGGTTATTTTTTTCTGCACTGATGCGAGTTGGGGCAATTGCTTTGGCAGTGGTTTTACTTTTTTTAATCGCTGAGCTGATTTCAAAAATTGGTTATTTGGGGCAAGGCCTAAATATGAGCTTGTTGCTAGAGTATTTACTCTTAAAAACACCTTTAATGGTACCTCAATTGATGCCGATTGTTGTCTTGATTGGTGTTAGTGTCTATGTTCTAGAGTTATCTCATACACATGAAATGGTGGCGCTGCGTGCAGCAGGTATTACATTTATGTCTGTGTTGAAACCTTTGTTAACAGCAGGTTTATTGGTTGCTTTTATCATGTTTGCTGTGGGCGAATGGATTGAACCATTGGTGAATAAGCGAATAAATTATATCGATAACGTGGATATTAATAAGAAAGTAGAGGCGCAGCAGGGTGTACAGTGGTTACATGAAAAGAATACGTTTATTCGCCTAACACCGCTCACAACCCATTACTTTGCCATGCTTTTGCTGCAAAGGGGAGAAGATGGAACTTGGTTGAAGCGTATTGATACAAAAAAAGCTACTTATGTGGATGGGCTATGGAAGATGAACCAAGCAAATGTAATGATACCCGATGCGGAGCAAGGGTTTACCACCTCAACTTTTGAAACCTTAGCGTTTCCATCCAGTTTAAGCCCCAAAGCAGTAGAAAAGCCAGATCCTAAAGACATGAAATGGTTAGAACTTTACCATTTTGAACAGGTGTTAAAAGATGCTGGGTTAGATTCGAAAGTCTATTTATTTGAACTTCATAAAAAGCTAGCTGCACCGTTAAGTTGCCTTATCATGGTAATTTTAGCATATAGTTTGTGCGTCAATACTGGTTCAAGAATGGGTACAAAATCAAAAGGTGTTTTACTTGCTATAAGCACAGGGCTTTTGTTTTATATCACCAGCTCATCCATTGAAGTTTTAGCGATGGGTGAACGTTTACCTGTTGTATATGCAGCTTGGTTTCCTAATGTTTTCTTTTTGGGCGTTGCAGGTTATTTGCTGTTAAAGAAAGAAGGTTATTAACAGGGTACTTTGACAGCAGCTATTTTAAGCACCTCTGTATTTATGGGTAGCTTATAGTGCTTCGATTTCTGTTTCTGCGGCAAGCGGAAGAATAGTTTCAGTGCTTAATTTTTCAGGTTCAGAAACACTGGATTTATTGATGTTTACAGCTTTTCCTGCATCATTATAAATGATTTTCTCTCCATATTTGGGTGTTAACGAGACTTCGCCTTCAAGCAATAAAAAGAACGTCTTGTCTTTACCTACGCGCCCCCAAAAATCTGTGCCTCGAACACCAAGCACGGCTGTGCGGGTGGTAAGAGATATTCTGCGCGCGGTCAAATCGCTGGTGAGAATGCCTGCGGTATAGCGGAAAGCGCCTTGGAAAATACGAAGTGTCGAAGAGAAAATACCTTCATCGGTTTTACCCCAGTCGCGGACCAAGAAACGTGAGCGATTGCCTAATTTTACGCGACTATTATCAGGAAAATCAATATATGCGCGACCACGGCGACCTGTACGGATTTCATCACCTTTTCTGAGTTTCATACCGCGATAAACGCGCTCAAATCGATTTTTGCGAAACACTTTTACATCGCCCAAGACCCTTGCAACTGTTGGCGTTTCGACCTGTGTATTGATGCCTGGGTCAGAATATGCACTTGCTTGCGTGGTGGGTAAACAAAGTAGAATCGACCCTAAAATGAGTGCGGTAAGGTGTTTCATGTTGAGCTCCTCTTCAAACTAAAGCGTACAAAGCAAACGTAGTGCAAGATGTGAAGTGCGTCAAACCATGATTTTTAAATCAAAGCTTCACGAAAGACATCTAGCATCTTACGATGCGTTGTGAAAGAAGTGATGCGAAGCACAAGGATAAAACAGAATGAAAACAATCGTGATGCAACAAACTGGTTCAAGTGATGTGTTGCAACTGCAAGATATAACGAAACCAACAGCATGTGGTGCGGATGAAGTGCTGGTCAAAGTATTGGCTGCGGGTGTGAATCCTGTGGATACCAAGCTACGCGCTGGTGGCATGTTCTTTGATGATGCTTACCCTGCGATATTAGGCTGCGATGGCGCAGGGTATATTGAAAAAATAGGCGCTGATGTGGAACACCTTCAAGTGGGTGACGCGGTTTATTATTGTTTCGGTGGTTTGGGGCAGAAATCAGATGCAGGTGAAAGCGTGGGTAACTATGCAGAATATGCTGTGGTCAAAGCTGCATTTGTTGCCTTAAAACCTGAAAGTTTGGATTTTGATTCGGCGGCTGCAGCACCCTTGGTTTTGATTACAGCTTGGGAAGCATTGTTTGATAGGGCTAGACTTCAATCAGGGCAGAAAGTGTTTGTCCATGCAGGTGCTGGTGGTGTAGGTCACGTGGCGATTCAACTTGCCAAGCTGGCAGGTGCAGAAGTTGCGACCAGTGTAAGCAATGATGGAAAAGAAGCTTTTGTGCGTGAATTGGGCGCAGATTTTGTGGTGAATTATAAAAAGCAGGATGTAGCTCAAGTTTTATTGGACTGGACAGATGGTTTGGGTGTGGATGTAGCCTTTGATACCGTGGGTGGAGATGCGTTTAAACAACTTATTCCTGCCATGCGTTTGTATGGTGATTTGGTGTCTATTTTGCAATTTCCTCAAGATACCGACTGGAAAACATTACGTGTGAAAAATGTGCGGTTAAGCCAAAGCTTGATGCTAACGCCCATGTTAGAATCATCCCATGAATTGGGCGAACATCATGCGGCGATTTTGGAGCAGTGTGCTCAGTTTTTCGATGAGCGAAAACTGATGGTTTATGTTGATGAAAGTTTACCACTAGAAGATGCGAAGTTGGCACATGAGAAGATTGAACAAGGGCATCAAAGCGGGAAAATTGTATTGCAAATGCACCTTGAGGAAGATGAAGCGTGAATTGTCGCATTTATGTTGATGCTTCGCTGCAGGCACAAGCTTTGGTCGAAATGGATGCGGAGCAAGCCCACTATTTAAAGCAGGTGATGCGCTTGCATGTAGGTGACACAATCACTGTATTTAACGGCAAGGGTGGTGAATTTTCAGCAGAACTTACCCTGTTGGCAAAATCTGGGGCGCAGTGCAGGCTTGCTGATAAAGCCGATGTTGACCGTGAATTACCATGCCGTGTGCACATCATTCAAGCCGCCAACCGAAGCGAAAAGATTGAAACGGTTTTGCAAAAGGGAACAGAATTGGGTGCAGCAAGTTTTCAAATTGTAAACAGTGAACGGGCTACGCTGAAGTTGCCCGAAAATAAAAAGGAAAAGCGGCTGCAACGCTGGCAGAAAATTGTTATCGAAGCTGCGGAGCAGTCGGAACGCACAGCACTTCCAGATGTACGCTGGCAAGCAAAGTTAGGAGCAGTTGAAAAGCGCGGGGCATGTTTTGTATTGCACCCAAGAGATGCTAAGCTGTGGCAAGATGTTCGCCACGATTTCGCTAAAGCTGAAGACATAACATTAGCCATTGGTCCAGAAGGTGGTTGGACGCAACAAGAGCTTGAATATTTGCAATTGGAAGGGTTTGAGGCTTTAATGTTTGGGCAAAGAATTATGCGCACGGAAACGGCTGCACCTGCATTGTTGGCAGCCATTCAGGCTGTGCTTGAAGTTTGATTGAGAAGTTTAGTTGAATGACAGAAATCATTGGATGAGAGAAAGGAGAAAAGTATGAAACGTAAAATGATAGTGATGGCAATGGCAACAATATTGATGACAGGTTTGAACGCATGTAAAACAACAACCGTTGAACGCGTGGATACGGATAGTGTGCAAGATTTAAGTGGGAATTGGAATGACACTGATTCAAGGCTGGTTTCATCGCGTATGGTGAGTGATATGATGTCGCGCAAGTGGTTAACCAATTACCAAGTTAAAAAAGGTGCGAATCCTGTGCTTATCGTGGGCGCGGTGCGTAACCTTAGCCATGAACATATCAATACGCGCACTTTTATTTCAGATTTGGAACGTGAACTTATCAATTCTGGCGAAGTGGAGTTTGTAGCATCCAGTAAAGAGCGCGGTGAAATTCGTGCGGAACGCCAAGACCAAGCTAACAATGCAAGCATGGGTACGCAAAATGTAGCAGGTGAAGAAACAGGCGCTGACTTCATGCTCAAAGGACAAATCAATACGATATTTGATGCGGCAGGTGATACGCAAGTAAAGTATTATCAAATTGATTTAACGCTGATTAGCCTTAAAGATAACCGCAAAGTGTGGTTGGGTCAGAAGAAAATCAAAAAAGTTCTTGAAACAGGACGTTTCCGCTAGGCTACTTTTTACACCTTTATCATGCATAAGCTTTATACATTAGGGCTTCTTGTGTTGTTTTTGTCAGGCTGTGCGAGTTATAGCAACAGCTTTCAACAGATTGAAAGTTTATTGGTGCAACAAAAACCGCAAGAAGCTTTGGTTGAGCTTGAAAAAAAACCAGCAAGTGGTCGTGATCGGCTGTTGTACTTGTTGGATAAAGCTATGCTACAACGCATGAGTGGATTGTTTGCTGAAAGTAATACCACGTTTGAAGAAGCGAAGAAGCTTATTGCATCATTGCGCGCCACGAGTTTGGTTGAGCAAGCGGGTGCAGTGACGATTAATGATAGTGCCATGAGTTATGAGGGAGAGGATTTTGAACAAGTTCTCATTCATGTTTATGAGGCACTTAACTACATTGCATTGGGGCAACTGGATGAAGCAAGGGTTGAAGCTTTGCAAGTGGATGAGCGGCTGAAACAGTTGTCCGAGGGCGAGGATAACATCAAAGAAGATGCCTTTTCTCGATATTTGGCTGGGTTGGTTTATGAAGCAGAACATGAGCTTGATGAAGCTATGATTGCTTATCGCAAAGCTTATGAAGCATATCAATATGAATCCGAAGCGTTACCTAAACTCTTAAAAAAAGATTTGCTCCGTTTAACCTATCAGCTAGGTCTGATGGATGAATTTGTGAAATATAAAAAAGAATTTGATATGGACGATAGCTTTATCGAAGATGCCATTGGCAGGGGTGAAGTTGTTGTGTTGCTTCATGCTGGCTTAGCACCCATCAAACGTTCAACCAGTGTGTTTGTAAATGCAGATGATGGTGTACCTGTTCGTATATCATTGCCTGTCTATCAATCTCGAAAATTAGCTTTTTCATCAGCACGTTTAACGGTAGGTACAACCTCTGTGGACTTGGAAGTTGCGGATGATATTGATGCCATTGCAAGGGCTTCTTTGGAAAGTCATAAGGCAGCGATGACTGCGCGATTGATAGCTAGGGCAATTGCCAAAGCGGCAATTTCCAAACAAGCAGAAAAGCAGGGTGGAGAGATAGCAGGGTTCTTGGCTGATGTTGCAGCCCTTGCCACTGAAACAGCCGACACACGAAGTTGGTTAACGTTGCCTAAACGTATTTATTTATCGCGGTTGCCTATGGATGATGGTGAATATCAAGCCAGCTTGAGCTTGCTTGGGCAACAGGGTGAAGTTATTCAAAACGTAAACTTAGGCTTGATTACTGTACGAAGTGGTGAAAAAACATTTGTGGAAAAGACGGTGGTTGCATTACCACGGTTGCAATAACCAGCTTATTCAACATCCTCAAAAAACCAGCGCATATCCCCCATATCATTGGCGATAGGAGCGCAAGGTAGATTCTTAATCACTTCTTTACCGTAACGTTTGGTATGCAATCTGGAATCCAAAATAGCAATCGCACCTCTATCGGAAGTGCTGCGAATAAGCCGCCCAGCGCCTTGCCTCAGCACAGCAATGGCTTCAGGAAGTTGAATGTCCATAAACCCATTGCCGCCTTGTAATTCACATGCTTTGGTGCGTTCTTTTAGTAAAACATCAGTGGGTGGGGCAAAAGGTATTTTGTCAATAATGACTAAGGATAATGTTTCACCAGGTACATCTACACCTTCCCAAAAGCTACGCGTACCGCATAAAATGGAATGTTTATCCTTACGGAATGACTCCAATATTGCATCGCGGCTGCCACTTTCGCCTTGAATTAAAACTTGCCACGGTAAAGCTTGCTGTAAATGGGTGGAGAATGTTCGTAGCGCATAGTGCGAAGTAAACAACACAAACGCTCGCCCTCTTGAGGTGCGCAACAACGCCTCAATTTCGCTTTGCATCACCTGTGGGTAATCATGAGCGCGTGGCTCTGGAATATGTTTGGGTAAATATAGCATGGCTTGTTGTTGATAATCAAAAGGTGAAGGGTGATAACTTTCTTGTGCAAGCTCTATATTTAAACCCAATCTAGTGCGGTTATAGTCAAATTTATTGGATACGCGTAGTGTGGCAGAAAGCAGAATAAATGTAGCTTCGCGCTCCCATAAATGATGGGTAAGCACAGGCCCAGTTTGAATAGGTGCAGAGATGTACTGTTTTCTATCATCTTTTCCTTCTTCCCAAACCACATAACCATCTTGTGGGGTGAGAATTTGCTGCATTTCTTCAAAGATAACAGTGGCACGTTCGACCATTTTCAACATATCATCATGCCGCTCTTCTCTCGAAATAGCGATATCGAGCAAAACTTCCCAATCTTGTTTGATGGTTTTAAGGTCTTTGTCTGCCCATTTAGAAATGACTTCTGCGCCCAGTTTTCGGACTTGTTCTTTTAAATCAGCTTCATCACCCAAGGTATCCAACACGGCTTGCATATCATTAACCCAGTAAATCAATTTGTTGCGTGAGAGTTGAATGCCAAACTGACGGCTGGCAAGGTCAGGTATACTATGTGCTTCATCCAAGATATAAGTATCAAAAATTGGCAAAACTTCACCGAAATCACCTGATTTGAGGGATGCATCTGCCAATAATAAACTATGATTAGCAATGACAATGTCTGCATTTTGTGCTTTTTGCCGTGCCTTCATCAGTGGACACTGTTTGTAATGCTCACATTTGCTGCCTGTGCATTGGTCAGCAGTTGCAGTGACCAGCTGACCAATGCCTTTTTCAAACACATCAAAATTAAGTGCGGATAAATCACCATCGGTGGTGGTTTCTGCCCACTTGGCAACTTTAAGCAGGTTTTTCTTTTGCCAAATTTCTTGTTGATTTCCAGCAACGTGCATATTTAGGCGTTGTGGACAATAATAATTACTACGTCCTTTGAGTAAGGCAACTTTGCGGCGCACACCCAGTGCTTTTTGTACCGCAGGTAAATCACGAAACATGAGCTGGTCTTGCAGCGCTTTGGTATGCGTTGAAATCAAGACTTTATCGGATGAGCGAAGTGCAGGAATTAGGTAAGCTAGCGTTTTGCCTGTGCCCGTTTCCGCTTCCGCAATCAAAATCGTCTGCTGTTCTAAGGTGTGGGCTATTTTTTTAGCCAGTGACACTTGTTCCGCGCGATGGATATACCCTTTAAGCCCTGTTGCCAAAGCCGATTCAGGTGCAAAGTCAGCTTGGACTTGGTCGATAAAGGTCGCTTCGATGATGAACTCGGGTTGCTTGTTTTACTTTGTATTACTGGGTTAAGCGGGTCAAAGCTTCGCGGTATTTATCTGCTGTTTTTTGCATGATGCCGGCATCGACTTCGGGCGCAGGTTCTTTTTTGTCCCAGTCCAATGTTTCCAGCCAGTCACGAATGATTTGTTTATCAAAGCTTGGTGGGCTAATACCGGGTTGATAGGTGGCGACATCCCAAAAGCGAGAAGAATCAGGCGTTAACATCTCATCAATCAAAGTGAGTGTGCCATGTTCATCCAAGCCAAATTCAAATTTTGTATCGGCAATGATAATACCTTTGTTTAAAGCATAATCCGCAGCTTCCTTATAAAGTTGTATGCTTACATCACGTACTTGGGTGGCTAAATCTGTACCAATGATGTCACACATTTGTTCAAAACTTATATTTTCATCATGCGCGCCCACATCGGCTTTGGTGGAAGGGGTAAAAATAGGTGCTGGCAATTTATCAGCAAGACCCAAACCTTCAGGTAAAGCAATACCACATACGGAACCATTGTTTTGATAATCTTTCCAACCTGAACCAATTAAATAACCGCGTACAATGGCTTCGATAGGTAAAGGTTTGAGGCGTTTCACCACCAAAGCGCGGCTGCGTACACGTTCCCGTTCAGCAGCATCAGGAATAGCATCATCCAAAGCCATATTCGACATTTGGTTGGGGATAATATGCCCAAGTTTATGAAACCAAAAATTGGATACTTGATTTAGAATTTCACCTTTTTGCGGCACAGGTGTGGGTAGAATGACATCAAATGCAGATAGGCGGTCAGTGGTGACAATCAAGAGGTGCTGAGCATCAATCTCATACATATCACGCACTTTGCCGCTATGAAGAAGGTTTAAACTTTGAATGTTTGCTTGGTGCAATGTTATAGGGTTGCTCATGTTATTGTCTCGCTTGTGTCTATCTACTTTGTAAACGCGAAACGTGACAGAAGCTAAGGCAATGAACAAGCCTGTATATTGGGAGGGTTTGCCTATTGCGTAAACAAAATACCACGCTAATCTAGTGCCATAAATCACGCTGGGGAGTGTGGATTATAGTGAAAAAGGGGGAAGACATTGAATAAAAAAGCGTTAGTATTATCAGCCTTGATGGTGTTTGGTCTTGCTACATCACATCCAACATTTGCCTTGGTTTCTCAAGCCAATGCTGCTGGTGATGTCAATATGGCACAGGTGCAACTTATTTTGAAAAAACTTCGCTCATCCATGGCAAATATGAAAGACTTTGATGACTTGGAAGAAGCTGGCATGGATAAGGTGGATGTTGACCGCTTGCGTAGTGCGATGAGAAATAAAATCAAACAGATGACATCGGATGCTGTGGATTTAATCCGAGTTTTATAATTTGTAAGTTATCATTTTAACAAGATGAGAAGATAGGGTGCAATTTGCACCCTATTTTTTTTGTATATTTCAGCGCTTCAATCCTTGGCAATTTTTGTTAGAGTGCGCGATATATTAAATGGACGATAGGCAGGCTTGTTTCTGCCTAATTTTTTGTTTAAATGATAATTTGAGGTCAAGCCTATATGCCACGTCGTGATGATATTCAAACAATTATGATTTTAGGAGCGGGCCCTATTGTGATTGGGCAAGCTTGTGAGTTTGATTATTCGGGTGTTCAAGCGTGTAAAGCGCTGAAAGAAGAAGGATTTAGGGTGGTGTTGGTCAATTCCAACCCTGCAACCATTATGACAGACCCTGAGTTTGCCGATGCAACCTATATCGAGCCTGTTACGTGGGAAGTGGTTGAAAAAATTATAGAAAAAGAGCGCCCTGATGCGATTTTACCAACCATGGGTGGGCAAACCGCGCTGAACTGCGCTTTATCACTCAACAAACATGGTGTGTTGGACAAATACAATGTGCAGCTCATTGGTGCGCAACCCGATGCCATTGATAAAGCTGAAGATAGAGAACGTTTTAAAAAAGCCATGGATGCCATTGGTTTGGAAATGGCACGTGGTGGTTTTGCCCATTCCATGCAGGAAGCCCGCGATTTAGCCGATGAGATTGGTTACCCGATTATTATTCGCCCATCATTCACTTTAGGTGGTTCTGGGGGTGGTATTGCGTATAACCCTGCAGAATTTGAGCAAATTGCGGCTTCTGGTATAGATGCATCACCAACGGATGAAGTCTTGATTGAAGAATCCATCATTGGATGGAAAGAATACGAGATGGAAGTGATGCGTGACCATGCAGATAATTGTGTGATTATTTGTTCCATTGAAAACTTTGATGCCATGGGTGTGCATACTGGTGATTCGATTACGGTTGCCCCTGCACAAACATTAACCGATAAAGAATATCAAAAAATGCGTGATGCTTCGATTGCGATTTTGCGTGAAATCGGCGTGGAAACAGGCGGTTCGAACGTGCAATTTGCCGTGAACCCTGAAGATGGACGTTTGATTGTGATTGAAATGAATCCGCGTGTTTCGCGCTCATCTGCCTTGGCATCCAAAGCCACAGGTTTCCCGATTGCAAAAATTGCCGCGAAATTGGCTGTGGGTTACACGCTTGATGAAATTCCCAATGATATTACTGGGGAAACCTTTGCTGCCTTTGAACCCAGCATTGATTATGTGGTCACCAAGTTACCACGCTTTGCTTTTGAGAAATTTGAAGGTGCAGATACGCGCCTAACTACACAAATGAAATCTGTGGGCGAAGTGATGGCGATTGGCCGCACATTCAGTGAATCTTTGGGTAAAGCCATGCGTGGCTTGGAAGTAGATTCATGTGGATTTGATAAATCAGTGCCTGAAGATGTGGATGC
>CAMZLG010000024.1 GCA_947311495.1 uncultured Zetaproteobacteria bacterium
TCGTCATTGAACACAATCTTGATGTCATCAAAACCGCCGATTGGATTGTGGACATGGGGCCTGAAGGCGGTGACAAAGGCGGGCAAGTCGTGGTTGCTGGGACACCCGAAACCGTCGCCAAACACAAAAGCTCTTGGACAGGGCGTTACCTCAAATCACATTTGAAGTGATTAAAGCACTCATGCCAATAAACACTTTTCATAACCACAAACCCATACAATACTTTATCTATTATCTGGTTTTCTCTATTGCTGCAGGAAGTTTATTGTGTTTCGCAACTACTGGAACAGAGCTTAGCTACTGTAACAATTTTACTGCTCTTATGTTGGTCTGGCATTTAGCAACATTGGTTAGTATGCTTTTAAAGCATAAAGTGGGCATTTATCTTTTTAAGTTCTATTTATATGTTTTGTACATTGGCTTTCCTATCGGAACATACATCGCGAGATACTACTTTTCTTACCTTAAAGAACATAATATTGAATAATATATATGGCTTTAAATAGCTAAACAATATCGTTTGCACACATTTGAAGTGACCTAGCCTTGCAACATGTTAGGTTGCGGCAGTTCTTTTAAAATTAAGTTTCAAACAACCATTGAAAATTGGTTGAATCCGTTTGATTTTTTTGCGCGAGCCAAGGCAAAAAGTTTGAGCGACACCGCAGTTTGCTGTATGCAAATGAGGATGTTGGCTAAGCTTTTTAACACAGGCGCAGCCAAAAAAGCATCGGATACATCAATTTTACCGTCAGGAGTCCGAAAAATGTTATTCGTTGCCGTCCGCGCCGCCCGCCGCGCTGGAGATTTAATTCTTCGCCACTATGAGCAAAGAGATTCATATTCAGTCAAACAAAAACAAGACCGTGATTTTGTCACCGAAGTCGATAAGCAAGCTGAAGACATCATTATCCGTGAGATTCGTAAACATTATCCCAACCACGGCATCGTGGGTGAAGAATCTTCTCGCATCAATGCTGATGCCGATATTCAGTGGTATATCGACCCACTTGATGGCACGACCAACTTCATTCATGGCTACCCACATTTCGCCATTTCCATTGCGGCATGGCAAAAGGGTAAACCTATACTTGCTGTGATTCATGACCCGATTCGTGATGAAACCTTTGAAGCTAAAAATGGTGGTGGTGCATTTCTTAACCGCCGCCGAATGCGTGTAAGCGATTGTAAACATGTCAAAAATGCATTGTTTGCATCGGGATTACCACCTTACCAACGCGATGGCATTGACGATTTCCAAAAGCGCATGGATAACTGTATGCGCGCTGCTGATGGTTATCGCCGCGGCGGTTCTGCTGCTCTTGATTTGGCGTATGTGGCTGCAGGTCGCATGGATGCCTATTGGGAAGCGGGTTTGAAATCATGGGACATTGCTGCAGGCATTTTACTCATTCAAGAAGCTGGTGGCATGGTTACAGGGCTGAGCGGTGAAACCGTTAATTTGGAAAAAGGCGATGTGCTTGTTGGCAACAGCGATATGCACACCGCATTCCAAAAGTTGATTAAAATCTAATGGCCCAGCCGCACTCCAGTACACCTTTGACAGCACCTGACCCATGTGTGTTTGTCATTTTTGGTGCATCTGGCGATTTAACCAAACGTCTGCTGATTCCATCCTTATTTAACTTATACAACGATGGTCTGCTACCTGACAATTTTGCGGTATTAGGTTTATCTAGGGATGCTTATACCACGGAATCATTTCGCGAAAAAATGAGCCTAGACATAGGCAAACATTCACGAAGAGAATCTTTTGATGAGGCACGCTGGCAAGCATTTTGTTCAAATGTTCATTACTTACAAGGCAAGTTTGATGATCCGCAAACGTTTAAGAACCTTGATCAGTTTCTCAATGCTTTTAATGGTCGTCATGAAACGGAAGATAATGTGTTGTTTTATATGGCAACACCGCCATCTATTGCCGCTTTGGTTTCTCAAGGTTTAGCATCTGTGAAGTTAAACCAAGAAAATTCAGGTTGGCGGCGTATCATTGTTGAAAAACCATTCGGTACCGACCTCGCATCTGCGAAGGAACTCAATAAAACGTTATTATCCTATTGGAAAGAAAGCCAAATTTATCGTATTGACCATTATTTAGGCAAAGAAGCCGTACAAAATCTTGTCGCCTTCCGTTTTGCCAATGGCATGTTTGAACCGCTTTGGAACCACACCCACATTGACCATATTCAAATCACAGCAAGTGAGCAGGTTGGTGTGGAATGGCGCGGCAATTATTATGAAAATGCAGGTGTTGTCCGCGACATGCTTCAAAATCATTTGTTTCAAATGATGGCATATTTATGCATGGAACCGCCCACCTCATTTGAGCCTGAAGCCATTCGCAATGAAAAACATAAGCTGCTCAACACTGTACGCATTTTAAAACATGATGAGGTGCAGGACCATGCGGTGCGTGGTCAGTATGGTGAAGGTTTTAACCCTGATGGTTCACCTGCCAAAGCTTACCGCGATGAGCCGCATGTTGCGCCAGACTCGAACACTGAAACCTTTGCTGCGATTAAGCTTCGTATTGATAATTGGCGTTGGGATGGTGTGCCTGTGTATTTGCGTTCAGGTAAAAGCATGAGCCGAAAATCCACTGAAATCGTGGTGCAATTCAAACAAGCACCCGACTTCACCTTTAGAAGCACACCTGCTGCCGAACAACTCGAAGCCAATCAGCTTATTTTCCGCATTCAGCCCAAAGAAGGTATTGAACTGCATTTTCTTGCCAAACGCCCAGGTCCATCTATGAATTTGCGCAAAGTGAATATGCGCTTTGAATATGATGAAGCATTTACGGCTCAACCGGGCACGGGTTATGAAACCATGCTTTATGATTGCATGCGTGGGGATGCATCCTTGTTTTCCCGCTCTGACTTGGTCGAGACTTCTTGGCGTATTGTGCAACCCATCCTAGATGTGTGGGGCAAAGAAAAAGCAGCTGATTTATCCAACTATCCTGTGGGTTCTTGGGGACCAAAAGCATCTTTTGAGTTGTTGTCACAAAGTCATAGACGTTGGCCAACCCGCTCATCCAAGCTTGCACTTAGAAGTATCCCTATGTTTGAAAACAGCGACGATGCCATGCTTAATGCTTTTGCATCCATGCTTAAATCAACGGTATTTAATGCAGGCGACCAAATCATTGATGCACAAAGCCAAGCCCATGAATTATTTATTATTCGTTTGGGTGAAGTTGATGTGCAAGATAAAAAAGGTAAACATCTTAAAACCTTGCGTTCAGGTGACATTTTCGGTGAGTTAAGTTTATTAAGCAGCGAACAACTGCACACTAATATGTATGCCAAAACCTACTGTGCTTTATACACCATGAGCAAAACTGATTTTTGCCGCGTGATGATGGATAAACCTGTATTTGCAGCATGTATGCAAAAGGTCGCACGTGAGCGTTATGATATTATTGTGGATGCTCAAGATTGGGTAGAATCCGCAGAAACACCAAACACAGAAGGAGTTTAACAATGAAATTAGCCATGATTGGATTGGGTCGCATGGGCGGCAATATGGTCAAACGCTTGATGCAGGGCGACCATGATGTGGTGGCATTCGATGTGGATGCAAAGCCTGGCAAAGCTTTAGCCGATGAATTTGAGCGCGTACAAGCTGCCAGTGATTTAAAAGATGTGATTGCCAAACTTCCTGCTCCCCGTGTGCTTTGGATTATGGTGCCGCATGAGTATGTGGATGACACCATTGCCAAGCTTCTTGAAGCAGGCGTTGAGTCTGGTGACCTGATTATTGATGGTGGCAACTCGAATTACAAAGAAGGGCAACGCCGTGGTGCGGAGCTTGCCGAGCAAGGTATCTTATTTGCCGATTGCGGCACATCGGGTGGTGTTTGGGGCCTGCAAAATGGTTATTCATTGATGATTGGCGGCGAAAAACCTGCCATTGATTTGATTGCACCTGCTTTGACCACACTTGCATCGGATGATGGCAAAGGTTGGGGTCACATGGGACCAATCGGTTCAGGTCATTTTGTCAAAATGGTACATAACGGCATCGAATACGGCATGATGCAAGCTTTCGCTGAAGGTTATGACATCATGAAAGCCAAAGAAGAATTTGATTTGGATATGGCGCAGATTTCTCGCGTTTGGCAGCATGGTTCTGTGGTCAGTTCATGGTTATTGGATTTGACAGGTGATGCACTTGACCAAGATGTGGAGCTTTCTTCATTGTCCGATTGGATGGATGATTCAGGCGAAGGACGTTGGACAGTCAACGAATCCATTGATTTGGGTATCCCTGCACCTGTGTTGACTTTGGCATTACAAATGCGCTTTAGAAGCCGCCAGAAAGATGCGTATGCGGGTAAAATTGTAAATGCCCAACGTGCGGGTTTTGGTGGGCATACCATCAAACCAGCCAAGAAATAACATGGCTTTTGATGCCAATACATTAAAACAGTTCGCTACAGGTGAAGAAGCTGCACGATTTGTGGCGGATGAAGTCATTCAAGCCTGTGCCAAAGCGATTACTGAACAAGGTGTATTCCACTGGGTATTGGCAGGTGGTAGCACACCTGAATTGTGCTACCGATTATTGCGTGATGCCGACAAAGATTGGGCAAAAGTGCACGTGTGGTTTGGTGATGAACGTGCGCTTGAATCAGGACATCCCGATAGAAATGAAACCATGGCAAACAAAGCCTTATTAGACCATGTAGCGATTCCGCAAGAGAACATTCATAGCATTGATTTCACGAACGGTACACAAGCTGCAGCAGAAGCTTATGCGCAAGACATCGCCACCATCAAAACCTTTGATTTGGTGATGTTGGGCATGGGTGAAGATGGTCATACCGCAAGCCTCTTTCCCAATCACGACACTTTACATAGCGATAATTTGGCAGTTGCCGAGTTTGGTTCGCCTAAACCCCCATCCGAGCGGGTAAGCATGGGTTTCAAAGCTTTGAACAATCATAAACAATGTTTTATTTTGGCAACAGGTGCATCCAAAAAGGATGTGCTTCAAGATATAAGCAAGGGTGCTAATTTACCGATTACGTTTATTGAAAATGCAACGTGGGTAGTGGATAAGGCTGCTTGGCATATTTGAACCGCAGAGAACACAGAGGAACGCAGAGCTTTTTTATGGCTGTCACCTCGAGCGATTAGGTGAATGGCGAAGCCAGAGAGTATCCCCTGGGGGAAGGCGGGAATCCACAACACCCCGTCACTTCGTGCCACCCCTCTAGCTAGAGGGGAATAAAAACAACTTAACACATATCATTCCACAGTTGATGAAAAATTTATACGATTTAAGCCAACTGGATGCCGTATCAAGTACGGCATGACGATGAGAACACACCTTACCCTGTTATAGATTCGCCAAAATCAGCCGCTAAAGAAGGGATAAAGCAAAATGCTCTTATTTTGCGCCCGCTTTAGCTGATAATTTTGGATAACGGAGCTATATAGGGCAGCTTTTTTGGTTCGTTTTTTTGTCTGCACAAAAAATGAACATAGAGCTTATGTTTTTTTATCAATGTAGAAATCAAAGGACAGAGGTTGGGTAGAGTTCTTTCTACATATTTTTGATAAACTAATCGCTTCTCTACTCTTAGATTTTGGTTTAGGAAAATAATCTTTGGGTATTTTATATGTAAAAACATTGTCGTCTGTAAAAGAAATATGTAACCAAATAAGGTAATCAAACTTTTTATTCAAGTTTATTGTGGTTTGACCTTTGGCTGTTCCTGTGGCTTTTATTTCATATGTTCTTCCATCGCTATCTTGGGCATCAAAGTCTCTCCCTTCATATTCTTGTAAGTCTAGTAGCTGCCTACACAGTTGTTCTGAAAACACAGAAGGTATTGGAGGTGTTTGACCAAACTCGAAACTGTTGTGAAGCTCCCATACATGTTTTAAAGCAAAGTAATATTGAACAAATTTGCTGTTTATCACCGTATTAGCCAAGCTTAAACATCACACAAGAAAGCGGTGGCAAGGTTATCGCAATCGAATGCGGTTGATTCATCCATGCTTGATTGTCGGCTTCAATGCCGCCGCCATTACCAAGATTAGAACCGCCGTAAGCTTCAGCGTCGGTATTCATGATTTCTTTGTAGAACCCCGCTTGCGGCACACCCAAACGATAGTTTTCACGAGGTACTGGCGTTAAGTTCATCACCACAATCACTTCACCACCATTTTTATCACGGCGGATAAAACTTAACACCGATTGCGCAGCATCATTGCAATCAATCCATTGAAACCCGGCACCATCAAAGTCCACTTCATGTAATGCAGGTTCAGCCTTATATAGATGGTTGATGTCGCGCATCATCAGTTGCAGACCGCGATGTGGCATAAAGTTGGACTGCTCCCAAGATAATGAGGCATCAAAGTTCCACTCTTGCCATTGCCCGAACTCTAAACCCATGAATTGCAATTTTTTGCCCGGGTGGGCATACATATAGGCATACAAAAGTCGTTGGTTGGCAAACTTCTGCCAATCATCGCCCGGCATTTTTTGTGGCATAGAACCTTTACCATGCACCACTTCATCGTGTGAGAAGGGCAAAATAAAGTTTTCTGTAAAGGCATACACGGCAGAAAAAGTCAGCGCATGATGATGATAAGAGCGGTTGATGGGGTCTTCTTCAAAATAAGAAAGGGTGTCGTTCATCCAACCCATATTCCATTTCATGGTGAAACCCAAACCACCCAAATAGGTGGGGCGCGACACCATAGGAAATGATGTAGATTCTTCTGCCATGGTCACAGCACCGGGGAATCGCTCATGCACAAGACAGTTGAATTGTTTTAAAAATTCAATGGCTTCAAGGTTTTCTCTGCCACCATGTTTATTGGGAACCCACTCGCCATCTTCACGCGAATAATCCAAATACAACATCGATGCCACAGCATCAACGCGTACCCCATCAATATGATATTCATCCAACCAAAACAATGCCGATGCAATCAAGAAGTTGCGCACTTCATTGCGCCCAAAGTTGAAGATATACGTTCCCCAATCTTTGTGTTCGCCAAGGCGCGGGTCTTCATGTTCATACA
>CAMZLG010000025.1 GCA_947311495.1 uncultured Zetaproteobacteria bacterium
CCGTATCATTACAAAACTGATGATAGTTACCTTGCTTATCTACAGAACCAACACACCCTGATTTCACCAAGGGTGAGAATATGGGGTAGTCTGCTGCAAAATTTTCCTGTACTGGATAGCCCTGAAGTATCGCCACATGCGGCGTTTGAATGTGGTGAAGGAGTTGATATGTATTTCCTGCATTGGTCATTGATACCATAAACTCAATGACATCATTATTCGCTGCACCTGGGTTGAGAGGCAGGTCAGTAGCATACTTTACACTATTGGCTAGCATACAATAATGCGTTTGCCCATCCCATTGGAAGTATTTAAGCACAGGTACACAAAGCATCTGATAGGGTTGCGTATTAAGCGTTATGCCCATAGCTTGAGCGGCAACACTTGGTGAGGGAAAATTATACAAATATGTTGATGCGTCTGTTGTCGGCTGATAGCTATTCACTAAAGAGCCTTGATATTCCACAGCTTGGTCACCGCCAACGATAAAGCGATTGATTCCAAGAGAGTAAGTACTTGTTTGAAGAGTTTGAGTATTTATTCTAGTTATAGGTGTCAACGAACCTACCTGTAATGAAAAGTCCTTCAGCCAAATATCTCCTTTAGAATCAACATAAATCTCATTTGATACAATATCACTTGCAAACGAGGTCTTCTTTGTCCATGTCTGCGTACCTGCATCCCATGCAAACAAAGCTTTGGGCGGTATCCCCGAATTGTTAATCGACACTTCATTAACGACAAAATATTTTTGACCTACAGCATCTTCGATTACATTCGATGGGAACGGCGGCATGTTAGTTATAACGCCGCCATCGCCAATATCAAAATTTGGACACCCATTCAAACTAAAGAGTACAAATATTAAGATAACCATTCTGACATTCATAACAATCTCTCCTACTCACTGACAAACCATACAAGCAGGTTTGTGAACATATCGTGAACGACTAATGAACTCTAAGGAAGTGCTGAACAAATCAGTACTTTCTCATTAATTTTACCAAATTTCATTTTTCAGAGAAAATCAGGTAAAAGAGAAGGTGTTTCGTCTTTTTCACTTCATAACGGCTTGTTTTACCGTTATGAAGACGCATTTATCCCTTAATTTGCCATCAGTTGCCTCCTCAGCATGTACAAATTGGTCAAACCAATCAGCATATTCACTTGTGATGCATTCTTCTCCAGACCACGGTAGCGCGTTTTTTGGAAACCAAATTGTTGCTTAATCACACGAAACACATGCTCAACACGCGCACGAATGGACGATTGTTTCCTATTTCTGCGTTTTTGACTGGCAGACAAGTTATGCTTTGGTTTACGTTTATCATTCACACACCAACGCAAGCCAACCTTTTTAGCACCTCGTTTGAAGCTATCACTGGTGTATCCTGCATCAGCAAAGACAACAGCATCTTCTTCACGTAACAACTTGGGTAATTCCGTAATGTCTGCAACATTTGCAGCCGTTGTGGTTACTGTATGTACCGCACCAGAATCCACATCTGCACCAACGTGAATCTTCATGCCAAAGAACCATTGATTACCTTTGCGGGTTTGGTGCATGTCGGGGTCGCGTGATTTGGTTTTGTTTTTGGTTGAACTGGGGGCATGAACAATCGTCGCATCAACCATTGTCCCTTGAGATACAAGCAAACCCTTGGCTTTGAGGTCATCGTTGATCACTTCTAAAATCTTGCCTGTGAGCTTGTATTTTTCTAATAAGTGACGAAAATTAAGAATCGTTGTTTCATCAGGTAAATCATCCATAACACTGCTAAAACCTGAAAAACGACGGATACTCTCAACTTCATACATCGCATCTTCCATTTGACGGTCTGAGTATGAAAACCAATGTTGCATACAATGAATCCGAAACATCATTTCAAGACCTTTAGGTTGCCTACCATGCCTACCTGATTTTGGGTAATAGGGCTCAATCAAAGCAATCAGTTTCAACCAAGGAACAACCAATTCCATTTCATTCAAAAACTTCTCTCTACGCGTTAAACGCTTCTTTTGAGAATATTCCAAATCACAAAAACTACTTTGATACGACATCCTTAACCTCCGAACATAAAATGTGATTTTAACATGAAATTATGAATTAATCAGCATCTCCCAAACGTTCATTGCGTAATTTATGCATTAAGTCGGACACAATACTTGCTCCAATACCAATGAAGAATGCAAAAATGAATACACCGATGATAACTGCAAAAATTGAGTAAATAGCAATCGTACTTGATTCAGGATAAGCAACGGCATTGCCAGGGTCAGTGAATAATCGGAAGGCAAACCATATTTTAGGAATCATACCGTCATCACTGGCATCAACGATACCATCTTGGGTAAAATCAAAACCTTTCATCATGAAATTACCGAAAATACCACCTGTGATTGAAATAACAGCAAGGACAAGAACGATAAGGTTAATTTCTTGCATGAATTGTCCTTCACGCATGACTTCTTTGAGATTGCGGATAATGACCATCCAAGGGCGCAAAAGACGAATCAAACGCATGCTTCGCAATGCGCCACCATAAGGAATGATGGCAAAGGCAGGTACCATGACAATGGTGGCAATAGCATCCAACCACCAGAAGAACCATTCTGATTTTCGCTCACGTTCTGATTCAAAATTCATACTTCGCATAATAATATAGCGTAACACCAGCTCGACGCTGAAAAAGATAATAACAACCCAAAGTAGAGTGTCTGTGGCAAAGAATGAAATCATGATTACAAGTGAGGTAAACATGCCATAGGTAGGAGAATACATTGCACTCTGCAAATCAAAGTATCGGAAAACACGTAAAGTTCTTAACAAATATAACGCTCTAAACATCCTAACCATTGCCGCATCTTCAGCTTGGAAAGGGATATCAAAGATAGTGATTAAAAGGGATGCAATGCCGATAATGTCGAGAATTAGGAATAAAGCGTCAATTTTTCGGTTCAGTGATTTACGATAAGGGTTGGTTCGCATTTTATAGGATATAATTGCAATGCGCGCACCAATTTCGACTGTAAACAATGTGAATAGTATTGCAGCAAGCCAGGGTTTATGCGTAAATGAAAGTGCGACCAATACCAACATTAATATACCAAACCTTGGATGCATTAAAATCCATTCAATATGGTAATATAATAAGGACTTGTCTTTAATTAGGTCAGCTATTTTTTTCATATATTCTGCTCGCATGAGATGGATTGTTTAAAGCGTCTTAAGCTTATCAGCAAAATCAATGCCATTTGTTATTGTGTGCTGACGACTTGAAAACAACAATGTTATGCCTTATATATTGGATTATGTTGCGTATTTTATTTATTCTCTTTGTAATTGTTCCTCTGGCTGAGCTTTATGTGTTAATCGAAGTGGGTAGCGGCATTGGTGGTTTTGCAACCATCACCCTTTGTCTGTTCACGGCAGCTTTGGGTGGTTTAATTATCCGTTGGCAAGGTTTACAGACTTTGGTGCAAGCGCGACAAAGCTTGCTGGCAGGTGAGCAGCAGCAGCTTGCTGAGCAAAGTTTGCATGGGTTGATGCTTGTGATTGCAGGTATTCTTTTGTTTTTTCCTGGTTTAATTACCGACACTTGGGGTTTTCTGCTTTTGATTCCTTTTGTGCGCAAATTATTGATGCCTAAACACATGAATGTGGGTGGCTCATGTGCAGCCGCTGCGCATACACCACAACGCTATGAGAAGGTTGAGGTGATTGATGTGGAAGTCATCAAAAAAGATTGATTTTTACAGCCTAAACCCAAACATTTCAAAGCTTGACCAATACTATAATAAACACATAATGCGCGCTCATTTTTTGCATCACGAATTGGTTTCGTGCAAGATTTGAAGCCGCTAAAAGGAGGTTGAATGAAATCTCAAGAAGATAAATTTAACCTTGTTTTACAAAGTGTTGCACGCACGGGAAGACAATGGGATGTTTCCATTCCAGTTGCGCTTTTGGCGGATGATAGCTTTGTTGATTTGGATGTTGATTCGCCATTATTTAGTGACATGAACTGGCAAGGTCAGCTATCTGCGGAAGCGGGAAGTTTCATGTTGAAAGGCACTTGGCAGATGAATGTACCAAGGCAATGTGGGCGATGTAATGTTGAATTTGCACAACCGATGTCGGGCGATGTTGATGTGTCCTATGAGATTGGCTCGCCTGAATCGCAGGATATGAAAGCAGAGCTGGAGCTCACAGGTGATGAGCCAGAAGTGTTGGAAAATGGTGAGCTGAATGTGTTGGACGTGCTGAGAGAACACTTTTGGCTAGCATGGCAGCCTTTGGTGGTTTGTTCAGAAGATTGTAAGGGTTTGTGTTTGCAATGTGGTGCGAATAAAAACCAGAAGCGTTGTGATTGTTCGGGTGAAAAGAAAGACAACCCCTTTGCCGCGTTAAAAAATTTAAAGTTTGATGCTTGATTGGTTTTCACCTGTTAGGGTGCGCACCAATCAAGTAATGAAAGTATGTATCAAAGTTCGTTGCGATAACGAAGGAGTATGAAATGGCTGTACCAAAAAGAAAAACAAGTGCCTCAAAACGTAATATGCGTCGTGCGCACGATACCATCAAATTATCTGGCATGAGCGAATGCACAGAGTGCGGTGAAATGCACCGTCAGCACTACGCTTGTCAAAGCTGTGGTCACTATAAAGGCCGCGAGGTTGTAGCAGTCGCTGAATAGGTTTTCGCCTATGTCTGACAACATGGCAGCACGCATTTTGCTTGATGGACATGGGGGCGATGGCGCTCCTGATGTTGTGTTTGATGCGCTTCAACAGATATTAACTTCGTCTTCAACAAAGGCGAAGTTTGGTGTTTGTGGCTTAGAGGAAGTGCTCACCCCTGCGTTAGAATCACGTGGGCTGCTTGACCAAGTTGAGATTGTTCCCTCAGCTGAATTTATTGAAATGACAGATGCGCCAGCCATTGCGGTGCGCCGCAAAAAACAATCGTCTATCCATGTTGGCGCACGCGCTGTGCGTGATGGTGATTGGGATGCCATGGTCAGTGCGGGAAATACTGGCGCGCTGATGGCAATTTCTAAACTTATTCTTAAAACACTTCCGGGTATTGATAGACCCGCGCTTGCATCCATGGTGCCAGCCAGAGACGGTGGTACTTTTTTCTTGGATATTGGTGCTAATGTAGATTGTTCATCCGACCACTTGGTGCAACTTGCTGTGATGGGAAGCTGCTACTTACAGGCTGCGGAAGGTATTGAAAATCCTCGTGTGGGTTTGTTAAATATTGGCACAGAAGACGGTAAGGGCACGGATGTGATTAAAGCAACAGCACCTCGCCTTCAAGCTTCAAACCTTAATTTTATTGGGAATGTTGAAGGCACGGATATTTTTTCCGACCGCGTTGACGTGATTGTGTGTGATGGTTTTGTGGGTAATGTTGCTTTAAAAACCATGGAAGGTGTAGCAAGCCTTATTTTGGATACATTAAAACAAGAACTAACATCAAGCATCACTGCCAAAGCAGGTGCGCTTTTATCACGCAAAGCATTGAAACGTGTTAAAACTTCGCTTAGCCCAAGTGAACATAATGGTGCCCCACTTTTGGGTTTGAATGGTATTGTGGTGAAAAGCCATGGTGGTGCGGATGCGCATGGTTATGCATGTGCCATCGAAGTGGCGATTCGCGAAGTGGAAGCAGGGCTGATTGAGCGTACTGTTGAAGCCATGAATACCATGGCGGAGGGCGACGAATGAGTACACATATCATTGGTGTCGGCGGTTATTTGCCTGAGCACATCATGACCAATGATGATTTGGCAAAAGTTGTGGACACATCCGATCAATGGATTCGTGAACGCACGGGTATTACCCAGCGTCATATTATTGATAAGGATGAATATACATCCGATTTGGCAACACGCGCAGGCGCACAAGCATTGGAAGATGCAGGCCTTAGTATTGATGACATTGATGCGATTATTGTTGCAACCACCACACCCGATATGATTTTTCCATCCACTGCAAGCATGGTGCAACATAAGCTTGGTGGCAAAGATTTTCCAGCTTGGGATATTCAAGCTGTATGCTCTGGTTTTGTGTATGGTTTGGCGCAAGCTGATGGTATGATGAAAGGCGGTATGTTTAAACGCGTATTGTTGATTGGTGCGGAATCCATGAGCCGCATTTTGGATTGGCAAGATAGAAATACCTGTGTGTTGTTTGGTGATGGCGCGGGAGCTGTTGTGCTTGAGTCCAACGATGATGAAGGTGGAATCATCGGTTCGGTATTGCACTGCGATGGTTCTTACCGCGATTTATTATTAGCCAAACATGCACACCCTGGTGCAAGCCCATTGAACAATCGTGTTGCTTCAGAAAGATTAGATTTAAATACGGACGCAGCAGGTGTGGCTGCTGTTGAAATGAAAGGCAATGAAGTCTTTCGTTTTGCCGTGACCAAGCTAGGTGAGGTGGTCAAAGAAGTGCTTGAGAAATATGATGTTGCACAAGATGAATTGGATTGGTTGGTACCACATCAAGCCAATATTCGTATTTTAAATGCCACAGCGAAGAAGTTAAACATGAGCATAGATCAAGTGGCGCTTACCGTTGCCAAACATGCCAATACATCGGCAGCCTCTGTGCCACTTGCCTTAAATGATATTTATCGTGCGGGTAAAGTGAAAAAAGGACAGGTTCTTTTGCTTGAGGCGTTTGCAGGTGGGTTTGCATGGGGTGCAAACTTAGTCCGCTGGTCTAAATAAGATTCATATCACAGCTTATTTGTCCGCTAGCAGCGTCAAATATGCTCACTTACAGTAGTAAGTTGCGCTTCTTTTCCTTGCTCCCGAACAAAACACTGTAATCTGAATCTTATTTAATATGTAATAGTTTGAAATTAAATTTTTTAGGAGTTTATTTTGAGTTCAAATATTGTTTTTTTCTTTCCCGGTCAAGGTTCACAATCCAAAGGTATGTTGGCAGATTTAATTGCTGATGAACCAGTCGTTGCAGACACATTTACCCAGGCATCCGATGTTTTGGGTTATGATATGGCTGCTTTGGTCACTGAAGATGTCGATGGCAAATTAGATCAAACCGAATACACACAACCTGCATTGTTAACAGCCTCAACTGCGCTGCATCGTCTGTGGACTGCCAGAGATGGTGGAAACCCTGGGCAAGTGGCAGGGCATAGTTTGGGTGAATATTCAGCATTGGTCGCAGCAGGTGCGCTAGATTTTAACGATGCCGTAGCTTTGGTTGCTTTTCGTGGGCAAGCCATGAGTAAAGCTGTGCCAGCGGGCGTGGGTAAAATGGCTGCGATTATAGGGCTCGATGATGATAAAGTTGTTGAGTTATGCCAACAAGCTTCAGATGAAGAAACAAAGGTATGGGCAGCCAATTTTAATTGCCCAGGACAGTTGGTAGTGGCGGGTCATGCGGCAGCAACAGAACGCCTGATGGTATTAGCCAAAGATGCAGGTGCCAAACGCGCCCTTCCATTGGCAGTGTCTGCACCATCTCATACACCGCTCATGCAAGATGCAGCCGATGCCATGGCTGAAAAACTTGCAGGTATTACGATTAACGCGCCGACTTGCCCCGTGTGGAGCAATGCAAGGGCAACCACATTAACTGCAAGCGATGATATTCGTGGCGCTTTGGTAGAACAGTTGGTATCACCCGTGCGTTGGACTGAGACTGTGCAACAATTAAGCAAGCAGGGCATTACCCAAGCAGTTGAAATGGGGCCGGGCAAAGTATTGTCTGGGCTTGTGCGCCGTATTGATAAAAACATCAGTGTTGCTTCGGTGCAGACCAGCGATTTGATGAATAAGGCTTTGGGAGAATAATCATGAGTGAAGATTTAAAAAATAAACCAGTTGCAGTCATTACAGGCGCAAGCCGTGGCATTGGTTTTGCCATTGCCGAAGCTTTTGCCAAAGCAGGATACAATTTAGCTATTTGTGCTACCCGTGAAGCCACTGTGAATGCATCAGCAGATAAGTTGAAAGCTTTAGGTGCAGAAGTACTTCCTGTGGTTGTGAATGTTACGGATGGCGATGCGGTTAAAACATTCGTTCAAGACACAGTAAAACATTTTGGGCGTTTGGATGTGTTGGTGAATAATGCAGGTATCACCAAAGATGGGCTTGCTATGCGCATGAAAGCCGAAGATTGGCAAGCTGTGATGGATACCAACTTAACATCAGTATTTCACGCTTCACAAGCCGTGCTTAGACCGATGATGAAAGCCAAAGCAGGTCGTATTATTAATATATCATCCGTGGTTGCATCCATGGGTAACCCTGGGCAGCTTAATTATTGTGCTTCCAAAGGTGGTATTGATGCTATGACCCGTTCGATGGCGCATGAAGTTGGTTC
>CAMZLG010000026.1 GCA_947311495.1 uncultured Zetaproteobacteria bacterium
ACTGGTGCTACTGGTCCTCAAGGCGCTGATGGAGCAGTTGGTCCACAAGGTCCAATCGGTTTAACAGGTCCTCAAGGTCCTGCTGGAACAAATGGTATTGATGGTTTGAACGGTGCTGATGGAGCAGTTGGTCCGCAAGGTCCTGCTGGAACAAATGGTATTGATGGATTGGCTGGTGCAACGGGTCCTGCTGGCCCACAAGGTCCAATTGGTTTCTGTGGTCAATCTGATGGGGATATGATTGCTTGTTACACAGACCCATTTGGCTTAAATACATTGAATATTGGTGCTTGCCGCTCTGGCGTTCGTGTTTATTCAAGTGCTATAGGTTCTTTTGGTGCATGTATTGGAGAAGTTGTTCCAACAGCTGAGCAGTGCGGCATTTCTGGATTCGGTAACGGCATTGATGAAGACTGCGATGGCGTTATCGATAATGGTTGTGCTACCCCAGGTGGTGGCGGTGGTGGCATCTAAAAATACCCCGTACTCTATACGAAATGAACACTCTTAAACTGGTCTTATTATTGTTCTGCTGTTGGCTAGGCTCGTTTGCTGCAAGTGCTGTACCATCGCACCCTATTGGTTCACTATCTTATGAATACTCAGGGCACATTAACTCCTTAAGTATTGGAGGGACTCTGCGTGCAAACAAAGATCCTAATCCTTTTGTTTGGTTAAGTCCGTTACCTTGTAATGTTGGCCTTAGTTCCTCATCAGACTTGGGGTTTGCGATGCGTAAGCCAGGTGATTTAGTTAACTTAGGCATACCTGCTGGGTCAACCATACTAGAGGCTCATCTATATTGGGCTGGCTCGTATGACCCAAACCCAGTTGTCCCCCCTTACGCCCCACCTATTGGCAATGCACCTTCAAACTCTGCCTTGGCAGATTTCAATGTAATTCTGAACGGTACCCCCATCACTTCAACTAAAAATATGACCGACTTATTCACGCATACATGGCCAGCACCAACGTACAATTACCAATACTTTGGTGGTTATGCCAATGTAACATCCCAAGTGGCAGCGACTGGCAACGCCATATATACTTTCAGCGGTCTAACTGTAAATACCCGCGGCTATCAGTGTCTTGTCTATGGTACTTTGGCTGGGTGGGCACTTCATGTTATCTATGAAAACCCTGCTGAACCTTTTCGGGTTATTAAGCTATATGATGGATTACAGGTATATAGGAATGCAAACGTCTTGATTACTGCAAATGGTTTTACTGCGCCAGCTATCCCAACTGGTAAGGTTGTGGTTACCACTTGGGAAGGCGATGAAGTCAACTCTACTCCAGGTACATTATTTAGTGAAAACCTAAAAATTAATGTTTTACCAAACCCTGTACCAACATTTGTACTTTCAGGCCCACTTAATCCTCTGTTAGATCCTGCAACAGGCACACCCAATCAATTCAATGGTACGAGAAACACTACCAATCCTACACTGCCTCTAGTCCTTGGTGGAATTCCTGCAACTTACGGTGTCGATGTAGATCACTATGATATTTCAGCTCAATTGGCAACAGGTCAAACCAGTTTAACTACGGAATACAGTTCAGGTAGTGATATGGTACTATTAAGCTCAGAAATGATCGTTATTGAAAATGACTTATTTGCTGATTTAGCCATCACCAAAACACATATTGGTGATTTTGGAGTAGGCGTACCCAATCACTACACACTTACGGTAAGTAATGTTGGTACGGGTGCTTTGCTTGATGACCCTGGCCCTATCACTGTGGTGGATACTTTACCTGCAGGTTTAAATTATGTGTCAGCAACGGGTACAGGTTGGACATGTTCATTTGCAGGCACACTAAGCTGCTCGCACGCTGGTCCTCTTGTAAAAGGAAATTCGCTTCCTCCGATTACGCTAACAGTCACTGCACCTGCGGTTGGCACAGTCACCAACTCAGCAACAGTTTCCAGCACATTACCTGACAACATTACTTTAAATAACACAGCAAACGATATTACAAATATTGTTAACCCGCCTATTTTAACCGTACTTAAATCTGCCAGTGCTGCATCCGCTAATCCTGGCAGTGTGCTGACCTATACAGTACAAGTAAACAATACAGGCACTGGTGCTGCAACATCTGTTAGTCAAAATGATGCTTTAAGCCGCTACACCGCATTGGGCATTGATTGTATGCCCGCTACGGCGACACAACCTACGCCACACACCATCACCTTCACCGATGGCGCACCAGTATCAACGCTCACACCTGGCGCACTTACCTTTTCCAATAATGGCGGTGCGACCTTTGCTTATGTTCCACCTGCATTGGGCGGTGGCGTTTGCACATTTGACCCTGCCATCACCCACTTTAGGCAAGCGATGACAGGAACAATGCCAGCTTCAGGTCAATATTTCTTAAACTACCAAACGCAGGTGAAATAAACGCATCCGTCATTCCGCATTTGATGCGGAATCTAGATTTTTACACTACTGGGTGCCGTATCGAGTACGGCATGACATTTGTTTAAGGAGTCATTCCCCCTTCATCTTTGAAGGTGTGGCAACCGGAAGTTGACGAGGTAGCTGCTTTTACACTAAACACAAAAGTTTAACATATAAAGAGACCTTTCGACTTCTCTTAAGGTGTCAGTGGCGTTTGCCAACCGTCTTTACGATCATTCCGCACTTGATGCGGAACCTAGATTATTCATACTACTGGATGCCGTATCAAGCATGGCATAATGCTTGTTTTAATTAGGTCAGGGGTCAAATTATATTCATTCAAGTTCTAGCTGATATTCACACTTCTTGACCAACTTGGTCTACTTGGATACAATGAGTCTTAATAAGTAAAGGAGACCTGTTGTGATTGTTAATATTTCAGAAGCAAAAACCAATTTATCCAAGTTAGTGAACATGGCTTACCATGGTGAAAAGATTGTGATTGCTAAAAACAACCTGCCTCTTGTTGATTTAGTTGTACATCAACCTGAAACAAAACGTAATCTTGGTTTACTCAAAGGCAAGTTTAAAACACCCGATGATATTTTTAACGAAGATGACACGATTAACACTATGTTTTATGGTGAAAATAAGTGAATATTATTATTGATACGCATATTTTCCTATGGTCGTTATCCGAACCTGAAAAGCTATCGGAAAATAAGCAACTTGAACTACAAACACCTGCAAACAGCATATATCTTAGCTCGATTTCAATCACGGAACTGATGATTAAGGCATCCATTGGCAAGCTTGATATAAATTTTGACCCCATTGATATGGCAAAACAAAGCGGCTTTCAGTTGTTAGATTTTGGTGCTGAGGATGCTATGTCCCTTAAAGACTTACCATTTCATCACAAAGACCCATTTGATCGCATGCTCATTGCACAAGGCTTAACAAGAAGCTATCCCATCATGACAGATGATGCAAAGTTCAGACAGTATGGCTGCAAACTCATATAGTTAACCCCGTATGAAATTACGACAAGTGCCGTTGCTGGCGTTTATTTTGACCTTTAGCAATTTTCCTATGCACATCCAAACCTTGGGCAAAAGATTTTAAGAAGTTGGGCACTTTTCGCCCCTCAAGCTTCATCACATCAGCAAGCAATACGGCTGCAACATCCTCTTTGTTCGCACATTGAACCTGCACACGATATTCAAACAAATACAATGCCAACCGCTCCAATGATATTTTCCAAGTGCTGTTTGATTTTGCATACACCCACAAAGAAAAAGCAAAGAAATTTTCAAACACCCCGCCATCCGACCAAAGATGGACAATGCTCTGCTTAAAGTTACCGCTGTTGTAATACAAATTCCAAAAGCGGGCAAAGCGTTTCATATTTTGAATATCTTCAAAGCTTAAAACATCATTTTTTAAAATATCATACGGCGGCATATCTGTATATACCATGCCATACATCTCATCATGTCTGTCTAAAGTCGTACCTGCTAACTTCTTCAGAATACCAATCTGAATTTCCGCCTTGGACATACTCACCAGCTTATTAAGCCCTTGCCCAAAACTTTGCAGCGTTTCACCGGGTAACCCCACGATTAAATCCAAGTGCATATGCGCTGATGTTTCATGTTCTAAGAATGCAATATTTTGTTCAATTTTATCCATCTTCAGGTTACGGTGAATATTTTTGGCCACTTCGAGATTTAAGGTTTGAATGCCAATTTCCAATTGGAGTGAAGCAGGTTTAAATTGGCTCATACGTTGACGCAAAGCCTCTGGGAAATGGTCAGGAATCACTTCAAAGTGAACAAAATAATCTTCATCTTTGGATAAGAAAAAGTCCAATAGTCGTGTTGCAAATTTGATATTTAGATTAAAGGTTCTATCAATAAATTTGAAGTTGCGCACGCCTCGTTGCCATAAAGTATCCAGCGCATTTAAAAACTGATTCACATCAAAATTACGCACTTTTTCATCCAATGAGGACAAACAAAACTCACACTGAAATGGGCAGCCGCGAGAGGCTTCTACATAAATATAACGGTTTGCCACATCTTCATCTGTATAAAAATCATAAGGCATCACAATAGCTTCAATCGCAGGCAATGGCGCTTTAATCAAACGTTCTGTGGGCGGCAAGTTGTTTTGAATGGCTTTCACCAGCTGATAAAAAGCCAAGTCGCCCTCACCTTGAACAATATAATCTGCTGCATCAAAATTTATCCGCATCGGTGAATAACTCACCTCTGGTCCACCGAGAATAAGTATAGTTTTTGGCGATACCTTCTTAAGGGTTGCCACAAGCTCAGCACATTGTTGAACATTCCAAATATACACACCCAGTCCAATGATCCGAGGCTTTTTCACCAACAACTTTTCCGCAATATCTTGCACTTGGTCGTTGATGGTAAACTCTTGGATTATTGTATCCATTTGCAGCTCTTGCATATTGGCATACAAATAACGCAAACCAATGGATGCGTGGGAATATCGAGCGTTTAGTGTTGTTAAAAGAATATTGTGCATTTCCATCATAAGCAAGGCTAACAATTCATCATGAATAATCCTAGCGAAATCAAATTGTAAGGCTTGAAATTAACCTTCATTTGATTAAGGCTTGCATTTCATTCATGTTTGATGGAGAGGTTGTGGCAGAAGCAAAGAAAATTGAAAGAGAGCTTGTCCAGTCACTTAAAAAACAAAATATCCGCAATGTGAGCGACAAAGAAGCGGTTGCTTTCTTGGACACCATTCGCAAGCTAATTCGTAAACGAAAGTTTATTGATTCTGCTGCCCATTATGCGGCACTAGCGCTCATTCTAGAGCATGATGCAGGTCTTGCGTTACAATCAGCACGTAGCTATCAAAAAGCCAATGCTCTGGACGATGCTGCCCGTTGGTTCCTCATAACAGCTGAACGATATGCAAACACTATGGAAGCACCTAAGTCTATTGCAGCTCTACGTATGTATAACCAGCTGGAACCTGATGATAAAACGAACCCAAAACGTATTTACGACATATGTTTGAAGCACGGTGCCAGCGAAGATAATCCACCATCTATTTTAATCGATGATGCAGATATTGCTGGAAGCAAGCTCCTCGCCAGTGACTTCTTCAGAACCTTTGACAGTGCCCATTTTGATTATTTGATTAAAAACTTAACCTTTCATAAATTCAATGACGGTCAAATAATTACAAAAATGGGAGATGAAGCCACCTCACTTTATATCGTTATCAGTGGTGCTGTCTCAGGGTATTTAAGTCTAAATAATAAACGGACGTATTTGGGTGATGTCGGCGAAAATGGTATTTGTGGTGAAACTGGATATTTCACAGGTGGTCGTCGTACAGCAGAAATGGTCGCCAAAGGACCAACTGAAGTTTTTGAACTCCCCTATCACCTTCTGGATCAATTCAAGACTGAACTACCATCCTTCAACCAACGTATTGAAAAACTCTACCGCCGTCGTATGCTTGTAAAACAATTGGCTATCACCCCTTTATTTGAAGGTGTTCGTTCTAGCTGCCGCGAATGGGTTGCTTCTAGAATGAAACCTTATAAAGTTAAAGCAGGGACAACAATATTTACTCAAAATGACAAAACACTAGACGTTTACCTTGTTCGCAAAGGGAAGCTTGCCGTCACCATGGATATTGATGGCTCGGAACGATTAATCAAGACAGTTGAAACCAGTGGCATTGTCGGTGAAACTGCTATTGTCGCCAACAAACAGCGCACAGCATCCGTTCGTGCAATAGCAGATTGTATTTTAATGAAACTTGAAGGCAAAGATTACGAAATATTTTATGCCAATAGCGAACTTATAAAAAACATATTAAAAAAGATTCAGAAAAAACATGTGACTGAAACTTTTGACCTGATGAAAAATATCAAACATGTTGAAGGTGACGACACATGTGAGATTCTGATTCAAGGGTCATGGTCATGACCTTCAGTACGCCTGACTATACAATATATATAAATAAACAAGATAACCTAAGAGCAAAGCACCACCCTCAACCCTATTAATTCGCCCCGAACCTTTGAAGCTATACATACTGATAAGCAGCAGCATTGTAAAACCAAACATGATGGGTAAATCTCTTGTCCAAGTTTGGGGGTCAAACTCACCAGGGGCGACCAGTGCAGGCATCGATAGAACTGCCAAAATATTAAACATATTCGAACCAAGCACATTACCAATAGCTAGCTCTGCTTCATTTTTTAATACGCTAACAATGGATGCTACCAACTCAGGTAAACTTGTACCAATGGCTACAATGGTTAACCCAATCACCAAGTCACTCACACCCAAAAGCGTCGCAATTTCTACTGCGCCCCACACCACAATTTTCGAACTTAGCAACAACACAACCAAACCCACAACAAACCAAAGAACCGATGTTTTCATATCTACATTTTTAGGAATCACATCGTCAAACTCAGTTGCCAATGCACTATCCCTTTCACGCAAACCCAAGCGCAACAACCAAACAATAAGCAAGACCAAACCAACAGTAAGCACCAAACCATCCCAGCGAGACAGCTCTCCATCCCACATCAACCCAAGCGCAAGCAGCATAATTAGAAGCAACACAGGATATTCTCGTTTTAAAACTTTAGACTGTACCGCAAGCGGCGCAATCAATGCTGTAACACCCAAAACAAGCCCAATATTGGCAATATTGGAACCAATCGCATTGCCAATACCAAGATTGTTATTACCATCCAAAGCAGCCAACAAAGCAACCAACATTTCAGGCAATGAGGTACACAAGCTAACAATGGTTAGCCCAATAATCATGGGAGGAACTTGAAAGTTCTTAGCGATGCCCGAAGCACCTTCAACAAACTTGTCCGCGCTCCAAACCAAAAGCACCAAGCCAAGCACGATTGCAGCACAAGCCATCAGCATCTTTTATTCTCACTTTTCATGGCGCGACACACTACCCAGCCTACCTAAAAATGCGACTACCATCACAAAATACCCTTGAATTATTGTCGCGCATCCTCCATGCTTCACCTCGTCAATTGGGAGGAGTTTTAATCATGGATTCAAGCACACTATACGCAGCACGCCGCAATATGGTTGAATATCAAATTCGCTGTTGCAAAGTTTTAGAGCCAAACTTGATTGACCTGCTCATGGATTCGCCGCGTGAGAAATATGTGCCCGAACATGTGCGTAGCTTGGCATACATGGAAGGCTCTGTGCCTCTACCAGAAAAACAAGAAATGCTCACCCCTCTTCAAGAAGCTCAAATACTTCAGGCACTGAACCTACAAGGTTCTGAGCGTGTTCTCGAAATCGGAACAGGCTCCGGTTATTTAACATCACTGTTAGCACTCCTTGCCGATACCGTCGTCAGCTGTGAAATTCATGGCGAATTGGCTCAGCTCGCAGAGAAAAACTTAAAAGATAATGGCATTGATAACGTAAGCATTGTGCATGTGAATGCCATGAATGCCGATGCGCTTGCTGAAGCTAACGTGGGTAAAGACTTTGATGTGATTGTTATTGGCGCTGCCATCACCAAAATCCCTGCGCATATCCAAGCGCTTTTAGCAAACAAAGGTCAAATCATGGCTTTTGTTGGCGCTGATATAGTGACGCTAGAGCACTACAAGATTGATGGTTCCAACATCTCCAAAGAAGGCATCACAGAAACACGTTTACTACCGATTGAGGGTGTTACAGTTGAACGTGAATTTATTTTTTAATCCAGTCTAATACAACCTATCTGGAACAAAACGGTTGCCACGCTTAAAGTAACCTGGAATGCGCGCATCCATGCGGTTAAACTTACCTTGTAAGGCTTGATGATGACACACTTCACATCTGGCGAATGTTTTTACTTTTGAGTTAAGCCCAACCATGTGCGGCTTGACCAAATCATGCATCAGCTTAAAATAAGTTGTCCCGCTTACACGCAAAGGTGTGTCGTTATCACGCAACAAACCAAGCATAGATTTGGCATACCGTTTATCATCATGCTCCGCAGCGTTGCGCGCTAAGTATGCTGTCACTTGCTGTTGAACTTCCTCACTCACTTCTGCATCATCACCAAAATGATTCTCTAAATCGGACATAAGCTTTTTCCAAGAGCGTTCTGGCAACATACTCGGCGCATAAGCCATATGACACGACGCACATGCACGATCATAAACATCACTTTGCTCTTCAGCACCCATATCAATGCGAACACGTTCTTCTGCCATACCTGCGGTTGAGGTTGCCAACAATATAGTTGTCACCATCAACGCCATCATTTGTTTATTCATGTTCAAATCCTATTGCCCCAAAATTTGTTTCACCGGCTGCTCTTGCATAACTTTTTTCTCGCCTCTTTTCCAAAAACCCACCCTATCCAAATGGTAGTTAGGAATAATCACAGCTTTGCGATTGAATCGACCATTCAAGGCTTCATAATGGCATGCCGCACAGTTGGCAAATGTTTTCACATCAGGATTACCTTCCACCATATCAGGCTTCACAAAATCATGCATGATTTTGAAATACTTGGTATCACTAATACGCATCGGTGTTTCATTCGGTTCCAGCAAGTTCAGGAGCGGTTTAGCATATAAATTCTCTTTATCATGATCAGCAGCATTACGTTTTAGATATGCAGTGACTTCAGTGTTCACAGCTGGAGAAAGTTCCGCATTATCACCGAAATGATTATCCAATCCCTTCATTATCTTTTCCCACGAACGGGAAGGAAGGGTGGCAGGTGCATAAAGCATATGACATGCACTACAGGATTGTTCGTATGCCAAGCTTTGCTCTTTGGGAAGAATGGTTATCTTTGTGATATAGTTCTTTGCCCAATCCTGTTTCATGGGGTCTTGCCAAATGCTTCGCGTTGCTGCCAAAACACCAAAAACAACCACGGCAATAAT
>CAMZLG010000027.1 GCA_947311495.1 uncultured Zetaproteobacteria bacterium
CAATCAGAATATATACACAACAACATCATAAAAAAAAGACACCCACTTGCGTGGATGCCTCTCTTAAAGTGTGATTTAATAAAAATCAGTGCTTATTTATGGGCACCAATTTTTTCACGCCAGTCTGCGCCATAAATCTTATCAGCATCGCCTGGGAATGAATCAAATGCGCGTGCAAACTCAGGATGAGTCTTAGCGAATTCAATTGGGTCAGATCCTTCTTTCCAGCAATTGTATGCTTGGTTCAAAGACTTACCACCAGAAGCAGGGCTATCGATATGACCAAAAGCACCACCACCACAAGTGTTAATCAAGTTACCATGACCCAAGTTTTCAAAGAAACCAGGAAGACGCAATGCATTCATACCACCTGAAATGATTGGGCAAGTAGGTTTCATGCCATACCATTTTTGGTTAAAGTAATGACCCATGCACTCATCACGTTCAATCATATATGCAAGCACAGTTTCTTTGCCATGACCTTCCATTTTACCATAACCCATAGTGCCGACGTGAATACCTGAAGCACCCTGCAAACGAGCAAGTTTCATGTAGCACAATGGATCCATGCCCATTGGAGATTTATAAGATGTGATAGCACCATGACCAGCACGATGGAAGTGCAAGAAAGTATCAGGGAATGCACGACGCGCAGTGGTTACACCAGCAGGGCCAGTTACAAAACCATCAATCAAGAATGCAACATGTTTTTCATTGCCATATTTAGCGAAAGACTCAAGAATAAATTCACCACGTTTGATACATTCACCGTGGAAATCAGCTGTAGCATTTGCAGAGAACAACTTCGCTTCACCTGTTTCTTGCTGTGCTCTATCCATAGTTTCAGCAACCATTGGAATAACAGTTTCCATTGGGCAGAACGGTTGGTTAGCTTGAGGCTCATCATTTTTAATGAAATCGCCGCCCAACCAAAATTGGTAACATGCTTTAACAAATGGTTCAGGGCGAAGGCCCAATTTAGGTTTGATAATTGTACCAGAGATATAACCACCATCTTCTCTTGGACGACCCAAAACTTCCCATAAGTCAGCAATACCAGCACTTGGACCATCAAACTTCTTAATCATGCATTCAGGGACTTGGAAGTCCAACATGCGAAGACCAACATGATCACCCATGCCTTGGTTGTTACCAAGAATCAAAGACCACATATGAGAGACATTATAATGACCATCAAGCAAATTAGGGTCAAATAATTCAACAGGGTATGCAACCTTCATCAAACCGCCGCCTGTAACATTGTTACCATCAGCAAAGGCTGTTTCATCTATTTCATAAACAAGGGCATCAACACCGCGTGTAAAGTCATCTGTTGTAGATACTTCAACGTTTGTACCAGTTGAAGATTCAGCTGCAATATGCGCAGCCACTTCCAAAAAGCCATAGCCTTCTGCTGGAATAAGTTTATATGCGACAAGAAAATGCTTGCCGCCTGCGATCAAGTCTTCTTCTTTAAGACTTAGGTCTGCGTAACGATTCGATTGATCCATGATAGGAATCCTCCAAAATTTATTTTCGGAAGAAATTCCCCTCCGACTGATGCGAATTGTACACTGCAGATGTATCATGTACAATTAAAGCTAATGATGACTTGCATAAGTTTTTCTTATACCATTCGCGTATGGCATTCACATTCAAACAATTAAAAATATTTTCAGCGGTTGCCGAGCATCAAAGTTATACCATTGCTGCACAGGTGTTATTTCTTACCCAACCTGCGGTATCTATGCAAATCAAACAGCTTGAGGAATTTGTGGGTATGCCCTTGTTTGAGCGGGTGGGTAAACGGGTTGCTTTAACTGAAGCAGGGCGCGAGTTGTTGACGTATGCCGAAACCATAGCCCAACAAATGGATGAGGCAAAATTAATGTTGGATGAGCTTAAAGGTGTGGAGCGGGGACGTTTACATTTAACCATGGCATCCACGGCTAACTACTTTGCTCCCCAATTGATTGCAGCATTTAAGCATAAGTTTCCACGCGCAGAGATTATTTTGGATGTGACCAACCGCTCAGGGCTTGTAGATGCAGTGGAGCATAATCATACAGATATGGCGATTATGGGCAAACCACCAGTAGGGCATCACCTCAAAGGTATTCCATTTATGGATAATCCTTTGGTGGTGATAGCATCACCCAACCATCCATTGGTGCATCAGCAGCCTATTTTATTGCAAGACTTGGCGGATGAGCCGTTTATTGTGCGTGAAGCTGCATCAGGTACGCGTATGGCAACAGAACGCTTTTTTGACCAGCATGGGTTAGAATTGATTGCAGGTATGGAAATGAATCGCTCAGAAGCGATTAAACAAGCGGTGATGGCAGAGCTAGGTTTGGGCATTGTGTCGTTGCATACCATTGAAATGGAATTGGCATTAAAAAGGTTAGTTGTGCTTGAAGTGGAAGATTTTCCCATTAAACGGCAATGGCATATTGTGTATCGCGAAGGCAAACGGTTTGCGGCGATTCCAGAAGCGTTTAAAGCTTTTGTGCTGGAGCAAGCTGAGGAAGTATTAACCCCGCCGAATGATTAAATGTCTTGCGTGTACAATGCATTCATGCGCTGAATGAGTTGCGGTAAAATGTTCATACGCCCATGTTTTAAATGCAAACGCAAACGCGGATATGCAGCGTAACGCGGGTCATCATTCTCTGGCCAGTTGAAGACTTGTTCGATTTCACCCTTGTGCAATACATTGGAAAATTCGGCATTCAGTCTGGCTAAAGCGGCGTCTGATAAAGCATTGTTCAAACGAAGTAACACAGATTGACCAACATAGCGAAAGCTGTGGTAATTGATGTAGTACTGTTCAATATATTTAACAGCAGCATCGGCATTGTCGGTATGGTAAATTAAACCCAAATCATCAGGGCTAACCATGCCATCATCCAAAAGTCTGCGTACCCATGATTTTAAGAAAGGTCCCCAAAAGTCATCGCCCGGTGCTTCAAGCATAATCACAGGAATAGGTGGGTTGCGCCCTGTTTGCAGCAAGGTTAAAAGTTCAAAACCTTCATCGAATGTGCCGAACCCGCCGGGGGTAAGAATCACTGCATCACTTTCTTTGAGGAAGAAAAATTTGCGGGTGAAGAAATATTTGCACTCAAAACTTCGTGGTGATTCATGCACGACTGGGTTTAGCTGTTGTTCCATGGGTAAATTAATACCAATGCCAAACGACACATCGCGTCCTGCACCTTCATTGGCAGCTTGCATCATGCCAGGCCCACCACCTGTAATGACCATAAAACCTGCATCTTTAAGCGCTTTACCACAAGCTTTGGCTTGTTGGTATTGGGCATGGTCTTCTTTGGTGCGAGCTGAGCCAAATACACTGACTTTACGCCATGCTTGGTAGGGTTTGAATACTTCCAAACCTTTTCGCATTTCAGCCAGTACACGGCTCATCATTTTATAATCATGCTCAGGTACATCGCTATCAATCAAAGCTTGGGCCTCATCCAATAGGGCTTGCTTGAAACGTGAAAGTTTAGTTTTGCTATTGCTCATTGGGGTGCCTGAATGATAATATCAATGCGGCGATTCATAGCACGTCCTTTTTTATACATATTGGTAGCAATGGGTTTAACCTCGCCATAACCCAAGGCTTTAATGCGTTCCGCATCCATACCTGAGGCAATAAGGAATTCCTGCACAGCCTCGGCGCGCGCAAGCGATAATTTACGATTCACTTTAGCATCACCTGAGCTATCCGTATGCCCTTCAATAATGATGTTGCGTTCGGGGTATAAGTCCAAAGCCTCTTTGATGCGACCCAAGAAATCAAAATATGCACCATCAATTTTACTACTGCTTGAGCCAAACTTGATTTTCTTGGCGCGAATCATCAGTGAGCCGTCAAGGTTGGCTATAATTTCTGCCTCACCCTTATTGAATAGGTCACGAATCTTTTGTTGACGTTTCTTTTCAAAGGTTTCGCGCTCAAGCTTGCTATTAAACGAAGCTTTGATGTTGGCAACTTTAGCTTGAAAACCTTGTTGGTCTTTGAGGCGTTGTTCATGCAACTTCTGTTCAAGTTTCTCTTGAAATTGTTCGTCCATGTTCGCCAAGTCATCGGTACGCGCTTGTCGTTCTTGGTCTAAATCATGTTGTAGCTTTTGCACGTTTATCAACAAATCTTGGGCTGAAATATCCACTTCAACATTATTGTAATCCAGTGGTATTTCCATGGCCTTGGCAAGGTTTAGGCGGTCATTTCGTGCGTCCAAGTAAAGCTTTTCATAATTGCCTTGAGAGCGCTTCCAATCTTTAACCTTAATAGATATTTTTTGTGAAAACACTGCCATTTCTAATGCATAACCTATTTTTTCAGGGCGTTTGATACCATCTTTATCTTCAGGTCTTTGCTGCAAATCATCTGCATAAGCTTCAAGCTGTTCAAAAGCTTGTTCCGCTTTATCATAAGTTCGTGGCGCATAATCATCGGCATTTACGCTGCGGGCATGGGATAACGCGCGCTCAGTTTGTTCAACCAGACCGGGCATGGCGGCATCAATGCTTTTATTAAAAAAGATGGTTGCTTTCTTCGCAGCTTGCCGCGCTTGGTTGAGCTTGCCTTTTTCTGTGC
>CAMZLG010000028.1 GCA_947311495.1 uncultured Zetaproteobacteria bacterium
ATCAAAGGCGGGTGTTTAACCTGCACTTGGTTGCATGGGCTGAATGGTGGGTTGAGTCAGTACGTGGCTCTGAATTGATTGCCAAAGAGAAGGCACCCAAGCTTAGGGGTTTATCTGAATTGATGAATGACCCGAAATTTAATGCGCCAGCGGCATCCAAGGCGTTGGCAGACATTGCAGCAAGGCTTGAATTGTCTCAAGGGCTAAGTGACCCTCGTAAGTGGGTGAAGAGTCGGGTGGATCAAATGTGGAGGCAAGCAGAGTGGCAGAAGAATGAACCTACTGTGCCCGTCATGGCATCCCTTCGTCCGCATGCTCCAGCGATGCAGAAACGCTTTGAAGATGAAAATCTTGATCCGATTGAAGGAAACCTTTATGGGATTCAGGATATGATGATGTAATAAGATGTATATCCTTGGATAGTTTGAAAGGGGTGTCTTCTTTTTTTGAAGGCACCTTTTTTTTCGATGTTTTTTAGCGTAAAGTCATGTTTTGGGATTTATACCCCAAAACTACCCCCTTTTTGAAAAGTACCCCTTTCATTTTAGGCTTGGCTTCTTTTTGCCTTTTAAAGGGTCATAAGTTGGCTGCTTTAATGGTTGAAGTTGGCAGGTATAAATATAATGGGTCATCACAACTTTGGATGAAACCATATTTCTGATAAAAAGACGCTGCTTGTTTATCTTTAGCATTAACAAACAGTGCAGACATACCAATATGCTCATGGGCTTGTAGGAAGTGTTTCATTGCACTGACTAATAATTGCTTACCAAAACCTTGCCCTTGTAGTTGCTCTGAAATCGCAAGTCGTGCTAATTTACCAGCAGGTAAGCCATGCCTTGTTGGCAGCCCTTTTCTGTTTTTCTTTTCAAGTTGTTCTACCTGAACTTCACAAATCGTAAGTGTAAAGTAGCCCATGATGGTTGTTGAACCTGCATCGCTAAGAAGCACAAAAGTTTTTGATACACCATTGTCTATATGCTGCATCGCAGTTTTTTTTAGAAAATAGTCGAGTGCTTCAACGCCACAAGAAAAGCCACTACGGTTATGCTTGCGCATTAAAGGCTCAACAGTGAGCGGCATTAAATGCTACTATGCTTAAATGCGTTGCGTAGTGCTTTGTTAGGTTTAGGTGCTGTTTCTAAGGCTGCAAAAAATGCTTTGGCATGTTGTTGAGACACTGTAATAGTACGCTCACGATTGATAACACGGTGTGCTTCCTCAATCGCCACGGCTTTGAGAAAGTCAGCAACTGATTTGCCTTCAATGTTTGCCGCATGATGTACTAGCTTTCTCGTTTCCTCTGAAACACGGGCTGATATTCTTGGATTATTCATGATAACACCTCATTTAGTACGAATGGTACCATTTTGGAACCATTAAAGGCAACAAATTTTTTAACGGTAAAATAGTATGGCTATCAAGTCTCTCTCTCTTTTTTGTGGTGAGGGGAAAACCACACCTGAAACATTCATTCTTGTTATAAAGCATTATGAGGGTATCTTTTTTGCTTAAAGTGGTGATTTGGGATTTATACCCCCAAAACTACCCCCTTTTTTCTCGGTTTCTGTCGGACAGTATAGGACGTTAGTAAACAACAAGGCAAGAAAAAAGCCTGCAAACACTAGGCTTACAGGCTCTTATCGGTCTTCTTTGTTTCTATAAATGGTGCGCCCACTTGGACTCGAACCAAGGGCCCACGGATTAAAAGTCCGCTACTCTACCAACTGAGCTATAGGCGCATTGGCGCGCATTATGGTGTTCATCATTGCGCTGTCAAACATAAAATTTGGGTTAAGACTTTTGTTCGCGTTCAATCGCACGATAACCAATATCTTTGCGATAAAAGCCACTATCCCATTCAAGGTTTTCCAAAGCTGTATAAACTTTTTTCTGCGCTTCTTGCACGCTATTTCCTAGCGCAGTGACCCCAAGTACACGACCACCACTGTTGACGATGTTACCGTCTTTTTCAGACGTACCTGCATGGAATACAGTTGTACCAGCAGCTTCAACGGCATCAAGCCCACCAATGACTTGTCCTTTTTCAAAGCTTGCAGGGTAACCATCCGATGACACAACAACACACAATGCTTTGCGCTCATCCCATTCAAGGCTGACACCCGCCAAACGTGATTCAGCAGCAGCAAGCAACACTTCACCTAAATCAGATTTAAGGCGGCTCATTAGCGGTTGGCATTCTGGGTCGCCAAAGCGCACATTAAATTCCAAGGTTTTGATGCCTTTGTTGGTGAGCATCACACCTGCATACAATGTGCCAATAAAGTTTGCGCCTCGCGCTTGAAGCGCTGCAATGGTCGGCTTGGCAATCGTTTCCAAGACTTCTTGCTCAACTTCAGGGGTAACACATGGGGCAGGGCTGTATGCACCCATGCCGCCCGTGTTGGGGCCTTGGTCACCATCCAATAAGGCTTTGTGGTCTTGCGATGATGCCAAGGGTAAAATCGTATCACCCGATACAATGAACAAACATGATGCTTCTTCACCTTCCAAAAACTCTTCAATCACCACTTGCGAACCTGCATCACCAAAGCTGTTGCCTGCCAACATATCATTGCTTGCTTCAATGGCTTCTTCTTCAGTGTGGGCGATAATCACACCTTTGCCTGCTGCCAACCCCGATGCTTTGACCACGATGGGTGCGCCAATTTTACGAATGTATGCGGCGGCTTGTTCAGGGTCGGTATGGGTTTCAAAAAATGCCGTAGGCACGCCTGCTTCATCCATCAAAGCTTTGGAAAATGATTTACTGCCTTCCAGCTCTGCGGCGGCTTGGTCGGGGCCATAGACTGCAAAACCTTCAGCGCGAAGTTTATCTGCCAATCCCATCACCAAAGGCACTTCAGGACCAACTACGATAAGTTTGGGTTGTTCATCACGCGCCAATTGCATCAAACCACCAATGTCTTCTGCACCGATGTTGATGCAACGCGCTTCACGTTTGATACCTGGGTTACCAGGCGCACAAATCACTTCGCTGACTGAATCGGAACGCTTCAGTTTCCAACACAATGCATGTTCTCGTCCGCCGCCACCTATCACTAAAACCTTCATATTTCTTACTCCTAAATTTAAACCATAGCTGCGTTGAAAGTGCTCATTTGCAGTTAGCAAACTGCGCCACCTTACTTTGCTCTGACGATGGTCTAGAGTAAGAGTAAACAGCTAATGTTAGTAGGGTGTTACATTTTATATTTTCTTTGTAAATCCCGCTTCACATCACGTTCTTTACTGTCTTGCCGTTTGTCGTACAACTTTTTACCGCGACCTAAGCCAACTTCAATTTTGGCATAACCACGCTCATTAAAAAATATTTTGAGTGGCACAAGCGCCAAACCTTGTTCTTTAAGTTTACCAATAAGTTTAGTCACTTCTTTTTTATGCAGCAACAACTCTCGGGTGCGTGCGGGGTCAAGCGGATTATTACGCGCCGCAGGTTTGTATGGACTGATATGACAACCAATCAATAGCATCTTTTCGTTGCGAATCAAGCAATGTGCCTCTTTAAGGTTGGCTTGCCCTGCGCGCAACGATTTGACTTCAGGGCCCGTCAAAATCATACCTGCCTCATAGGTTTCAAGGATATGATATTCATGTCGTGCGCGTTTATTAAGAATTGCCATGGGCGAATGGTATCGGTTAGCCAACCAATGTCATCAATGCTTTGGTGATGCCATAAATAATGGGGCCAAGCACACTTTGAAAAACACCTAACATCAATAAACCAACCAGGATAAAGAAACCATAAGGTTCAACCCGTTCAAGCTGATATGCCAAAGGATTAGGCAACAAACCAACTGCAACACGCCCACCATCCAAAGGAGGCAGAGGCACAAGGTTGACCACAAATAGCACAACATTGATGATAATGGATGCTTGAAGCATTGCCGCGAGTGGCTCAGCAAACCAATTCAAAGCCGTAGGCAAATGAATGGTAATAGATAATAGACCCACTGAAATGAAAGCAAGTGCCAAGTTGGTGAGTGGGCCTGCAAGGGCAACCCAGACCATGTCACGTTTTGGATTATTCAACTTTCTAAAGTTAATCGGCACAGGTTTGGCATAACCAAATACAAAACCAGCACCTGAAACCACCAAAAGCAAGGGAATCAAAATCGTGCCAATGGGGTCGATATGTTTGATAGGGTTTAAAGTTAACCTACCCATCCATCGGGCAGTGCTGTCACCCAATTTATCGGCAACCCAACCGTGCGCTACTTCATGCAACACAATGGCGAGCAACACGGGCAACGCCCAAATGCTGATGCCTTGTAAAATGGATGTGACATCCATTATACATTCACCGTCTGTAGATTTGGCAGATAAGATAAAATATGTTGAATCACGGTATGTTTCTCCTCATGGGTATATGCCTGAGCAGGGCGTGCGCCCCATACAGGTTTGGGCCAAGTGGCATCATGTTTAAAGCGGGCGATATGATGGACATGCAGTTGCGGCACAACATTACCCAAAGCGGCAACATTGATTTTATCGGCATCAAAGGCTTGTTCAAGGGCAATGGAAAGTCGGCTAGATTCTTGCAGTAGCAATTGTTGATCAGCTTCGGTCATGTGATGGATTTCAGAGATGTTTTCGCGTTGTGGCACCAAAATAAACCATGGGTATTGGTTATCATTCATCATCAGCAACACGGATAATTCAAAGCGACCAAGCACAAAACAATCCTTTGCCAGTTGGGGATGTAATATCATCAATAAACCTCACGATAAAAACGATTGGCTTGTATTAAATCATGGGGGCGACCAATATCAAACCAAAATCCTTGATGCAGCACACCTGCACAAGATAAATCAGCCATGGTTTGCTGTATGGGTTTGATGAGTGAAAAGTTTTGTTTGCTTGGATATGTTCTTAGAACTGATTCATCCCAAACTGAAACACCCGAAAACGTCAATGAAGGGTTTTGTTTTGCAATGACTCGACCTTGGACAAGTGAAAAGTCTCCGTCTTGATTGTGTTTGGGGTTATGAACCAAGGCAAGTGCGCTTCCACCTTCAGGGCAATGACTGGCGAGTGCTTTGACATCAATATCACTTAAAATATCGACATTATGTACCACCACAGCTTCACCTTGGGGCAATAAATCAAGGGCGGTGCGCACGCCACCACCCGAATCAAGCAGGGATGATTCATAACTATAATAGAGGTTGGCGTTGAGATGATTACCATTACCTAATGTGTTTTGAATTAAATCGGCATGATGATGCAAGTTAATCGCAATATCATGGATGCCTTGGGCGACAAGGCTGTGAATCACGCGGACAATGGCGGGCTCATCGGCGATGGACATCAAGGCTTTGGGTTTATGTTCGGTATATGATTTTAAGCGTGTGCCCAAACCTGCGGCAAGGATAACAGCGCGTGATGTTTCAAGTGTGGATTGAGGGAAGTGGAACATGGCTGCAATGCTGCCAATATTGGTCATCATCGTCTATGGAAGTCTGAGGTTTGATTTAGTGCTTGTAATCTTAATTCTGTTGATTAAAGTGCGGCTCGGTTTTAACTGGAGGTTATCATGGCAAAGCGTTGTGACATTTGTGATAAAGGCCCTATGAGTGGCAATAATGTGAGTCATGCTCACAATACAACACGTCGTCGTTTTTTACCGAACTTACATAATGTTCGTGCACAATTAAACGGTCAGACTAAAAAAATCCGCGTATGCTCTACATGCCTACGTTCTGGAAAAGTTGTAAAAGCAGCTTAACTTTTAACGGTTCATATAAAAAGGGTGTCAGTCTTTCGGCTGACACCCTTTTTTTGTTCTAATTTTCAATGAGCAAAGATTAGATGTTTGAAGGAAGTATAAACTAACTTTTAGGAATAAAGTTGGCAGGGTTAAGCGCTTGCCCATTGCGGCGCACTTCATAATGCAAGTGTGGTCCTGTTGAGCGCCCAGATGAACCGACGCGACCAATCATTTGGTTGGGTTCAACAATATCACCCACGGACACGTTTGCTGCAGACATATGCCCAAAGCGGGTGCGGTAACCATAACCATGTTCAATTTCGACCAAATAACCATAACCTTTCATTTTACCCGAATAAATCACTACGCCTCGGCTTGTTGCCAAGACAGGTGCGCCAAAGCGGTTGGCAATATCAACACCCCTATGCATCGCTTTTTTGCCAGTGAAAGGGTCAGTGCGAATACCAAAGTGCGAACTTAACCAGCCGCCTTCTGCTGGCCATGCATGAGGGCGCGCATTTTTCTCTTCCACGCCATCTTGCAATAAATAGTTCACAGCCACGAGTTTGGTGTCCAGGGCTGAGATTTGAGATTCAACTTGTTCAATCTGTCCAAAAAGATCGAGGTCAGCGACTGAGCTTTCAACGGGAATACGTGGGCCACCAAATGCAGGTTTCACATCAAAATTGAATTCTGTTGGGCTGATGGACGATGATTGAATAAGGCGCTTGCCAAGCGAATCAAGTCGCGCCAGACGGGCTTGCATTTGACCCACAGAACGCGCATACACATTCATTTTCTCTTGTTCAGCTTTAAGCTTGGATTCAAGGTTAAGCTTTTGGTGGGCAAAGATTTGGCGCTCAGCATCAAGCTTTTCAAGGGTAGCATTAAGGTTTTGGCGAGCATCAAAGCTAGTATATAAGGCATAAGCACCTGCAATACCTGCGCCAACCAAAAGCACCAAAGCGGCTACAAGCAAACGCAATTTATTGCGGCTTAAACGGTAGGTTTTTGTTTGCCCAGAATCGGGAACCAACATAACTGAAAAATGACTCACGCGCTTTCATGCTCCTTTTGACTTTAAAATTAACGGACTGAGGTTGTTAATCATCCCCACCCAGAGCGTCAAGTTTAGGTGCGGCAGTATGACGCAATATGATGGATGTCACAATTATTTCATCGTATGCGTTGACATCAAATCATTACGCCGCAATGTTGCGCCCACTTATGCCAACATCAAATCAACAGCCTACATATATTTCTCGAAGTGCATTGCAATGGATTCTTCATCAAGCTTTGGTGGCGGATGAAAGGTATTCATACCGTGGTTTAATTGGTGCAGACCAAGAAAACCCTAGCCTGATTCAGAAGGTTGCCATGCTCAAGGATGAAGGTGATGAACAGCAAACATTATCGGTTTGGCAAGATTTAGGGTTTCAATGTTTGGGTTATTTTCACTTTGAAGATGAACCCATAACACAGGATTTATTGGATGTGATGCCTGAACAGCATCTTCAATTAAGCGTGCGTTTATCCGAAAAAGGGCGTTTGGATGTGTTGGCATTTGTTTGCGTTAAATCTAAGGATAGTGTTACAAAAATAGACTTGGATTTGATTGAAGATGGACACACCGATAAGCTTGTTTAGGCTTTGCTCATGAGAATTTGCCATATTGGTTTAAATTATAAAACAGCGCCTGTTGAATTGCGGGAGCGTTTGGCTGTGCCTGAGTCTGATATTCAAGCCATTCTCCAAAGAAAAATTACACGTCCTTCGATTCGTGAGGCGGCATTATTATCCACATGTAACCGTGTTGAAATGACTCTTGTAACGCATGACCCGGATGCTGCCATTGCCATTGCCCATGAATGGTTTGCTAAGAAAGCGGACATGCCGTTAGCGGATGTGATTGAACATTTGTATGCCTACACTACAGATGATGCAGTGCGTCATTTGTTTTCCGTGGCATCGGGCTTGGATTCTTTGGTCTTGGGCGAACCGCAAATTTTGGGTCAGGTTAAGGCATCGTATGAGTTTGCTTTGGAAGCAAAAACAGCAGGTCATATTTTACATCGTTTGTATCAATCCACATTTGCTGCTGCCAAGCGTGCGCGCAGTGAAACATCTATCGGTAGGCAGGCAGTGAATATTTCATCGTGCGCGGTGGAGCTTGCCAAACGAATTTTTGGTGATTTATCAGGTAAAACAGTGCTCCTAGTCGGTGCAGGTGAGATGGCGGAGCTTGCAGCAACCCACTTGAAAGCCAATGGTTGCACAGAAATATTGGTGGCAAACCGAACGCTGGAACGTGCTAAAAAGCTAGCTTTGGAATTTGAAGGTCATGCGCTGACCATGGATGAATTGCCTGATTATATGGATAGGGCAGATATTGTGATTTCAGGTACGGGTGCATCTACCTATGTCTTGTTGCCCGAAGACGTGAAACCCGCCATGAAAAAACGTAAAGGGCAGCCGATGTTTTTGGTGGATATTGCCGTACCACGCGATATTGACCCGCGCATTGCCGATATTTCGGGTGCTTATGTGTATGATATTGATGATTTGCAACAAGTGGTGCAGGGCAATCAAAAGAATCGTGAGAAAGAAGCCGAACACGCCAAAGTGTTGATTGAAGAAGATGCCATTTCATTTTTGGCATGGCTGAAATCATTGGAGTCCGTTCCTTTGATTCGTGGTATTCAGCAGCAAGTGGAACAAGCCAGACGTGATGAGTTAGAAAAAGCAAAACGTTACCTTAAAGATTTAAGCCCTGAGCAAGCAGAAGCAGTTGAGCGATTGAGCAAAGCTTTGATGAAGCGGTTTGTGCACCCCACCATGCAAACGCTTAAAACATTACCCGATGATATTGAAGGTGACTTACTGATGGGTGCAGCAAGCCGATTATTTGCCGCAAAACCTATTCACGATAAGAAGAAAAAAGATAAACCTCGGGAGTCCGATGAACACGCGTCTGGATGAGATACTAAGAAAGAAAAATGACCTGTCTGTGATGATGGCAGACCCCGAAATCACATCAGACCCCAACAAATACACCAAGATTTCCAAAGAATATGCCGCCATTGAGCCTGTTGCCGATGAAGCAGAACATTATTTATCGGTTGACCAACAAATCAAAGACAACCAAGAGATGATGGCAGAAGAAGGTTGCGACCCTGAGCTGAAAGACATGGCACAAATGGAAATCATTGAGCTGAAAGAAGAGCTGATTGCCAGCAAATCGCGCTTAGATACTTTATTATTACCCAAAGACCCCAATGATGACCGCAATGTGATTCTTGAAATCCGTGCAGGTACGGGCGGTGATGAAGCAGCTTTGTTTGCTGCGGATTTATTTCGTATGTATAGCCGTTATGCTGAGCGTAAAGGTTTTAAAGTGTCGGTGTTAACCAGCAGCGATATTGGTATTGGTGGATACAAAGAAATTATAGCTCAAGTGACAGGAATTGATGTGTTTGCGGTATTCAAATTTGAATCGGGTGCGCATCGCGTTCAACGTGTGCCTGAAACGGAATCGGGTGGTCGCGTTCACACTTCTGCTTGTACCGTTGCCATCCTTCCCGAAGCCGAAGAAGTGGAAATCAATATCCGCACTGAAGATTTGCGTATTGATGTGTACCGCGCATCAGGTGCAGGTGGTCAGCATGTGAATAAAACAGAATCTGCAGTGCGTTTAACCCATGCACCATCGGGATTGGTGGTGACATGCCAAGACCAAGCCAGCCAACATAAAAACAAAGCCCAAGCTATGAAAGTTTTACAAGCGAGATTGTTAGATAAAGAACAGTCGGAAAAAGATTCAGAACGTGCCGAAGCACGTAAAGATATGGTGGGTTCAGGCGACCGCTCGCAACGCATTCGCACCTACAACTATCCGCAAGGACGAGTCACCGACCACCGCATCAACCTTACATTGTATAAACTCGACCAAATCATGAATGGTGAGATGGATGAGCTTATTGAACCATTAATCACGCATCATCAAGCAGAATTGCTTGCAGGGCAGAAGTAGTAGGTTCACCACTACTTTGCCTAAGCACTGCGTTAAAGATGCTCATGTGCAGGAGCACACTGCGCGTCTTTGCCTTGTTCTTAACAAAGTTTCGGCAAACGTGATGGTAGTGACTCGAAAAGTGGGAGGTAAATATGGATGATATGTATAAGTCTATAAAGGCATTTTTATATGATAGAACATCAAGCCCGTTGTTTGGGGCGTTTCTTCTTTCGTGGTTGTTGGTTAATTTCAAAGTAGTTTTGACGGTTTTTTCTAGTGAAGATTTGCAGTCAAAATTTCATACAATAGATATATTATTTTCAAATATTCCTTTTTTTGAGCAACAAATTTTGTGGCTAGGTATTATCATCCACTCGTTGCTTATTCCTGCGATGGTTACACTCTCATATATTTATCTATATCCCCTTTTAGCGAAACCTGTTTATGAACACAGTTTAAAGAAACAAAAAGAGTTGCGAGAAATTAAGCAGAAAGAAGAGGGTCTTCGTCGGTTAAGCCATGAAGAGTCACGTGAAATTTATAGAAAAATGGCAGAGGTTGAGAACAAGTATAACCAACAGGAAGAAAAGCATAGAAAACAAATTGAAGCATTGTTATCAGAAATTGAAGAGCTAAAAAGACATGCAGAAAAGGACCCAGTTTTATTGAAAAGGGTAACAGAGTTAGAAAATAAAACTACTAAAGTACATGCCTTCGATAGAGCCAAATTGAAAAAATATGATATAAAAAGGAAAGTGGATCGGTTGCCCACAGGAAACTTTAGTTTTGAACAGCTTATGGGCAAAGAAGATTGGGCTAAGCTTGATGATGGAGAAAAAAGAACTTTGGGGAAGGTGTTCAATCAAAGTGTGAAAGCAGGAGAATATTTAGGGGTTTCTTATGAAGGGGAAGATGCAAACAACCACGCACGGTACAAGAAAGCGGCTATTCGAAACATAAATAGGCAAAAAGAAACGGAGAAACTTTCAGAGTTAAAAGAGAGGATTTTAAAAGCGTTTGTAAAATATAACGAAAGTTATTTAGAGGAGGATGCTCTGCAAGTAGCAGGCGTACATACTATTGAATGGGAACTTGCACTAGAAGAACTATCCCATAGTAAGTATTTGACTTATGACAACATATCTGGCACTTACTCTCTTTTAACAAAAGGTAAGAAATACTTGTCAGATAATAAAATGTTATAAGTGATGAATGTTCGACTATTTTTACTAAAGAATGTTAATTTATTAGAGCAAGCAGGTGTTGATGCACCACGCAAAGATGCGGAATTGATGTTGATGGCTGCTTGGGGTGTGTCGCCAACGGATTTGATTATCAAAGCGCATGATGACGTGCCAGATGATGTGATGGCGAAGTTTGAAGCCATGCTCAAGCGGCGAATCAATCGAGAACCACTGGCTTATATTTTGGGTGTTAAAGCATTTTGGAAAGATGCGTTTGTGGTCACGCCTGATGTGCTTGTGCCGCGCCCTGAAACAGAGCACTTGATTGAAATGGTGTTGAAATATCAACCTGATCAGCAAGAAAACTTAACTACTCTCGATATTGGCACAGGTTCAGGGTGTATCTCTATTTCTTTGGCTAAGGAATATCCGAATGCTTTGGTGACGGCATGTGATATATCCGATAAAGCGTTGAAAGTAGCGCAGGCCAATGCGGATAACTTGGGTGTAAAACAGCGTATGACCTTCTTACAGGGCGATTTGTATCAAGCTTTGCCTGTGGACAGTCAATTTGATGTGATTGTGTCCAATCCGCCGTATGTTAGCCAAGAAGAAATGTTTGATTTGGAAGCGGAACTCAGCTTTGAACCGCGCTTTGCGCTGACCGATGAGGCATCGGGTTTGACCTTGTTGGATAAATTGCTTCAAGATGCACATCACTATCTTAAGGATGGTGGGTTGTTGGTGTTGGAATCGGGTTTATGTGGTATGCCGAACACACCTGACACGCTGCTGAAGCTTGAAGATTATACAGACTTGGCGGGCAATTTTCGCGGCTCGGTATTTCGTAAGAAGTAGGTTTTAGTTCTAAGCACGCCTAAATATTTATCCATGCGCTACGCTTAGTCGAAATGACAAGATTTAAAATATAAGCAAAAAAACCGCTCATGGTTTCCCATCGAGCGGTTCAATACAGGTTTGACTTCGATTAGCTTTGAACTGAGCAGCTCAAATCTTCTTCGATTTTTTCGTCAGATTCAACAATATCAATGATACGTTGATATTCTTCACTTACTGGGCAGCCGCAAGTGTGTTCTGTTGTTGCGTGTAAACGCGCTTGTTCCATGTGCCATTGTGCAACTTTTAAATGTTGGTCAACATTCATGATGATTACCTTCTTCATTCTTTTTTTAGCTGATAGAATCAACCAGAGCCTAAGTTTAAGCCACAAACAACAAAAAATAAACCTATCGTTACTGTGCCTTAGTTAATTTAGAAAATCTGGAAATGTGTGGATGAAAACATCAAGAACAACATGGGAATGGATAGCAAGGTGTTGATGCGTGATGCCACCAATGCTTTTTTACCTGCTGCTGCTTTAGTATCAGCATCTGCTTCAACTATACCAATCACTTTCTTTTGGTTTGGCCAAATGATGAAGGTTACGTTGAACCACATGATGATAGCGAATGTTGCACCAATCATAATATCAACAGTAATGGCTTCACCTAAGCTGGCTAACAACACGATACCGAAAAGTAATGTTGTATGTGCGCCCATGCGGAACCAGAATAATGCGCGGCGAACAATGCTACCCTCTTTGAATAAGTCTGCTTTGGTTTCCGCAGATACATTGCCCAATGATGGCACTTGTACAAAGTTGAAGTAATATAGCAAACCAATCCATATGATACCTGAAAGAACATGGAAATAGCGTGATATATCAAATGCGTTGGGTATTTCACCATCTTTTGCGACGGCTATACCTAAAATAACAGCAAGCAAGACAAAGCCTGCCATGATTGTTTTTCGATGACATGATAAAATACTCATAATGACCTTCCTCTAGTGAATCTATTTCCGACTATTATAGTCAAGTTTATCATATTGTATTGATAAAGAAATTATGGTTAATTTAGGGTTGTATCAAAGTGTTTTCAATCTGTTGCGCCAAGTCAAAATCACGCTGTGAAATGCCACCTATTTCATGCGTGGTTAAGTCAATATCTACCCGATTATACACATTAAACCATTCGGGATGATGGTCTGCTTTTTCAGCGAGAATGGCGACTTGGCTCATAAAGCCAAATGCAGCTACGAAATTGTTAAACTTGAATGACTTATGAAGTTTATCATCTTTGATTTGCCAAGGTTTCTTGCATGACTCATTTAAGTTGAGTAGTGCTTGTTTAATCTCTGAATCATTTAACTTGTTCATGTATATCCTCCGTGTGTAAAATAAAATGTTGTTGGGCTACGTTTTGTCCGTTGATGATAAGAGAGAGTTGGTGCTGCCCTGCATAATACTTGCGGGTGGAAATGGGCTTGAAGCTGAAAGTCTTTTGAATGTGTTTATGTTTATTTTGAATATCTGATTCCGATATTTTAAACACTTTTCGTGCTGTTTTGCCGTTGGACTTCATGAAATCAATGGCAAACTCCAAACGTAATTTCCCCAAAGGTTGGTTGCTGGTTAAATCTGCAGAAAAACTGACTTTATCGCCCCAGCCAACATCCATATCCGCAGCAAAATTATCAACTTTTATATGTTCGGCAGGTGTGTAACCAAACAATGCCAATACTTCAGGGTGAGCTTGTTTTAATAAAGTTCGGCAAGCATGTTTGACCAACCAATCGGTGTTTTTATCAAACCCAAGCCAATCCTTTGCAATAGCGCATACGATGTCTGGATGGTCTTTGGCAATATCGTTCAAGTTGTTGGCAACACTACGCCGCACGTACAAGCTTTCATCATGTTTAAGTTTCTCTAAAACTTCTAAAGCAGGGCTTGGGTCACTTATAAATAAAGGTAATTGCATTGCCCAAGGCAGGCGAGGGCGGCAACCCTCTGTTGCCAAGCGGCGCACATGTTCATTACCATGTTTTGCCCACGTATTCATGTGTTGCATGGTTTGTTCAGGGTCTTGGAGAATAAAGGGACGAATGGCAAATTCAGAGGATGAGTATTGGGTAAAATGCTCCAGCGCCTCCATGGAAATATCATAGTGTTCCATGCCATAAAGCTCGACAAAGTCAGGGAAAAACATCGCTTCAAATCCACCGAAATGTTTGGACACAGGTTTGAGTATATTTAAAGCTTGTTCATAGTTGTCGGGTAAACAGGCAAATAAACATTCTGTGATATGCCGCATACGTTGTTTGAGTTCTTTATTTTTCCAATGTTTATCAAAAATAAGCGTGTTAAATTGTTGACCATCAAAAGCTGGGTATTGCTGTTTTAATCTATCAACAAGTTTGTCGATATAAGTTTGATTGTATAACAGTTTGAGTGGTTCAGCCACGTTTCTTGGCTAACCGTTTGGCTTTGAAAAAATTGCGAAGCTGTTGGCTACATTTCTCTTTTAAGATGCCTGAAATGATGCTGGGTTGATGGTTTAATCTTTTATCGGATAAAGCTTGATAAAGGGATGAAACCGCACCCGTCTTTTCATCATTTGCGCCATACACGACTGTGCCAATTCTTGCATGAATGATAGCACCAGAACACATCAGACACGGTTCTAAAGTGACATATAAAACACTGTTTAATAAGCGGTAGTTGTCAATGCATGCTGATGCTTTGCGTATGACTTCGATTTCAGCATGTGCAGTGGCATCATGGTTTGCGATGGGTGCGTTGTGCGCTGTAAACACTTGCTTATCTTCGGTGACCAACACTGCACCCACAGGCACTTCGTCAATGTCTGCGGCAAGTTTTGCCTGTGCCAAAGCAAGCTGCATATAATGTTCATGTGAACTCATTTGGCTTGAAGTTTGGGGTCAAATACATCCCTTAACCCTTCACCCAATAGATTATAACCCAAGACCGTAATCAAAATGGCTAGCCCAGGGTAGACAGATAACCACCATGCAATTTGGATATTATCTTTGCCTTCGGTGAGCATATTACCCCACGATGCTGTGGGCGGTTGCACACCAAGCCCCAAGAAGGATAAGCCAGATTCAATCAACACAGCACCTGCAATACCAAGCACGGCGGAGACCAGCAATGGTCCCATGGCATTGGGTAACATATACGACCACACCATACGCAAAGGTGGTGTACCAATGCTTTGTGCGGCAAGCACAAACTCGCGCTCTCTAAGGCTTAGAAATTCAGCGCGAAGTAGACGAGTGACACCCATCCAAGAGGTTAAACCAATGATAATCATGATATTCCAAATGGATGGTTCTAAAAATGCAATCACAGCCAAAATGAGGAAGAAAGTTGGAAAACAAAGCACCATATCTGTCCAGCGCATGATGATATTATCCCACAGTCCACCTGCATAACCTGCAATCGCGCCCAAAATCGTGCCGACCAAAAGCGCAATGCCCACAGCTACTAAACCGACCAATAATGAAATACGCGCACCATACAAAAGCCGTGAAAAGACATCACGACCTAAAGTGTCTGTGCCGCACCAATGTTCAGCAGACGGCGGTAGCAGCATATCACGAATCACGATATGGTCTGGGTCATACGGCGCAAGCCATGGGGCGAAAATCGCAATGATGGAAACAAAAGCAACAATCATTGCCCCTGCCAGCATCAGTGGGTTTTGTTTAAGTGCGTGTAGCAAGGTTTATAACACTTCTGCAGCGTGTGCTGCCAAGCGAGAGCGTTCACTATCTTTCAGCATGACATGCCCTGCAAAGTCCCAATCGGAGAAACGCTCAACGGCAAGGGTTAAGCCATTGGTATGTGAAGTGAGATAAGGGGTGTCAATTTGGGCATTATTGCCCAAAATGATGATTTTTGAGCCCTCACCCATGCGTGTGACCAAGGTTTTCATTTGATGTGGCGTTAAATTTTGCGCTTCATCAATAATCAGCCATGTGCGGGTGAACGTGCGCCCACGGGCAAAAGAAAGGGCAGCAATTTCAATGCGATGTTGCCCCAAAAGTGAACCAATATCATTGGTGGGTTCATCCAAAAGATAAGATAAGTTATCCGTGATTGCACCCATCCAAGGCTCTAGTTTTTCTTTTTCAGTGCCAGGCAAAAAGCCAATGTCTTGACCCATGGGCACGGTAGCGCGGGTGACAAGAATCTTATCATATAAACCCATGTCTAAGGTTTGGTGCAAGCCACAAGCCAGTGCCAATAATGTTTTACCTGAGCCTGCCAAACCCATGAGCGCGACCAAATCAAGGTCAGCATCCATGAGTAAATTCATCGCAAGGTTTTGTTCATTGTTGCGTGCTTTGACACCCCAAACTGCATGGCGGTCACTGCGGTAGGAATAGGTATCATCCAAGGTGACTTGCTCATCTTCAATGCTTATACAGCGCAAAGAAACTTCATGTTCACCGGGCAAATTGATAAAACTATTGATGAAAGGCAAAGGTAGCGATTTTGACCATTGCACCACATAACGGCTGCCATGCTCAATTTCTGAGACCACCATATCCTTTGCCATATCTTCCCATTGTTCATGGGTTAGCGATATATTACCTGTGGACAATACATCAATATCTTCAACCACACGGTCAGAGCGGTAGTCTTCTGTATTCAAACCCAGAGCGCGCGCTTTGATGCGCATATTGATGTCTTTGGAGACCAAGACCACCCGTTTATCAGGGTTCTTTTGCTGCAAGCGCATGGTAACAGCAATGATGCGGTTATCCGCCATGCCTTGAGTGAATGTTTCGGGCAAACCATCGGTTTTGTCATCCAGTTCAAAGAATAACCTGCCTCCACCGTTGAGCTTAAACCCTTCCTCAAGCGGCTCATCACCTGCGCTTATAACATCCAAGGTGCGCGAGACTTCACGGATGTTGCGCGCAATTTCATCCATGCCACGCTTCACCTTGTCCATCTCTTCCAAAACCACCATGGGAATGACCACATGATGCTCATCAAATCGAAGCAGAGCATTGGGGTCATGAATCAACACATTGGTGTCCAAGACATAGGTGTATGGCGTGTTTTTACTCATAAAGTCTCCTTAGGAAATACTAGCTTTATTTAAGTTCGGCGTTCATTTTTTATTTTACGTACAACAAGTAAAGCTTCAATCAATACCCAAATTGCCAAAGCAAAGATAACAAAACCAACTGCAGCCACTGTCCATTGTTCTTTACCAATGGCTTTGTTGATGCCCATAAGCATACCTGCAATCGTGGTGCCAAGCACCAGTAACATGGGTAACAAGGTGTAGAGAATAGGTTTCTTTTTGCGGTATAAATAGATGGTAACAGTAAGCAAAGTTAAACCTGCCAACACTTGATTGGTGGTGCCAAAGAGCGTCCATAAAAACAAACCTGCGGGTTTGCCATTCATTTCAAAGAAAGCGAAGAAACCCATGGCGGACACGGCAAGTAATGTTGCTAAATAGCGATTGTCCAAGGCTTTGATGTTGATGGTTTTACCAATTTCTTGGATGTTAAAGCGCAACAACCTTGCACCTGTGTCCACTGAAGTCATGGCAAAACCAACCACCACCACGCTGATAAATGCTGCAGCATAATCATAAGGCACACCAAGCTGATGGATAAAGTTGGCATTGCCTTGAATAAACACACCAAGCTTTTGATGAAGCCCAACGGCTTGCCCCCAAGAACCATAAAAGGCTTCCCAGTCGGCGCGGGTGCTAAATGCACCTGCGGTGGTGGCAAGCACAGCAAGCAATGCCAATAATGATTCACCAATCATGCCACCGTAACCAATCAAGGGTGCATCGGATTCTTTATCCAATTGTTTGGATGATGTACCTGATGCGACAATGCCGTGAAAGCCTGAAACTGCGCCACAAGCAATCACAATAAATAAGAAGGGAAGCATAGGAGGTGCGCCTTCTGGGTTGGGGTTGATGGCGGGGGCGACCCACTCAGGGTCGAGCATGAAAAAGCCAATCAACATCATGGCGAGTGCTAAATATAAAAGCAGGGAATTAAGAAAATCACGCGGTTGTAATAATAACCAAACAGGCAACACACTGGCTAAAAAGGCATAGACAAGCAGCGACCAAGTCCAATCTTTAGCGGTAAAACCTGTGACAGGGTTATCCAAGCCCCACCATGTGGTGACCAACATGGCAACAAAACCAAGTCCAATCAATGGCCAAACAGGTAAGTTCTTTTTATACACCAAAAACCCAATGACCATGGCAATGAGCATAAGGGAATAAGTTGGAAACACCGCTTCGGGGTGTGCGGTTGCTGCAATATTGGCGGCATCAGGTGCGGCAAATAACCCTGAAATGACCAAGACGAACACGCCCATAGCCAGCGCAACAAGGAAGAAAATCACCAGAAGAAACAGTAGGCGGGTGCGTGGCGAAATGACATCTTTAGCAATGCTGCCCACACTTTCTCCTTTGTAGCGAGAAGAAAGTATCAATGCGGAAAAATCGTGAACAGCACCAATCAATAGTGTCCCAAAGACCACCCAACACAAAGCGGGTAACCAACCCCAAATCACAGCAATCGCAGGACCAAGCATGGGTGCTAAACCTGCAATGGATGCGTAGTGGTGACCAAATAAAATGTATTTATTAGCAGGCACATAGTCCACACCATCGTTCATGCTGTGGGCGGGTGTGATGTTGGTATCATCCAGCTCAAAAACTTTGCGTCCAAGTACGCGTTTGGCGTAAAAATGATAGAAGGTGAGGTATAAGCTCAAGACTACAATGGCCATCACTGCTGGTGACATGGAAGCTCCTTTTTGATTGCATCATGCGTTTCAATAGCAATTCTTAATCTATGGCGATACGCTAGCGCATATATTCTGTCATGCGAAGGTTGAAATGAAACGATTATTATTCATAAGTTTAATCATGTTGGCTGTGGTGTCGTGTAAAGATGATGCAGGCATTGATTTGCAACAGCAAGAATCAAGCCCTGTGGTGGCAGAAGTGGGCGATAGAAAAATCTATGAGTCAGACATTGATTTTGAAATCATGAGTTTGCCGGAAACCATGCGATATATTATGCAAGATGATGCTGCGCGTGGGCAGGTATTGGCTGTGATGATTAAACGAGAAGTGGTGGCGCAGAAGGCAAGAAAAATGGGCTTAAACCTAGACCCGTTGATTGCTTACCGTATGCGCAAGGCCGATGATGAAGTGCTGATTCAAGGTGTTCGTGATTGGCAGCATGGAGATATGCAACAAGCAACCGATGCAGAAATCAAAGCTTACTACAAGAAACATCAAGTAGATTTTATGATTCCCAAACAAATCCATGCGCGGCATATTTTGGTGGCAGATAAACAAACTGCGATTGAGTTGTTAAAACAAATTAAAGCGAACCCTGAAAACTTTCCAACCTTGGCAGCACAGTTTTCTATTGATGATAGCACCAAAGGGCGCGGAGGCGATTTAAACTGGTTTGCCAAAGGGGATATGGTGGCTGCATTTGATACTGCTGTGTTCAAGCTTTCAGAAAAACGCCCGTTAAGCGCACCCATTAAAACAAAATTTGGTTGGCATATTGTGCAATGGTTGGGTGAAAGAGAGCAGCAAATACCTGCATTTGAAGATGTGAAAGTGGAAATTCAAAGCATTCTTGAGAAAGAGAAAATACAGGCTTGGATTAGTTCGTTAATGCAAGATGCGGACATAGAAGTCGTTAAGGCTGAATACGTGCAATAAGTCGAGAGTGGTGTGATATGCCCTTGACAGTTTGGTCATTCACAAGACACTCCGCCGCTTAGAAATACCAATAATGGAGTCTTTTTTATATGATACGCACAACAGTTTTTTCAATTTTAGCATTATTTATGTTTGCAGCAAATGCTTCTGCAACAACTGTAAACCTAGAAAAATCATTTATGGTTGCAGAACATCACATGGACAGTCACTCTAGTGACAGCAAGTCTGATGATAAATCAAAAGATGATAGCAGTTCAGATGATAAATCCCACGATGATAAGTCAGATGATGACAAGTCTCACGGCAGCCATAGCTAAGTTTTTATAACTATTGATAAAAGACCAAGTTTTCGGACTTGGTCTTTTTTTGTTTCAAATTTAAACTAAGAGCTACATGAAAGCATAGAACAGCCTGCTTTTTCTTTTGCCCAATCGGGGCGTTTTTGTGCATATTTAGCTTCAAATTGGGGTTGTTCAGCATAGGGCAGTTTTAAAACTTCAAACAATTCATGCAGCATACTTAAATCACCTTCATGGGCTTGGTCAATGGCAAGTTGCGCCAAATAATTGCGTAACACATATTTGGGATTAACCTGATTCATGGCTGCTTTGCGATTGTCCACTGCATTGGTTTTTAAGTGCCCTAAATAATCTTCAAACCAGTCTTGCCATACTTTTTTGGCTTTGTTTTGCCAGTCATCATCGTAAAATGCAGGGCTGATGGTTTGGATACATGTCTCTGGAGTGTCCTCTGCCTCAACATCTGCCAACTTGCGGAAGAAAATCGTCATATCTGTTTCCATGACTTCAAGTGTGTTCATCAAGCTTTCTACCAACGCCTCATCAAATTGTTTTAGCCCGAGTTTTTGGCACATCATATCTTGCCAAGCCAACTTATATTGCGTGGCGTAATCATCCAGAATGTTTTGTAATGGCTCTACGCTTTCAAACAGTGGTGCAATGGCTTCAGCCAATTTCATCAAATTCCAATGGGCGATATAGGCTTGTTTACCGTAGGCATAACGGTGAAATTCAACATCGGTGGTATTGGGTGTCCAGTCGGGATTGTAATCTTCCAACCAACCGTAAGGACCGTAATCAATGGTCAACCCTAAAATCGACATATTATCCGTGTTCATCACCCCATGCACAAAACCAACCCGCTGCCAATGCACAATCATATCTTTGGTGGTGTCGTACACTTCTGCAAACCATGCAGCATAAGTGTCTGTGGTGATGTTACCCTTAATCAAATGTGGAAAATAGGAGGTGATGGTGAAATCCAATAAGGTTTTTAGCGATGTGAGGTCTCCGCGTTTGCTAAAGATTTCAAAATTACCAAAGCGCAAAAAAGATGGGGCGACACGGCAGACCACTGCACCTGGCTCATATTCAGGATGCCCGTCATAAAACATATCCCGCCAAACATCATCACCTGTGAGACTCAAACTCAAAGCGCGCGTCGTGGGAACACCCAAATGAAACATCGCCTCGCTGCATAAAAATTCACGTACCGATGAGCGAAGCACGGCTAAACCATCGGCAGTACGCGAATAGGGGGTTTCACCTGCACCTTTGAGTTGTAGGCTCCAGTGTTCACCCTTGCTGTTGATAACATCGGCAATCGTCATGGCGCGACCATCACCCAATTGTCCTGCCCAGTTGCCAAACTGATGTCCACCGTAACACATGGCATAAGGTTTCATGCCATCAAGCAAGGCATTGCCTGAAAAGACTTGGCTGAATGTGTCGGATACACAGTCTTTTTCGTTTAAATCTAAAAGTTCGGCGACTTCAGGGCTATGAATCAGAAGCTTGGGTTGTTGGGTGGGTTTGGGTTGCACCCATGAAAAACAAGCCTCCACAACTTGGCGAGGCACATTGTGGGTGACTGGGTCGGCAGGTAATTTATCTGTGAATGTTGTGTCGATTTGAAATGTAAAACTCAATGTTTTGCTCCGCTTAGGTTTAATCCCACTACACCTGCAATAATCAAGGCAATGCTTACCATTTTTAAGGTGGTCGCAGGCTCTTTGAAGTAAAAAATGCCAATGGCGGTAACCAACGCTGTGCCTGCACCTGCCCAAATCGCATAAGCTAGCCCCATGTCGATTTTCTTGAGGGCAATGGTAAATAAAGAAAAAGAAACGATGAAACACACACCCACAGCAATGGAAGGGATAAGTTTGGTGAAACCTTGGGATAGTTTCATGGATGTTGTGCCTATCACTTCAAAGGCAATCGCAGCAGCTAAAAAGAACCAATGTTGCATGGATGTTTCTCCTTGATTTTGTATAGTGGCGACATGTCAAAACCTACACAAGATGGACAATTTCGCGCCAACAAAGCTTTGGGGCAACACTTTTTGGTCAGTCAAAAAGCTATACGCACTATTGCAGAAGCCATCCCCGTTGGCGAGAGCGCAATTGAAATTGGTCCTGGCCCTGGGGCGATTACCACTTCGGTATTGGAGCGTGTGTCCAAGCTTACGATTATTGAAAAAGATGACCGCTTTGCTGAATTTTGGCAGGGAAAAACCAGTGAATACCCCAATCTTAAAGTGGCGCATGGTGATGTGATGGAAGTGTTGACTGAAGTGGTTCGAGCCGATAATCCTCAATGGATAGTTGGCAATCTTCCTTACAATATCAGTGGACCTTTAACGGCATTATTGGCTTCATTTTCATTGTCGGGTGGTATGGTGCTGATGTATCAGCGCGAAGTCGGACAACGAATTGTGGCAGAGGCGGGTACAAAAATTTATGGTGGTTTGTCGGTATTGGTTCGCCATTTTTATAAGCCCAAAAAGCTAATTACATTACCTCCCGGCGCATTTAATCCACCACCCAAAGTACACTCCATGGTGATTCAGCTTTTGCCACATGGCAACACACCCAAATGCAGCTTTGAAGCTCTGCAAAAAACAGTGCGCCAAGGTTTCGCGCACCGCCGCAAAACCATCTACAATCAATTTCGTGGTTTACTTACTCAAGAAGACTATCTGAGCATTGGCATAGATCCAAAAAAACGCCCAGAGCAATTGGTGTATGATGATTGGGTGAATATTACGTTGAAGTTAGGTGCAATCTAACAAAGGGGGAAAGTTATTCGTCATTAATCTCCCTATGGTCGTTGCTTCGCTCCGCATTTGATGCGGAATCCATGTTTTTTAAGCAACTGGATGCAGTACCAAGTACGGCATGACAAGTTAAAAACACTGTTTGTCTCTGTGGAACGCTGTGTCCTGTGATGAATTGCCGTAGGCAAGAAGCCTGCCCCTTGCGGGTACTGCGGTTTAAAAATTAATGACCTTATGTTTCGTGTTCTACTTCTTTAGCGACTGGTTTGGGTGGTCGGTGTCCTGCTTTCGCCAAAATCTCAACATAAAATGATTCTAAACCTTGCGTTTCTGCTTCATGAATGGCTTGGGACAGTTCTGACACATCAAGAACTTTAGCTTCGTCAATGTTAGCGCCAAATTTGCAGTCAAAGTCCCAAGTGTCGAACCCCTCAGGGAGCGTTTTTTTACGTTCACGTTTGAGGTAACGTTTGATGTCACTTCGCACCGCATCAACAAGCCTAGCATATTTCGTTTTAGGGTGGGTTAATTTAAAAGTTTTTTTCATGGGTATCCTTGAGTTGACTTCGAAGCAAGAGCTCAAACCTATCAAGTCTACTAGCGAAGTCACAGGTTATCATTTCTATAAATGAATATGTCGCGTTGATTAAAAAGGAATTATTTATATTCCATTGCAAGCCTCATCGTTGGCTAGGTAGTTGCGAGTAAAAGTCTTTTAAAGAAGCCTGAATTGAATATGAATACGATTGCGTGACAAGTGCTTAAAAATAAGCAGGTTTCGCAGTCGAAGTTTTTGAAGTATAAGGATTGAACA